>NZ_CAWPSZ010000006.1:0-264123 GCF_963890955.1 Pseudomonas sp. MF6747
GTGGGCAGGGCGGGCGAATCGTCATGTGCATTCCCTCCCCATTCCGGCGCGGCTGCTTCAGTAGCTCAGTGCGACCCCAAGACTGCCCAAGGCCTTCCAGTACTCAGGGTAGGTCTTGGCCACGCAGTCCGGGTCTTGAATGCGGATTCCCGCGACCTTCAGCCCGGCCAGCGCAAAGCACATGGCAATGCGGTGGTCGGCATGGGTGTCGATCAGCGCGTTGCACGTGGTGCCGGCCAGGGCAGGGTCGCTGGCGACCAGCAGGTCGTCGCCTTCGATGGTGGCCAGGCCTGGGCGAATTTCGTTGAGGCCATCGTGCAGCGCCTGCACCCGGTCACATTCCTTCACGCGCAGGTTGGCCAGTTCAGTGAAGCGCACCGGGGTGTTATTGAACGCGGCCAAGACTGCCAGGGTCGGGATCGCGTCCTGCATCTGCGAGCCGACCACGTTGGCCTGCATGTTCGGGAACTGGGCGATCACGGCCTGGGCCTTGGCGTCCGGCTGGGTGAAGTCCTGCGCCGCCACGCCGATGTCGATGCGCCCGCCGGTCAACACTTCAGCGGCCCACAGGTACGTTGCAGCGGAGGCATCAGGTTCGATCAGGTAGTCATGGGCGGTGTAGCCGGTGGGGGCGACGCGCCAGGTGGTGTCGTCGACCACTTCGACCTGTGCGCCAAAGGCACGCATGCAGTCCAGGGTCAGGTCCACGTAGCCACGGGCGCCGATGTCCTTGCCGGTCAGCGCCACTTCAATCGGCGCTTCGCCGCAGGCGGCAAGCATGAGCAAGGCCGACACATACTGGCTGGACAAACCGCCGTCGATTTCAAAGCGTTTGGCCTGGACCTTGCCCACGCCGTGCACGGTCACCGGCGGGCAACCCGTGGGGCTGTCGACGCGGATGCCATTCTGGCCAAGGGTGGCCAGCAGCGGGCCGATCGGGCGTTTTTGCATGTAGTCGTCGCCGTCCAGCACCACGGTGCCTTCGACCGTTGCCACGGCCGCCGTGAGAAACCGCATGGCGGTGCCGGCATTGCCGAGGAACAACGGCTGCGCGGGCAATTGCAGTTTGCCGGAGCCTGTGACCACGAAGGTGGTGTCATCCGGCTCATCGATGGTCACGCCCATCTGGCGCAGGGCCACCGACATGTGGCGGGTGTCATCGCTTTTCAGCGCGCCGCTCAAACGGCTGGTGCCCTTGGCCAGCGCCGCCAGCAACAGGGCGCGGTTGGTAATGGATTTGGAGCCGGGAGGAGCGACCTTGCCGTTCAGGGGGAAATTGGGCGGTGTCACGGTCACGGTTTTCTGCGAACTCAAGGTACAAGGCTCCTGATCAAGGCAAGGTGGTGTGGAGTGGCCGACGGGCGGACCCGAATAATCAGCCAAACACGCCACGCTTGTCGAGCAGGGATCGTTGTGCGGCGCGTATTACGGCGTGATCAACTCGCGGACAGGGCGTGTAGCCTTACTGCCCTCAGCCGGGTAGGACAACCAACCCTTGCGTTGCAGGACAACGGCCTTTACGCCGCGAAACGGCGTCGCTGTACGACTGTTCCGAGAGAAGCATCGATTGGACAATAAAACCCACCACGGTAAGTTCGAGGCACGCCCCATGACGGGGCGCTTTCAATCAAGGAGTGAATGAAATGAACAAACCTCAGACGCAACTTAGGCACGGCCGTGTCGTGACCCCCGCCAGCCGAGGCTCGGTGGCCGTAGAGCGTGGGCTGCTGGGCAACTGGCAGGTCAACGAAATGGAAGGCGGCAAGAACTTCCCGGCACTCACCGCCGGGCCTTTCCCTGCGCCTTATCAAACCGATGATCAAAGCGTCACGCCGCCGGCCGACGGGCACATCCTGAGCGGCGGCAAAACCGATGAGCGCGATTGCGTCAACTTCACCGATGAGGAAATGAGCAAAAAGCTCAACACCCCGTTCACTTGGCCATTGCTCAATGTCGAGGCCGGCCAGGTGTTCAAGGTGCAGTGGCAATACACCGCTGCCCACGTCACCCGGGGTTATCGCTGGCTCATCACCAAGGATGGCTGGGACCCCAAGCAGCGCATCAGCCGCGCCCAGCTTGAGGCAAAACCATTCTTTGAAGACTTCTACACCCAGGTGCCGTATTACCAGCACGCCGACGAAATGAAAGCCAGGGTCGAGCACCAGGTGACCTTGCCCAAGGGCAAAAAAGGCCGCCACGTGGTGGTGCTGATGTGGATCGTGGCCAACACCGGCAACGCGTTCTATCAGGCGTTTGACCTGGACTTCAAATAAGCCCGGCTCAGCGTTTGCTCAACCAGTAATCATGTAGCGCCCGCGCAGCCGGTTCGATTGCGCTGACCCGCTGTTGATGGGCGTTTACATCCAGGTCCGCCGGCAATTCGAAGTTGTCCTGCTCGGCGCACCCGGAAATTTTCTCCAGTTGCCCGGCCAGTTCGGCGGGCAATTCGGGCCAGTGGCCGATCGCGGCGCCACGGATATAGCCAAAGCACCATTCCTCCGCCAGGGTGACGACGTGGCCCTGATGCTCCGTGTCATCAAAGCGAGCCTTGAAGCCTTGCGCGTCGGTTGCCAACTGCGCGGCCAGGGTATTCATATGGCGCACGCACAGTTCGAGAAAACGTTGGGCCTCCTCCACACTTTCCCAGTCCGGGTTCTGCCCACCCCAGATCGCCGGAAACCACTCAGCGACGTCCACTTGTGCCGGGCTTGAGACCAGCGCAGTGAAGTAGCCGTCGAGTTCGGCCAGGTTCAGCACCGAGTGATCGTCACCGTACTTGAGCAGGGTTTCGTCGATGAATTCGAAATCGGCGGGGGCGAGGGGTTGGGCGTGCATGGCAATTCCTTTGAGCGTCGAGCGCCGCTGCGGGGCGGCTTAAAGCGCGAAGGATGGCGCTTAGGCCGGCTTTTTTCCAGCGTTTTCCCAGCGCACAAGCAGTTTGCTCACGCACATCGAACCCACCACCGCCAGGATGATCGGCACCAGAAAGTCATGGTCGATCCGGGTAAATTCCGCCACCAGCACAATCGCCGTCAGCGGCATGCTCATGCTCGCCGCCAGGAACGCCGCTGCGCCGATGATCGCAAACGCGCCCAGCGGCACGCCGGGCCACGCCAGGCTCCAGGCGCCGCCGAGGATGATCGCCAGCAACGCGCCATTGGCCAGGGCCGGGGTCAGCAGCCCGCCTTCGGCCCCGGCGCGCAGGCTGCTGGTCGTGATCAGCACTTTGACCAGCAGCAGGATGGCGGCCAGGCCGATTGTCAGCTCATTGTCGAAACCCAGTTGCGCCGGGCCCTTGCCGTTGCCGAGGATCTGCGGCAGCAGCATGGCCAACCCACCGATGAGGGTAAAGTTGATCAACGCCAGCACCGGCAGACGCCAGCCGCGCGGGGCGTTCGCCCTGGCGGCGCCGGTAACGCGGCTGAAAGCGTAGGCCGCCACGCCAAACACCGGGCCACACACTACGGCCCAGGCGATCAACGCCGGGCTCGGCAGAAAATGCGGCACCACGTATTGCGACTCTGCGCCAAGGCCGATCCATGCCACCGCGGCCCCAATCGCCGACGTTGCCAGCGCAATCACCGCCGCTGGCCAGCTGAATGCGCCGACCAGCACTTCCAGCACAAACACCGCGCCGCCCAACGGCACGTTGTACACCGCCGCCAGGCCCGCACCCGCGCCGCAGGCTACGATCAGCCGATGCATCGACGGTTCCAGTCGCGCACGTTGCGCTAACCATGTCGCCGCCAGTGCGCCGACTTCACGCGGCGCCACTTCACGCCCCAGCGGCGAGCCGAGGGCCACGGTGATGATTTGCAGGATGGCGTGGGCGAGGGTGGTCTTGGGCGGCATGATCGGCATCTTTTCGCCAACCGCCTGCTTGATGCTCACCAGCGGACGGCCGTAGCGATAAATGGTCCACCAGCCCACACCCGCAACGAGGCCGCAAATGACCAAAACCAGTAACCGACGCTGTGGCGCGGCGGCGGTCACGCCCCACAGAAAGGTTTCATGGCTGACCAGGCTGTCGAGGCTGTACCCGTACGCCAGGTGCTGGATGCCGTGCAGCAGCAACGCCAGGAGCATCCCGCCAAGCCCGGCGCCGATGCCAGTCAGCACGACCACCAGGGCCAGAATCAACGATGAGCGAAACGTGGTCGGCATAGACGGCTCCAGGAAGTGGCCCAGATTGTATAGCCGATAAAGTCGCGTTCCCGGGTGAAATGTATCGGCAGGCCATGAACCGCGGCCCCACAACATTTCATTACGTTTGCCAGTCCCGTTTTTGGCCGATGCGCCGCCGCGCTCCCTTGTTATAGTTCGGCCCTTATCACTCGCCAGTCAGGGATCACTGCCATGTCCGAATACCAAGCTTTCGTCGTCGAACTCACCGGCAACGTTGCCCATGTGCAGATCAACCGCCCGGAAAAGATCAACGCGATGAACGCGGCGTTCTGGACCGAAATCATCGACATCTTCCAGTGGGTCGAGGACACCGACGCCGTGCGCGCCGTGGTACTCAGCGGCGCCGGCAAGCATTTTTCTTCCGGCATCGACCTGATGCTGCTGGCCTCGGTGGCCAACGAATTCGGCAAGGACGTGGGCCGCAATGCGCGCTTGTTGCGCCGCAAAATCCTCGAGCTGCAAGCCTCGTTCAACGCCGTCGACCATTGCCGCAAACCGGTACTGGCGGCGATCCACGGCTACTGCATCGGCGGCGCCATCGACTTGATCAGTGCCTGCGACATGCGCTACGCCGCTGAAGACGCGCAGTTCTCGATCAAGGAAATCGACATCGGCATGGCCGCCGACGTGGGCACCTTGCAGCGCCTGCCGCGCATTGTCGGCGACGGCATGCTGCGTGAACTGGCTTACACCGGCCGCCAGTTCGGTGCTGAGGAAGCGCGCAGCATCGGCCTGGTCAATCGCGTGTATGCGGACTATGCAAGCCTGTTGGCCGGCGTCATGGACATTGCCCAGCAAATCGCCGCCAAGTCGCCGATTGCCGTGACCGGCACCAAGGCGATGATCAGCTACATGCGTGACCACACGGTCAATGATGGTTTGGAATACGTTGCCACCTGGAACTCGGCTATGTTGCAATCCAACGACCTGCGCGTGGCCATCGCGGCCCATATGAGTAAGCAGAAACCCGAATTCGTGGATTGACTGACATGACCCCAGGCTGGATTACCACAACGCTGCTGGACAACGACGCCCCCGGTGGCTGGGCCGTCGCCCGCAGCCGCGAAGGCTTTTTGCATGACACCAACGGCCCGCTGTTCCCGCGCGAATGGCTCAAGCGCCAGGACCTGTCGGTGTTCGCCGAACACGGCATCGGCCACCTCGACGGTGAGCCGGTGTACTTGCTGGAACTGAACTCGGCGAGTGACGTGCCAGGCTGCAGCTGGCAAGGTTTGCGCGCGTTCATGCTGCAGGGCGATCACACGTTGTACAAAGTGCTCGGCTACGCCGCGCAGATCGGCACCTGGGCGCGCGAGCACCGGTTTTGCGGCAGCTGCGGCCAGGCCATGGTCCAGGTGCCGCGTGAGCGTGCGATGCATTGCACAGCCTGCGACCTGCGCAGCTACCCGCGCATTTCGCCGAGCATGATTGTGCTGGTGACCCGAGGCGACGAGATTCTGCTGGCGCGTTCGCCGCGTTTTGTCACGGGCGTCTACAGCACCCTGGCCGGGTTCGCCGAGCCGGGTGAGTCGGCCGAGGACTGCCTGATCCGCGAGGTGCGCGAGGAAGTGCAGGTGGAGGTCAAGAATATCCAGTACATGGGCAGCCAATGCTGGCCGTTCCCGCATTCGATGATGCTCGGCTTCCATGCCGAATATGCCGGTGGCGACATCGTGCCCCAAGCTGACGAGATCGAGGACGCGCAATGGTTCAACATCCACGACCTGCCGCCGCTGCCGGCGTCACGTTCGATTGCGCGTTACCTGATCGACCTCTACCTGGCGCGTCGTTTAGGCCACGCTGAACCAGTGTTGCCAGGCTAGACGCACGGTCAGGCCGAGAACCACGGTGATAAACACCGGGCGAATGAATTTGGCGCCGCCGCTGATCGCGCTGCGTGCGCCAAAGAACGCGCCGCACATTACCGAAAAGCCCATCGCCAGGCCGACGATCCAGTCCACCGAGCCGTTGAAGATGAACACCGACAGCGCCGCCGCGTTGCTGACGAAGTTCATGCTGCGCGCGACGCCGCTGGCCTTTACCAGGTCGATGGGGTGCAGCAGCATCGTGCTGACCGTCCAGAACGCGCCGGTGCCGGGGCCGGCCACGCCGTCGTAGAAGCCCAGGCCAAAGCCCTGGGTGGATTGCCACTTCTTCTTGATCGGCGCGTCGGCATCCAGCGGCGCCTTGGGCGTACCGCCAAACAGCAGGTACACACCGCAGCCGAATACGATCACCGGGAGCATTTTGTTCAGGGTTTCGGCCGGCAGGTAGTGCGCGACGACCGCACCGGCCAGCGCGCCGATCAACGTGCCGACGATGGCATGCACCCACTGGCGGGGATGAAAGAGTTTGCGCCGGTAGAAGGTGAAGCTGGCGGTGGCCGAGCCGAAGGTGGAACTGAGTTTATTGGTGCCCAGCACCAGGTGGGGCGGCATGCCGGCGGTCAGCAGGGCGGGCGTGGTGAGCAGCCCGCCGCCGCCGGCGATGGCATCGATGAAGCCGGCGATAAAGGCCACGATGGCCAGGATGGCGAGGGTGGTGAGGTCGACGCTGAGTTCGAAGGGCATGGGCAGGGCTTATTATTGGCAGGGCACAGCGAAGGGGCTGCACCAAAGGCCCGCATCTTACCTGTCAGATCAACAGAGAGCCAAATGTGGGAGCGGGCTTGCTCGCGAAGGCGGCATGGTCAGTCAATATATCTGTGACTGATCCACCGCTTTCGCGAGCAAGCCCGCTCCCACAGGTTTAACCGCGATCAACCGTGACGCTTGTCCAGCCACTCCAGCGCTGTGCGCCACACACAAATGCCGAGGAAATACGCCGACATCAGCGACCACAACCCGAACGTCCATGGGTTGGTATTCGGGTAGTCCACCACCATCAAAAAGCTGCACAGCAACCAGATCGTGGTCACGGCAATGTTGATCGGCATAAAGCGCTTGACCCGGAACGGGTGCAAAAACTTCATCGGCGTCACGGTCAGCAGCGCCAGGCCAATCACCGTCAGCAAGGTGACCCAGGCGTCCGGCTGGATGATGTACACGCACAGGGCAACCACGTTCCAGGCGGCGGGGAAGCCGACGAAGTAGTTGTCCTTGCTCTTCATGTTCACATTGCAGAAGCAGAACAGCGACGACACCAGAATCACCGACACCGTAAACAGGTGAGTGAAGTCGGGCAGGTCGATATAGCGGTAGATGAACAACGCCGGAATAAACACATACGTCAGGTAATCAATCACCAGGTCCAGCACCGAGCCATCGAAGCTTGGCAATACCGTGCTGACATTCACTCGTCGGGCCAGGGAGCCGTCTACGCCATCGACTACCAGTGCCAGGCCCAGCCAGAGCAGGCAAGCCTTGGGTGAGTTTTCCAGCAGCGCAAGCGTGGCCAGAAAGGCCAGCACGACACCGGTGGCGGTAAAGCCGTGGGCGCCCCAGGCTTTGAGTCTGGCTACATGCAGGGTCGATATCACGGGCGTTTCTCCAAAAGGTCAAACAGGGCAGCCGACAACGTAACGCCGTCGAGTCTGGCCGGGGAATGCAGGTATCGACCGGGAAGGGGGGGATAAGGTTCACCGCCCCGGTGTATCACTTAGCGTAGCAAGCGCAGCACGTTTCAGCATCAACCCTGACGGAACACCAGCGCCTTCAAGCCACTTTGGGGGTCGATATCCGGAAATTCAGGCGGGTTTTGCAGCCGCTCCACAAAGCGCAGGCCCGGTGCTTCGCGGGTGACGCCGTCGATCAGGAAGTCTTCGCCAAACGCCGGGTCGTTCATGCACGCCAGTACGCTGCCCTGGGGCGTGAGCAAATCCGGCAGCCGGCGCAGCACGCGTTGGTAGTCCTTGGTCAGCAGGAAGCTGCCTTTCTGAAAGGACGGCGGATCGATGATGACCAAATCATAAGGCCCGCTGTGGGTGACCTTGGCCCAGGACTTGAACAGGTCATGGCCCAGAAACGTAACGTTGCTCAGGTCGTGACCGTTCAGGCGATGGTTGTCGCGGCCACGGCTGAGGGCGCCACGGGCCATGTCGAGGTTGACCACATGGTCGGCGCCGCCTTCGATGGCCGCGACGGAGAACCCGCAGGTATACGCGAACAAGTTGAGTACGCGCTGGCCTTTGGCCTGCTCACGCACCCAGTTACGGCCGTAACGCATGTCGAGGAACAGCCCGCTGTTCTGTTTTTTTCCCAGGTCTATCAGGTAGCGCAGGCCGCCTTCGGTGATCGTCAGCTCATCAACAGCGTTACCCACCAGCCATTCTGTGGTGCTTTGCGGCAGGTAGCGGTGTTGCAGGGCCACGGTATAGGTGCTGAGCTGTTCCTTGAGCATCTGTTTCAACGCGTCCAGATGTTCGGCCTCCGGCGCTTTGAACAACGAAACCAGAATCACCCCTTGCAACCAGTCCACCGTCAGTTGTTCCAGCCCCGGCCAGCAGCGGCCACGGCCGTGGAACAGTCGCCGGGTCTCGGCGGGCGGGCTGGCCAGGGCGGTGAGCAGGTGGGCGTGCAGGGTGGCAAGTGCGTCTGGGGTCATCGGTCAGCGTCGGTCATTGAGCGGGCGGCATTTTAAACACAGTTGCGGCGTTGCGTGTGGCTTGAGCACAACGTGCTGG
Source organism: Pseudomonas sp. MF6747 (assembly GCF_963890955.1). Taxonomy (NCBI): domain Bacteria; kingdom Pseudomonadati; phylum Pseudomonadota; class Gammaproteobacteria; order Pseudomonadales; family Pseudomonadaceae; genus Pseudomonas; species Pseudomonas sp. MF6747. The sequence continues at coordinate 8,807 of NZ_CAWPSZ010000006.1, forward strand.
CAAAAAGCGGATTGGCAGTGATTCATGCTCAAAATGCCCGAACCTGCGCCTGATAACAGGCAAAAAATCCTTCAGCGCCAGCATAAACTGGAAAAAAGCCCGGAGGTGCGCATGAATGGTTTCGCCAGTGCAGTCAATCACACGGCGTTGGATCAAGTAGAGCAGGACGAGTGGCGTGACGCACTGGCTTCGCTGGTGGCCAACGCCGGTCCCGAACGGGCGCGGCAGATCCTCGACCTGCTGGCCCGCGAAGGCAGCGCCCCGCATATCAACTGGAAACCGCGCCACGGCACACCGTACATCAACAGCATCAGCGTTGAGCAGCAGCCGGTCTTTCCCGGTGACCTCGCCACCGAAGAGCGTCTGGCTTCCCTGGTGCGCTGGAACGCGCTGGCCATGGTGGTGCGCGCCAATCAAGCGTACGGCGAGCTCGGTGGCCATATCGCCAGCTACGCCAGTGCCGCCGATTTGTTCGAAGTCGGCTTCAACCATTTTTTCCGCGCCCGCAACCCAGACTTTGGCGGCGACCTGGTGTTCTACCAGCCGCATTCCGCGCCGGGCATTTATGCGCGCGCCTTCCTGGAGGGCCGCTTGAGCGAAGACGACCTCGCGCACTACCGCCAGGAGATCGGCGGGCAACAAGCGGGCGCACGGGGTCTGTCCAGCTATCCGCACCCGTGGTTGATGCCGGACTTCTGGCAGTTCCCCACCGGTTCCATGGGGATCGGCCCGATCAGCTCGATTTTCCAGGCGCGTTTCATGCGTTACCTGCAGCATCGTGGGCTGCTCGACACCACCGACCGTCACGTCTGGGGTGTGTTCGGCGACGGCGAAATGGACGAGCCGGAAAGCATGTCGGCACTGACCCTGGCCGCCCGCGAAGGCCTGGACAACCTGACCTGGCTGGTCAACTGCAACCTGCAACGCCTCGACGGCCCAGTGCGCGGCAATGGGCGCATCATCGATGAACTGGAGGCGTTGTTTGCCGGTGCCGGCTGGAATGTGATCAAGCTGGTCTGGGGTTCAGACTGGGACGCCTTGCTCGCCAAGGACACTGACGGCTCGCTGGTGAGCACGTTGTCGCAGACCGTCGACGGGCAATTCCAGACCTTCGCCGCCAAAGACGGCGCCTACAACCGTGAGCACTTTTTCGGGCAGAGCGAGTCACTGGCCAAGTTGGTCGAGGGCATGAGTGACGAGCAAATCGACCGCCTTAAGCGTGGCGGCCACGACATGGTCAAGATCCACGCCGCCTACCACGCCGCGCGCCGGGTCAAGGGCCAGCCGACGGTGATCCTGGCGCAGACCAAAAAGGGCTTCGGCATGGGCGAAGCCGGGCAGGGCAGGATGACCACGCACCAACAGAAGAAGCTTGATCGGCAGGCGCTGATCGCCTTCCGCAATCGCTTCCAGTTGCCGCTGACGGACGAGCAGACCGAATCGTTGAGCTTCTTCAAACCGGCCGACGACAGCCTTGAACTGCGCTACCTGCATCAACGCCGCCAGGCGCTCGGCGGTTACGTACCGAGCCGCAGTCAGGTCGCAGCGCCGGTGGCGGTGCCGCCAGTGAAGGATTACGCCGGTTTCGCCACGGCGGCTGACGGCAAGGAAATGTCCACCACCATGGCCTTCGTGCGCATGCTCACCCACCTGCTCAAGGACAAGGCCCTCGGCCCGCGCATCGTGCCGATTGTGGCCGATGAGGCGCGCACCTTTGGCATGGCCAACCTGTTCAAGCAGATCGGCATCTATTCCAGCGTCGGCCAGTGCTACGAGCCCGAAGACATCGGCTCGATCCTCAGCTACCGCGAGGCCACCGACGGGCAGATCCTCGAGGAAGGCATCAGCGAAGCCAGTGCCATCAGCTCGTGGGTGGCAGCGGCCACCAGCTACTCGGTGCATGGCCTGCGCATGCTGCCGTTCTATATCTATTACTCGATGTTCGGCTTCCAGCGCGTCGGTGACCTGATCTGGGCCGCCGCTGACCAGCGCGCCCGTGGTTTCCTGCTCGGCGCCACGGCCGGGCGCACCACCCTGGGCGGCGAAGGCTTGCAGCACCAGGACGGCAGCAGCCACCTCAGCGCCGCCACCGTGCCTAATTGCCGCGCCTACGACCCGGCGTTTGCCGGCGAGTTTGCGGTAATCCTCGACCACGGCATGCGCCAGATGCTGGAACACGACGTGGACGCGTTCTACTACGTAACGTTGATGAACGAAAACTACCCGCAGCCAAGCCTGCCGCAGGGCGTGGAGTCAGCGATTATCAAAGGCATGTACCGCTTGCAAGGTGCGCCAGATGCCCAAGTGCGCTTGCTGGGTTCGGGCACGCTGCTGCGCGAGGCCCAGGCCGCCGCGCAGTTACTGGCCGAGGATTGGCAAGTGGCGAGCGAGGTGTTCAGCGTCACCAGTTACAGTGAGCTGGCGCGGGATGCGCGGGAAGTGGAGCGGTGGAATCGCTTGCATCCCCAGCACGCCAAGCGCGTCAGCCATGTGAATGACTGCTTGCCCAACGGCGCGCCGGTGATTGCGGTGTCCGACTATGTACGGGCGGTGCCGCAGATGATCGCTTCTTACCTGAGTTGTAGCTACACCGTGCTCGGCACCGACGGTTTTGGTCGCAGTGATACACGGGCAGCGTTGCGTGATTTCTTTGAAGTGGATCGCCATCAACTGGTGCTGGCAGCGCTGACGGCGTTGGCGGAGCAGGGGAGTCTGGCGCGAGAGGTGTGTCAGCAGGCGATTGAGCGCTATGGCTTGCAGACGGAACGCGAAGCGTCCTGGGTTTGCTGACTGGCGAAAATCCAAATGTGGGAGCGGGCTTGCTCGCGAAAGCGGTGAATCAGTCAGCAGATTTATTAACTGACAGACTGCATTCGCGAGCAAGCCCGCTCCCACACTTTAGGGTTGCGGTGGTGTTAGAACGTGGCAATCAGGGCTGGCCCAAACGCTTCCTTCAGAAACCCCGGCGCGATGTAGCGCTCGTAATGCGCCTCGGAAAGCAGGAAAAACTCCCGATCAATCGCATCACGCAAATCCGCAAGGCTGCGCTCACGAAACTCCGGCAACAACGCCAACCCATACGCATCCAGCTTGGAAATCACCCGCGCGCCCCGCGCAATCAACTGGTACGCCCAGCAATACGGCGACTGGTGCGGCATAAAGCGAATCTTGCGGTCTTCCAACTGCTGGCGCAGGCGTTGTGGGTCGAACACTTCCAGCTTGCTGGCCATCACCTGCACCAGCAGCTGCTCCAGGCGCAGCCACACCGCCTGCTTCTCGTCGGCGTTGTAGCCATTCCACTGAATCACCTCATGGTGATAACGCTTGCAGCCCCGGCAGACCAGGTCACCGTAAACGGTAGAGCATAGGCCGACGCAGGGGGTCTTGATGGTGTGATTGGGCATAAAGGGCAATTTGCAAAGTCTATAGAGCACCGCAGACCCAATGTGGGAGCGGGCTTGCTCGCGAATGCGGTGAGTCAGTCACCGGATGCATCGACTGACACGCTGTATTCGTGAGCAAACCCGCTCCCACACGTTTAGATCTGTGTTGTTGATCAGTCCCAGCTCAATGCGCCGCCGGTCTGGTACTCGATCACGCGGGTTTCGAAGAAGTTCTTCTCTTTCTTCAAGTCCATGATCTCGCTCATCCACGGGAACGGGTTGGTGGTGCCCGGGTACTCTTCCTTCAAGCCAATCTGCGACAAACGACGGTTCGCGATGAACTTGAGGTAGTCCTCCATCATCGCCGCGTTCATGCCCAACACGCCGCGCGGCATGGTGTCACGAGCGTACTCGATCTCCAGCTGAGTCCCTTGCAGGATCATCTGGGTCGCTTCTTCTTTCATCTCGGCATCCCACAAGTGTGGGTTTTCGATTTTGATCTGGTTGATCACATCGATACCGAAGTTCAGGTGCATCGACTCGTCGCGCAGGATGTACTGGAACTGCTCGGCGACGCCGGTCATTTTGTTGCGACGGCCCATGGACAAAATCTGGGTGAAGCCGCAATAGAAGAAGATGCCTTCCAGGACGCAGTAGTAGGCGACCAGGTTGCGCAGCAGTTCTTTGTCGGTTTCGACGGTGCCGGTTTCGAACTTCGGATCGGAGATCGAGCGGGTGTACTTCAAGCCCCAGGCGGCCTTTTTGGCCACCGATGGAATCTCGTGGTACATGTTGAAGATCTCGCCTTCATCCATGGCCAGCGATTCGATGCAGTACTGGTAGGCGTGGGTGTGGATCGCTTCTTCGAAGGCCTGGCGCAGGATGTACTGGCGACACTCCGGGTTGGTGATCAGGCGGTACACGGCCAGCACCAGGTTGTTGGCAACCAGGGAGTCGGCGGTGGAGAAGAAGCCCAGATTACGCATGACGATGCGACGCTCATCGTCGGTAAGGCCTTCGGGATTTTTCCACAGGGCGATGTCGGCGGTCATGTTGACCTCTTGCGGCATCCAGTGGTTGGCGCAGCCGTCGAGGTATTTCTGCCAGGCCCAGTCGTACTTGAAGGGCACGAGTTGGTTGAGGTCGGCGCGGCAGTTGATCATGCGCTTTTCGTCAACGGCGACGCGGGCGGCGGAACCTTCCAGCTCGGCGAGGCCTTCGGCGACGTCGAGTTTGTCCAGGGCGGCCTTGGCGCGCACGATGGCGGCGGAGTCGTTGGCAGTCACGTTGCGCGCTTCCAGTGCGGCCGCGGCGCCGGCACCGTCAAGGCGGTCCATGTTGGCTTCGCTGGCATGCCCGGCGTTGGCGCCCTTGATCACCGCTGCACCGGTGTCTTCGTTGTCGACTTCATCCCAACTCAGCATTGAAATACTCCTTCCTTATCTGTTCTGACGGCGTGTGAACCCGTCCAAAAATATGCGGTTTGCAGGCTACTCGGCATTGAAATACTGCGCGTAGTGTGGTCGGTAAATACCGATGCTGCACACTATGTAGTGGTCTGGTTTGTTTGTGGGCACACTATATGGTGTGTAACAAAGTAGGTCAACGCACAAGATGTGCGGTAATGGGTCGCTGCCCGGCGCTTGTTCAGCTGTAAAGCCAGGGTTCACTGGCCACATAGGGAAACTCAAGGGAATGAAAAAGATTCTGCTGCGCGCGGCCACCCAGCAAGACGCCGAAAGCATCTTTGCGGTGCATCAAAACTCGGTCGAAAACCTGTGCAATGCCGACTACGGCCCTGAGCAGATTGCAATGTGGCTCGACGGTCGCTCGCCTGAGACGTACCGCGCGGCCATCGCCGCGGGCACGCTGTGGCTGGCGTACACCGATACCCTGCAAGGTTTCGTCGAAATTGACGGCCATGAAATCAGCAAATTGTTTGTGCGCGGTGATGCGGCCGGACAAGGCATTGGTGCGCGTTTACTGAGTGAAGCCTTGCAGCACATCCAACACGCGGGCCATGCCAAGGCCTACCTGGAAGCGACCCTGACCGCCGAAAGATTCTATGCCGCCTTCGGGTTTCGCAAAATCGGCGAGGGCAGGTTCAGCCGTGGCAACAGTCCGGTTTCCATTGAGATCATCAAGATGGAGCGGGCTTTTCAGGAAACGTAATGCGCCGCCGACTCAAGCCACCTTCCGCGTTGAGCCAGCGGTGCTTGAACGGAGGGCTACCAGCCGCGCAAGCGCTCCCATACCTGCACATCAGCGTCATGCAAAACGGCGATGTAGCTACCAAACTGCGCGCCCGTCGCGCACGCATGGTTGGGCAAAATGCGCAGGCGCGTGCCGAGTGGGAAGTGCGTCACCACATCCACATGGCTGTGCTCAAACCGCGCCACACCGTGTTCCTGATTGGCGCTGCTGAGCAGCAACCCATCGATGGGCTCACCGTATTCATCACACACCTGGCCATACCCGAAATCACGTTTCTGCGACTGAGTGCCACGATCCCGACTCATGGCCATCCAGCCCGCATCGGTGATGACCCAGCCTTTTTCCGCTTGATGGCCAATCACCGTTGTCAGCACGCTCAAGGCCAGTTCATCGGCACGGCACACGCCGATGTTGTGCATCACCAGGTCGAAGAACGCATACACGCCAGCGCGCAGTTCGGTGACGCCGTGCAGGCTCAGCGCCGACAACGCGGTGGGCGTGGAGCCGACGCTGACCTGTTCGCATGACAAGCCCGCCGCACGAATGCGCTCGGCCGCCTCGACGCAACGTGCGCGTTCCTGTTCCGCTATCGCTTGCAAGGCTTCAGGCGCATCCAGGCCGTAGCTTTCTCCGGCGTGGGTCAGCACGCCGGCGAGGTTGGCGCCCAGCAGTTGGGCGATCACCAGCAATTCAGGCGACTGCGGCTTGACCCCGCAGCGATGGCCGTCGCAATCGATCTCGATCATCACCGCAAAGGTCTCGCCGTGCTGCCGTCCAAAATCGACGATGGCCTGGGCACCGGCGAGGCTGTCGGTGATCAGCGTCAGCGCGCAACCCTGGCGCCGCAACGCCAAGGCCTGGGGCAGCTTATGGGGCGCCATGGCGACTGCGTAGAGAATGTCGTGGATGCCCCGCTCGAAAAAGTACTCGGCTTCCTTGAGCGTCGACACGGTGATGCCGCGCGCACCCGCAGCGATCTGTGCGGCCACCACGTCGGCGCATTTATGGGTTTTGACATGCGGGCGCAAGTGCACGCCCAGGCTGTCAGCGCGCTGTTGCATGCGCTGGATATTGCGCTGCATCTTCAGCGTGTCAATCAATGCGGCAGGCGTGTCCATGGTTGAGACTCCACAATGAGGGACAGTGGCCAAATTGACGCCCTGTCCAGGACTGGATATGTTGTCTTACATGAAAAAGACCTCTCCCGAACAAACCACGCTGATCAGCCAACTCGAACAGATTGCCGAAGGCTTGAGCAAAACCTTCAGCCCGTTCTGCGAGGTGGTGCTGCACGACTTGCGCGACCCGCAGCATGCGATCCTGGCGATCCATAACAACCTTTCCGGACGCCAACCCGGTGACCCGGCCACCGAACTGGGGCTGGCGCGGATTGCCGACCCGGACTACCCGCAGGTCATCGCCAACTACCAGAACCAGTTCGCCGATGGGCGTCAGGTCAAGAGCACGTCGATCGGCATCAAGGACGCCAGCGGCAAGTACGTCGCGGCCTTGTGCATGAACGTCGATCTCTCGTTGTTCCGGGGCTTGCAGGGCATGCTGGAGCAGTTTGGTTCAGTCAGTGGCGACAAGCCCAATGAGTCCCTCGACCCGTCCGGCGCCGATGTGATTCGTGCGCGTATCGACCAGTTCGCCGCACGCCTGGCCACCACGCCGCGGGCACTCAAGGCGGCGGATCGGCGGCTGCTTTTGCAGGAGCTCAAAGACTCCGGCTGCATGGACGTTCGTCGGGCCATGGAAACTGTCGCCTCGCACCTGGGCGTGTCGCGCGCGGCGGTCTACACCTACGCCAAGTAACGCGCCAGCGCTTCAATCTCTACCAGATACCCGTGATGCAACTCGGGCACCGGCACCACCGCGCGGGCAGGGCGGTGCTCGCCCAGCGCGGCGGCGTAGAGGCGGTCGAATTCCGGCCAGTGGTTGACCCCGGCCACGTACACCGTGACCTTGACCAGGTCCTGGGGCGAACCGCCGGCGGCTTTCAAGATCGCCAACACATTGTCCAGCGCCACCTGCGCCTGTTCGGTAAACGACGCCTCAAGGTTGTGGCGACCCTGCGCGCTGACCGGCAATTGCCCGGAGATATACAGCGTGTCGCCATGGCGCACGGCCTGCGAATAATGCCCGGCAGGCGGCGCGGCAGTCGCGGTGTGGATGATGTTCATGGCGCCTCGCTGAGCAGGGCGGCGTAGCGTTGGATATCGACGTTGCCGCCGGTGACGATAACCCCCACGCGCTGGCCCTTGAACCGCTCGCCCAGTTGGCGCAATGCCGCCAGGCCAAGGCAGCCGGTGGGTTCCACCACCATCTTCATGCGCTGCATGAAGAAGCGCATGGCTTGCACCAACTGCGCGTCGGAGACAGTGAAGATGTCGTTCACCTGATCACGGATGATCGGGAAGGTGTAGTTGCCCAAGTGTTGGGTTTGCGCACCGTCGGCAATGGTCGCCGGCGTGTCGATGTGCACAATGCTGCCGGCACGCAAGGAGCGTTGGCCGTCATTGCCGGCCTCCGGTTCGACGCCGAACAGTTGGCAATCCGGTGCCAGCGCACGGGTCGAAAGTGCTGTGCCCGAGAGCATGCCGCCGCCACCCAGGCCGACGAAGAGCGCGTCCAGAGGACCGGTGAATTCCAGCAGTTCCTTGGCGGCAGTGCCTTGGCCGGCGAGGATGTGCGGGTGATCGTAAGGCGGGATCAGCGTCATCCCTTGCTCGATGGCCAGGGTACGGCCGATCTGCTCGCGGTCCTCGGCAAAACGGTCATACAGCACCACGCTGGCGCCATATTCACGGGTCGCGGCGACCTTGGCGGCCGGCGCGTCGGTGGGCATCACAATCGTCGCCGGCATGCCCAGCAAACGCGCCGCCAGCGCGATGCCTTGGGCGTGGTTGCCCGAAGAAAACGCCACCACACCGGCCTTGCGCTGCTGCGCATCAAACTGCGAGAGGGCGTTGAACGCGCCGCGAAACTTGAATGAGCCGGTGCGTTGCAGGTGTTCACATTTGATGAACACTTCGGCGCCGGTTTCGGCGTTGAGAGTGCGCGAGGTGAGCACCGGCGTGGCGTGCGCGAAGCCCTCCAGGCGCTGGGCGGCGGCGGTGACGTCTTGATAGGTAGGCAGTTGCATGCGACGGACCTCATGTGCGTGTTTGGATAAAATATCCATATCAAGACAAATAGTAAAGTTTCCTGTGTTCATGCTAGCGTTTCGAGCTTCTCTGAACGCCCGAGGGTTCGACGTTGATCCGACTCACCGACTACATCGCCAACCTTGCCCAGTCACCGCTGGCGCCGTGGGCCGACCTGGCACCCTGGGCGCTAGTGACCCAGGCGCCCGCCATCGTCCGCCACTTGCTCACCGAACTTCCGGTTGAGGATTACGCCATTCACGATGAAATCGCCGTGCACCGCACCGCCACGGTCGAACCCGGCGCCTTGCTCAAGGGCCCATTGATCATCGGCGCCGAGTGCTTTATCGCCAGCGGTTCGCTGCTGCGCGGTGGTTGCTGGCTGGAGGCGCAGTGCATCATCGGGCCAGGCGCCGAACTGAAAACCTCATTTGTATTCAAGGGCAGCAAGCTGGCGCATTTCAATTTTGTCGGTGATTCGGTGCTTGGCCACGGGATCAACCTGGAGGCGGGCAGCATCGTCGCCAACTACCGCAATGAGCGCGTGGACAAAGAGGTGCTGGTGCGCATTGACGGGCAGTTACAGCGCACCGGTTGCGACAAATTCGGCGCGTTGCTCGGCGATCAGTGCCGAATTGGCGCCAATGCGGTGCTGGCGCCGGGGGCCGTGTTAGCCCCTGCCAGTGTCATCGGGCGCGGGCAAGTGTTCGACGCAGAAGCCTCTGTATAAACGCAATGTTGAAAAGGGCATGGTGCACCGGCACGATATTAAATAGAATGAATCTCATTTGAGACTCACTCGCGCCGCGCAGGTCGCTTGCCATGAATGATGCAGCTGTCCCGACTCACGCCGCCGAACCCACCTTGTCGAGTTTGTACCGCGACCACCGCAGTTGGCTCGAAAGCTGGCTGCGGCGGCGCCTGGGCAATGCCTGGGATGCAGCGGACCTGAGCCAGGATACGTTCCTGCGCGTGCTCGCCAGTGCCCAGCCGATTGCGCAGATGCAGGAGCCACGCGCGTACCTGGTCACGGTCGGCAAGCGCTTGCTGGTCAACTTTCATCAGCGGCGCAGCCTTGAGCAGGCTTACTTGACGGCCTTGGCAAGTCTTCCTCACACCTGTGTGCCGTCGCCGGAGCAACGCTGGCTGCTGCTGGAAACCCTGCAGGCGCTGGATGAGTTGCTCGACGGTTTGCCCGTGCTGGTGCGCCGCGCATTTTTGTGGAGCCAACTTGAAGGCCTGGGCTACCGCGAGATTGCCGAGCGGCTCAACGTTTCTGAGCGCACGGTGAAGCGCTACATGGCGCAAGCCTACGAACATTGTTTGCTGGCAGACCTGTGAACCGCGAGGTCGCGCGCGCCGCCGCGCAGTGGCTGGCCTTGCTGGAATCCGGCGCGGCCACCGAAGGTGATCACGCCGCGTTGCAGCAGTGGCGCGCCAGCCACCCCCAGCACGAACAGACCTGGCAGAAAGCCCAAGCCCTGCGCCAGCGTTTCAGCGACGTGCCGCAGGCATTGGCAATGGCCAGCCTCGACCGGCCCCAGCCGTCGCGGCGGGCCATGCTCAAGCGTGCGCTGGGTGTGGCGGCGCTGGTGCCGACCGCCTGGCTGGTGAGTCGGCAGTTGCCCATCGAGGCATGGCGGGCCGATGTGCACACCGCCACCGGCGAGCGCAGGCGCCTGCCGTTGGCCGATGGCAGCAGCCTGCAACTCAACACTGCCACGGCGGCGGATGTCGATCTCCAGCAGCGGCGCATCACGTTGGTGGACGGTGAGCTGGCCGTGAATGTGCCAGGCGCGGCGTCGATGACCGTGAACACCCGCTACGGCGAGGTTCACGTCAGCCAGGCCGAAGTGTGTGTGCGGCAATTGGCGTCCGGTTGTTTGGTCTCGGTGCTCAAGGGCGCGGTGCAGGTGCACGACGTGCAGGGGCACGTGGCGACATTGAGCAGCGGGCAGCAGGCGCCGTTGCAGGCCAAAGGGCTTGGCGCCTGGGTAGCGTTCGATGCGCTGCAACTGGGCTGGCGCGACGGCGTGTTGACCGCGCAGAACCAGGCGCTGGGGGATTTTTTGCGTGAACTGGCGCGTTATCGCCCAGGCGTGTTGCGCTGGGACCCGAGCCTGGAAAGCCTGCGCGTGACCGGCAGCTTCCGGCTGGACGACACCGACCGCATTCTCACGCTGCTGTCCCAGACGTTGGGGTTTGAAGTGCGCGCGCGGACGCGGTACTGGGTGACCTTGAGCCGCACACTGGTTTGACGCTTCACTGGGGGAGTGGGCTTGGCCTGCGTTGGCGTGCGAAGCGCTTCCAATTGGACACTTGGGTAAAACTGATAGACCGCGTCGTGGGATTTTAGGGCCGCTTCGCAGCCCAACGCGGGGCAAGCCCGCTCGCCACAGAAAGCCTGCTTGCCATAGGGAGTCTGGTTGCCACAGGGAGCGTGCTTGCCATAGGGCGCCCGCATGCCATGGGCGATCATCTGTCTTTAAATCACATGCGCCCGCTGTAACTCGGTCAAGGCCAGTGCCTTGAGCCGTGCCAGCAGCGGGTCGCGACGGTCGCGTGGGTGCGGCAGGTCCACCGCGAGTTCCTGGCGGATGCTGCTCGGCCGGTTGTCCATCACCAGCACCCGATCACTCAGGTACAGCGCTTCGTCCACATCGTGAGTCACCAGCAATAACGCGATGGCATGGTGCTTGGCCAGTTGCAGTAGCAAGTCCTGCAGTTTCATGCGGGTGAAGGCGTCCACAGCGCTGAACGGCTCGTCCAGCAGCAACACCTGCGGGCGCGAATACAGGCCGCGTGCGATCGCCACCCGTTGCGCCATGCCGCCCGACAACGCTTTGGGCAGTGCCTGAGCGAAACCCTTGAGGCCGACTTCGTCGATCAATTGCGCGACCCAGGCTTTGTCATAGTGACTGTCATCACTGAAGCCGATGTTCTGCTCTACCGTCAGCCAGGGCATCAGGCGCGGTTCCTGAAACACAAACGCCACTTCGCCTTCGGGGCTGCGCAGTTGGCCTTGAAAGTCTTTTTCCAGGCCGGCAACGATGCGCAGCAACGTGCTTTTACCGCAACCACTGGGCCCCAGCAGGCTCACCGCTTCGCGTGGCTGCAAGGCCAGGTGCACGTTGGTCAGCACGGGGGTGCTGGCAAAGCTTTTACGCTCTACACGAATGTCCAATAAAGGCTGCATGCTCATTGCTCCGCACCCTGGCCGTTGAAGGTGTCACGCCAGGCCAGGCAGTGTTTCTCGAGCGCTGCGAGCAGGCCATCGCTGACTTTGCCGAGCAGCGCCAGCACGATGATTGCGGCCAGCACGATGTCCGGCCGTGAGGTTTCGCGCCCGTCACTGAGCAAGTAGCCCAAACCCTTGGTGGCCGCGATCAACTCGGCCGCCACCAGGAACATCCACGCCAGGCTCAGGCCACTGCGCAAGCCGGTAAACAGACCGGGCAGGGCGGCGGGCAACAGAATCCGCCGCACCAGACGGCGCCGGCTGAAGCCGTACATTTGCCCGACCTCCACCCATTTGCGGTCGATATCGCGGATCGCCGCGACGCCATTGAGGTACACCGGGAAGAACGCGCCAATCGCAATCAGCACAATCTTCGAGGTTTCATCGATGCCCAGCCACAGCAGCAACAGTGGCACCCAGGCCAGGCTCGGGATCGAGCGCAGCCCGGCAAACGTGGGTTCCAGGTACGCCTCGGCTTCACGGCTGAGCCCTACCCAGGCGGCAAACACCAACGCCAGGCTCGCGCCGATGGCGAAGCCCGCCAGTACGCGCAACAGGCTGACGCCGATGTGCTTCCACAACGCGCCTTCGGCCAGGTCGGTCAGGGTTACGGCGATCTCGCTGGGGGCCGGCATCTGGTACGACGGCAGCCAGCCGATACGCACCACCACCTCCAGCACCAGCAGGATCAGCACCGGCAACACCAGTCCTTTCAAACGCCGTGGCCAGGCACTGCGCTGCATGACGAGCGGCGCCGCGAGCGGCACGGTTTGGGTTTTGCTGGTCATCACGCGCCCCTTACGGCTTCGGCAAGGCTTGACCGAACGAGGTGTCGATCAGTTGGTCGATCACCTGATCCACATTGACCCCGCGACGGACCAGTTCCTCGGACACCAGGATCGGTGCGGCGGCCTTGGACGACACCACATCCTGGCGGGTCAGCAACGGGCTGCCGAGGTCGGTACGCGAGAGTTGCAGCTTGGCCACTTCCAGCGGCAACCCGGACTCATCGGCGAGCAATTTGGCGAACTCATCCGGATGCTTCACCGCCCAGTCGCGGGCCTTTTCATAGGCGCCGAGCACCTTGGTGATGGTCTGCGGATGCTCCTTGGCGTACGTCTCGGTGACGCTGACCACACCGTAGCTGTTGAAGTCTTTGTTGCGGTACAGCAGGCGCGAACCGGCCTGGATTTGACTGGCGGCCATGTGTGGGTCGAGGCCGGCCCAGGCGTCCACGTCACCTTTCTCCAGGGCGGTGCGGCCGTCCGGGTGTTGCAGGTGCACAAGCTCCACGTCATCTTTTTTCAGCCCGGCTTGTTGCAGGCTGCGCAGGGTGAACAGGTACGGGTCGGTGCCTTTGGTGGCGGCGATTTTCTTGCCCTTGAGGTCCGTCACGCTGGTGAACGGCGAGTCTTTGCGTACCACCAAAGCCGTCCATTCGGCGCGGCTGTAGACATACACCGATTTGATCGGGCTGCCATTCGCACGGCTCAATACGGCAGACAAACTGGCGGAGGAGGCGAAGTCCACGCCGCCACTGTTGAGGTATTCCAGTGAGCGGTTGCTGCCCTGGCTCAGTACCCAGCCGACTTTGGTGTGCGGCAACGCCTGCTCCAACCAACCGAAATGCTTGAGCACCAGGCTGACCGGCGAATAGTAGGCGTAATCCAGATTGACTTGCGCCGGGTCGGCCTCGGCGGCAAAGGCCTGGGGCTGCAGGCACAAGGCGAGGGCGCAGGCGCCCAGTAAACGTTGAGCAAAGGGTTTCATGGAACAGCTCCGGACAAGGCGATGAGAGAAGGCTTTTCTTATATTCAGAAAATTGAACTGGCATGTTCCATCATGCTTTATCGGAATATGCAGTCTCTGTGCCATCTACGCCGAAGGCGGATTTGCTCGGGTTTAAGCCGCCGTTGCTGTGATAGCAGCGGGCAGTTTGTTGATCAGCTGTTGCCAGGCGAACAGTTCATATATATCAATATCGAATAAATAAAGAGTTATATATTCCTTTTAATGTCCGATTGGATGGCGCATTTTGAGGGCCTGCGCATTCGTGCGGATTGACCCAACAGCCAAAAGGAAAGCCGACATGACCATTAAAGCGATCAACGTGCGCAACCAGTTCAAGGGCGTGATCAAGGAGATTCTGCTGGGGGAAGTGGTGTCCGAGATCGACGTGCAAACCGCGTCCGGCATCGTGACGTCAGTGATCACCACGCGCTCGGTGCGTGACCTGGAATTGAAAGTGGGCAGCGAAGTGATTGCCTTTGTGAAGTCGACCGAAGTTTCCATTGCCAAGCTGTAAGCCAGTGGTTGAAGCAAAAGCATATTAAGTGCAGATCTGCTTTTCTGTAGGAGCTGGCTTGCCTGCGATGCGGGCACCCGGGTGCATCAGGCACACCCAGTCGATCCCTTCGCAGGCAAGCCAGCTCCCACATTTGGACCCGGTACACTCGCTACCTGATGCGCTCAGATCCAAATGTGGGACTGAGTTGCTTGGGTAGCTCACTCGGGAGACCGGGTGCCTATGCTTTGCGACAGCCATCGTGGTTGGCGGGACCTGTCAAATCAAGATCAGCATCGGATCAAAAGCAGGTCTGCTTCTCTGTGGGGACTGGCTTGCCTGCGATGCGGGCACCCCGGTGCATCAGGCATACCCATTCGATCCCTTCGCAGGCAAGCCAGCTCCCACATTTGGACCCCGGTACAACCACCACTCCGATGCACAACTCCAATGTGGGGGCGGGGTTGCTTGGGTAGGTCACTCGGGAGGCCGGGTGCCTATCCTTTGCGACAGCCATCGTGGTTGGCTGGACCTGTCAAATCAAGATCAGCATCAGATCAACAGCAGATCTGCTTCTCTGTAGGAGCTGGCTTGCCTGCGATGCAGGCACCTCGGTGCATCAGGCATACCCAGTCGATCTCTTCGCAGGCAAGCCAGCTCCCACATTTGGACCAGTACTCCCACTACCCTGATGCACCCGGATCCAAATGTGGGAGCGGGCTTGCTCGCGAATGCGGTGGGGCATTCAGCTTTTCTGTCGCTGATGCACCGCCTTCTCAAGCAAGCCCATTCCACATTGATAGACGCCAGCCCAGCGAACCTCAGTTGATGCGCGGGCCGCCGCCGCCCGGTTGATGCGGTTGCGGTTTGTCCGGTGGGGCATCGCTGGGCAGGCTTTTGGGTGGGGTGTTCGGGTCTTCATAATGCTTGTGCAAGTCCCCATCCAGCCGATTGCTCGACGACCCGCCTTTTTGCGGCGTCTCGTCGAAGTGCTCCCATTCCGATTGCTGGAAGCGAAAGATGCTGTCATCGGTCGGCGTGTCGCGGCCGTGGTAATGGTGGATTTCGTAGTGGGCGTACTCGACCTTGTCGGCCCAGTTGTCCTGCAATAAGCCGTCGCCGGCCAGGTCGCGGTACCAGTCGTTTTCTTTCTCGGTGGCTTTCTGCTTTTTGTTGTGGTCGACAAAGTAGCCGATGATCCCGCCCACCACCGCCAGCACCACGCCCACCAGGAACAATGGCCCGGTCAATGCCGCCGCCGTGCCTGCGCCAAACAGCGCCGCCGCGCCGAGTACCCCGGCCGACGCACCGAATGCACCACCGGCCACCTGCAGGCCGCCAGCCGCCTGGGCCAGCGGGTCTTTGCTGTCCACGCCACTTTTGATCGCCAGCGCGCCCAACACAATATCGGCGAACCCGCCGGCGATGTCCGTGGCCGGGCCGAGCACCTTGATGACCGAGCCGGCAATTTTCGCTGACTTGGACGCGCCGAGCTTGGCCGCGCCTGCAGCGGCGAGGCCGTCATCCAGGTGAGTCGCCAGGCCTTCGGTGGCCTCGGTGACGGCTTTGTCGCCGTCGCCAAACATCTTCGAAATGCCGTCGTACTGGCTGTCGGGCACGGCATCGAGTGCACTGGTGATCTTGGCTTTTACATCGGCGGGCAGGTCGTTGACGCGGAACTCGAAGTTTGGCTCCTGCAGGCCGGTCTTGCCCCAGATTTCCGGCAGCGTTTTGTCCAGGCCAAGGAAGTCCACCAAGCCGCCTTTACCCAGGGTCTCGCCAATCTTGTCGCCCAGGCGCACGAAGTGGCTGGAACCGCCGGCAAAGCTCAAGAAGTCCTTGGCGATGGACATGCGCTGCGCGGGCGTTTCACCGAGCTTGCTGCCTTTGCCGACCAATTGGTAAATCGCCGAAAACAGGGTCACGCCAGCACCGAGAGAACCCAGGATGCCCTTGCTGTTGAGGGTATGAAACACCTCGCCGAGCATGCCGCGGTCGGCGACCGGGATATAGGGTTTGCTCAGCGCGGTTTTCAGGTCGGCCTCGCTGATCGAACCATTGTTCTTGTAGACCTCGCCCAACTCCTCCAGGGCCTTGGTCACGCCAGCGGATTTTTCCTTGCCCTGCAGGCCTTCGTTGAGGAATTTCTCCAGGGTTTCCTGGGTGCGCCGTGGCAGGTCGAGCAGGCTGCCTTTCAAGACGCCTTTGAGCAGGCCGAACAGGTCCTTGGTGGCCAGTTCCTTGTTCTCGTCGGAGATCTTGCTCGGGTCCGAAAGGATCGCGTTGAGGTCGGTGGTCAAGCCGTCGGCCTGAATGTTCTGCGCCGCCTTGCTGGCCGCTTCCGGGTCGAACAACGACAGCGAGGTGAGGGTGTCGCTCAGGTCCTTCTGCGCCTCCGAGGTCTTGCCCTGGTCTTGCAGGTCCTTGAGGTACAGCACGTAATCCGGGTTGGACGTCAGGTCCAGGAGCTTTTGCTTGATCTCGTCCTTGTTCGGCAGCTTGTTGATCGCGTCGTCCATTTTCGACTTGTAGTCGGCCTGCACGGTCGGGTCTTTGAACAGCTCGCCGATCTGTTCCTGCACTGCCTTGCCGTCGATGATGTCGTGCATATCGGCCGAGGTCAGCTCGGTCTGCTTGTCATCGAACTCGCGCCAGGTGGTGTTGAACGGGCGCTTGGCTTCTTCGTAGCCGGTAATGCCGTGGCCATTCTGGTAGGCGGCCTGGGCTTCCAGCGCGCGCACCAGCTTGGCGCGCGGGTCGTCCTTGGGAATCGAGCCATCCTTGACGCCGGCGCGGTAGGTGTCGATCAACTGGGTGGTGGCCAGCTCGCTGACGCTCAAGGTTGGCGACTTGTCGTCTTTGTCATCGGCATGGACGCCGGTGTCCATGTTCAGCACGTCGAGGTCACCGGCCTTGGGCAGGTTGTGCTGGGTGCGCGTGTCATCGACCGCGCCGGCACTGAAGGCGTCCCACTTGGCCTTGACGTCATCGTAGAGCTGCGGGCTGAGTTCCTTGGAGACGATGACCTTGCCTTCGCTGGTTTCATAGCGAATCAGGCCATCGCCGAGTTCGTCGGGCGAACCGAACGTGATGTCGGTGTTTTTCAGGAAGTCATTCGGCCCGGCCAACTTATAGCCTTCGGCTTCGCTGGTGTGGATTTTGTCCCAGGTGTCGTGGGCGGTGGCGACGCGCTTGAACAGCTCGGGGCTGACGTCGGAAGACACCACCACCTTGGTGCCGTCATGCAGTTCGTAGGTGAGGATGCTGTCTTTCTGGTCGTTGTTCCAGCTGAACGTCTTGTAGTCATTGAGGCCCGGCACCGGCGTGTTGGCGTCGGCCAGGGCCGCCCCGTTATTCAGCTCGCCTTCCACCACGGCCTTCTTGCCAGGGTCGGTGTAGACCTCGTGCAGGCCCGCCAGGTAGTCGAACAGCTTGGGGTTGTCGTCACGGGCCACGACCATCTTCTGGCCGTTGCTCTCAAAGCGGATCAGGCCCGGGCCGACTTCATCCTCGGGGCCGACCGTGGTGCCGGCGTAGGGCGGCCACACTTCGTTGTCGCTGGCGCGTTTGTAGCCGGCGTCTTCGCTGCTGGCGAGGCCGGTGAAGCTCGCATAGTCATCCTTGGCTTTCTGGAAGGCTTCGGGGTTGTCACGCTGGCTGACCACGACCTTGGTGCCGTCCTGGGTTTCATAGCGGATCACGCCCGGACCGGTCTCGTCGGGCGGTCCGAGGGATTTGTAGTCGGCGAGCTTTTCCGGCGCCTTTGCATCCGCGCCAAGGCTCTGGTAACCCGCGTTCTGGCTGGCCACCACGCCCGTGAGCGATTTGAAATCGGCACTCACTTGCTTGAACAGCTCCGGGCTGTCCTGTTCGCTGACGATGACTTTCTTGCCGTCCTGGGTTTCATAACGAATCAACCCAGGCCCGACTTCATCCGGTGGACCGATGGCTTTGTAGTCGGCGAGGGCCGGCGGTGGCGTGGCGTCCTTGGCCGCCAGTGTATAGCCCTGTTGCTGGCTGGCATCGAGCCCCGATGGAGTCTTGTCCTGGGATTCGACTTTTTTGTTGGCGCTGTTTTTGAGCAGCACATGAAAAGCGGTGCTCGACTTGGACGGCGTGCGGGGAAGGGTTTTGGAATCGGACGAGCGATCAAGGGGCTGGGTCGCCATACCATGAAACTCCTGCTGTTGCCGGTGGGACGGATGGCAAAAACAGTAACAGCAGGGGGTCGGCATTCGTTGCGAAACGTTGTGAATTAACGCCAGCGACCCGCGCCAACGGGCTCATCCGGCCGGGTTGTGCAAGTCAACCGCCTGAACGTTGAGGCGGGCAAGCCCGAGGTTCGAGTGGGGCTGGCCCCGGCAATGGGGCCAGTCGCTCAGCGGTTTTTCAGGCTGCGCTCCATACGCTGCAAGCCCTCTTCGAGCATTGCGCGCGGGCAGCCGAAGTTCAGGCGCACAAACTGCTGGCTGTCATCGCCGAACTCAATGCCGGCGCTCAGGCCGACCTTGGCCTGTTCCAGGAAGAACTGCTGCGGATCGTCCAGGCCCAGGGCGCTGCAATCCAGCCACGCGAGGAAGGTGCCTTGCGGGGCATGCATCACCACGCCGGGCAAACGGGTTTGCACGGCGTTGAGCAGGTAGTCGCGGTTGGCTTGCAGGTAGTTCACCAGCGCCTCCAGCCATTCACCGCACTGGCTGTAGGCTGCGCGGGTGGCTTCCAGGCCAAGCGGACTGACGCTGTCGACCATGCCGCAACGCGCGTTATTGAAGCGCTCGCGCATCTCGGCGTTTTGCACCACGGCAAAGCAGGTCTTCAATCCGGCGACGTTGTAGGCCTTGCTCGCCGACATCAGGGTGATGGTGCGCTGGGCGATCTCGGGGCTGAGGCTGGCGGTAGGCGTATGGCGACGGCCATCGAAGCACAGCTCGGCGTGGATTTCGTCACTGATGATCAGCGCGCCGCTTTCCAGGCAGGCGTTGGCCACGGCCAGCAGTTCTTCACGCGGGAAGACTTTGCCGATGGGGTTGTGCGGGTTGCTCAACAGCAGCGCGCCGGCACCGCTCAGCGCCTGGCGCAGGGCGGGCAGTGGCGTGAGGTATTCGCCGTTGTGCAACGCGAATGGCACTTCGATACGCGGCAGGTTCCAGTTCGCCGGCGCCAGGCGAATCGGGCGATAGTTCGGGGTTTGCAGCACCACCGGCTGGCCCGGCTGCACGAACGCGTGCAGCGCCATGTTGAAGCCCGGTTCGACGCCGGGCAAAAACAGCAGTTCGTCTGGCAGTACGCGCCAGGCATATTTGGCCCACAGGTCGGCAACGATGGCTTCGCGCACATCCGGCCCGGCCACGCTGTAGCCCAGGATGTGCTGGTCGAGACGCTGGTGCAGGGCTTGCAGTACGGCAGGTGGCGCGGCGATATCCATGTCGGCGATCCACATCGGCAAGACGTCTTGCGGGTAACGGTTCCACTTGGTGCTGCCGGTGCCGAGGCGGGGGTGGATCGTGTCGAAATCAAAGCTCATGGGAGGCTCGTGTCAGGGAGGCAGGCGCAAGAATGGCGCTGATTCTAGCGCCATTATTTTTATAGGCCAGAGCTGATTGCCTCGCACAGTTGCCGGTGTGCCTGCTCCACGGCTCGGTTGACCGCTTCTTCACCGCGCACCATGGCGCCCAGGTAAACGAAATCCACGCTGCGAATGCCCACCGTGGACAGGATGGCGGTCAGGTACGGCGTCAGAAAGTCCGGCTCATGCCCTTTGCGTGCATTGCCCGAACTGACCAGCACAAAGGTGCGCCGATCCTTGAGCAAGCCGACCTTTTCGAAGCTGGCGTTGACTGTAAAGCTGCGTTGAATGCGCACCACGTGATCGATCCAGCCTTTAAGCGCCGCCGGTACCGTGAAATTGTGCACCGGGGTGCAGAGGATCAGCAGGTCGCAGGCTTCCAGCTCCACAATCAACTGTTCCGACAGTGCCGTGGCGCTGCCGCTCAAGCCGCCGGCCGTGGTGAGGGCGTTGGCGTATTCGCGGGTCAATGGTGGCAACGCCTGGCCGCCGTAGTCGCGCTCGGTGATGTGGGCATTCGGCACCAGGTCGCTGAGCAGGGTGCGCGTCAGCTTGAAGGTCTGTGCGGCCTTGCCATGGGGGCTGAAACTGAGCAGCAGGGCGCGGGTCATTGGCTCAGGTCCTGGGAAAAGTGCATCCCCAACGGCAGCAGGCCCTGGCGGAAGTAAAAGCGCTGAGCCAGGGCCATGTGCATGCCGGTATCCAGCACCAGGAAACGGTAGCCACGGGCACGGGTTTCTTCACGGACCCGATCGAGCAATTGCTCGCCCAGGCGCCGGCGTTGCAGCGCGGCGTCCACCACCAGGTCATCGACGTAGATAAAACGGCCGTACAAGGTGTTTTCCGTCAGCCGGTAACCGGCCAGGCCGATCACCTTACCGTGCTCGCGCGCGGCGAGCAGGTGGTAGCCATTCTCCCGTTGCCGCTGGATTTGCTCGGCGAATGCCACCGCGTCGGTCAGGTGCGGGCGCAGTTGCTGCATCACGGCGAAACTTTCGAGGTAGTCGGCATGGGTGCGCATCGGCACGAATTCAACGAGTTCATTCATGGTTGAGGTTCTCCAGGTGGGCCTTGATCGCGGCCGGTACTTTGCGAAAGCTGATGGCGACGCGGTTCAAGGCGTTCATCAGGGAGATGGCCAGGGTCAGGTCGGCGATTTCCTTGGCGCTGAACATCGCTGCGGCCTCGGTGTAATCGGCATCCGGCACCTGGGTGTGCGCCACTTCGGTGACCACCTCGGCCCAGGCGAGTGCCGCGCTTTCGCGCGCGGTGAACAGTGGCAATGCCTCGCGCCAGGCGGCCAGCAGCATGATTTTTTCCAGGCTCACGCCTTGCTTGAGCAGGTCGCGGGAATGGGCATCCAGGCAATAGGCGCAGCCGTTGAGTTGCGAGACGCGCAAGTACACCAGGTCGATCAATTCTTTTTCCAGGCCGCAGCCGTGGATAGTGAAGATCGCTCCCACGCAAGGTGGGAGCGATCCCTTTTATCAGTGCTTGACCGGCGTCGGCAGCGTCACCAGGCCGACGTAGCCGTCCCAGAACTTTTGCTGATCGACGCCAAATACCACCTTGGCTTTCTGCGTGCCAACCGGTGCACCTTTCTGGTAGCCCAGCGCACGGCCGTAGTCGGCGCCGAACGTTGCGTCCACATCCACCCACAAATCGCGGGACTCGGTGACGATGTCCGGGCTGACCAGGAACAGCGCCGGCAAGCTGTCCCAGGTGAAGCTGTGGTAGCTGGGGTCTTTGTCGAACAGCGGGCCGAACTCGTGCTTGTACAGGTCGGCAATCGCGCCTTTTTGCGCAACCACGCGCTGGTACACCGACTTGTCGAAGGTGACTTTCTCGCACACGTCATTCGGGAAAATCACGTGCTCAATGGGTGAGCGCAGGACGATCTTCGCCGCCTCCGGGTCGAACCACCAGTTGAATTCCGCCGCCGGTGTGGTGTTGCCCGGGATCTGGAACGCACCGCCCATGTACACGATGCGCTTGATCAGCGGCACGATGTCCGGCGCCGAGCGAATCGCCAGGGCGATATTGGTCAAGGGGCCGACGGCAAGGATCGTCACTTGATGGGGATTGGCGCGCACGCTTTGCACAATGAACTGCGCGGCGGTCTCGCTGCGCAGTTGGGTGTGCGTCGCCAGGCCATCCGGTGGCGCGAGCAACAGCGAGGGCGAGGCAGGGCGCGGGTTTTTGAACGCGCCCGGCCAACCCGCGCCAAACAGCGCTTTCTCTGCCTCGTAAGTGGCGTAGTCATGCAGCAGCGGGTAGGCGGCGCCGGAGTAGACGCCGACCTCTTTTTCCACGCCCATGCGTTCCACGGCCTTGAGGGCATCGACCTGTTCCTGGTCGACCCAGGCGTTGCCGCTGACGAGGGTCATGCCCAGCAGCTCGATGCGTTTTTGCGCCTGCAGCTGGGCGAGCATGATAAAGGCCTGGCCGTCATCGTTGAGCACGTTGAAGTCGGTGTCGAAGATGACTTTTTCCGCCGCGTGCGCGGTGCCGGCACACAGGCCGACCGCAACAAGCAGCGCACAGCTTTTAAACAAACCTTGCATGGTGATTCATCCGCAGAAATTGTTGTTGTTAACGGTTCACCAGTTTCGCCGGCAGGGCGATGACCAGGAAGCTGCTGAGGATCAGGCAGCCGGCGAAAAACCACAAGGCGCCCGCGCTGCTGCCGGTGACGTCGATGGCCACGCCCATCAGCGAGTTGCTCACCAGGCCGGCGATGTTCGCCAACGAGCAGGCGAGGGCAAAGCCGGTGGCTGCTGCGGTGCCTTTGAGAAAGGTTGCCGGCAGGCTGAAAAACACCGGCACGGCGCCGATGATCGCGGCCGAGGCGATGGCGAACAGCACCACCGTGGCCACCACGTTATGGGTAAAGAATGTGCTGGTGGCCATGGCGGCCGCACCGACCAGGAACGGCACAATAATGTGCCAGCGGCGTTCGCGATGTTTGTCGGAGCTGGCGCCGATCAACAGCATGCCGAGCAAGGCCGCCACGCTGGGTAATGCAGTCAGCATGCCGATATGGAACGTGTCGGTAATCCCGGCGTTGCGGATGAACGTCGGCATCCAGAACCCCATGGCGTAGGCGCTGAGCAGGATCGAGAAGTCGATACCGCCGAGCATCCACACTTTGAGGTTGAAGAAGCCGTCGCGGAAGCTGTGCTTGCTGCCGGTGGCATCGGCTTCGTCCTTGCGCAGCTCACTTTCGAGCAGGGCCTTGTCGTCGTCCGACAACCATTTGGCTTGCTGGAAAGTATTGGGCAGCGCCCAGAAAGTCAGCACGCCGAGCAAAACGCTGGGCACCGCTTCGATCAGGAACAGCCATTGCCAGCCGCGCAAGCCGCCCAGGTTGTCGAAGTGGCTCATGACCCAGCCGGACAACGGGCCGCCGATCACGCTGGACAGCGGCAGCCCGATCATGAACAGCGCGATGATGCGTCCGCGCCGATGCGTCGGGAACCAGGTGGTCAGGTAATACAACACACCCGGCAAAAACCCGGCTTCGGCGGCGCCGAGCAGAAAGCGCAGGATGTAGAACTGCGTGGTAGAGGTGACCAGCATGGTGCAGGCCGAGAGCAGGCCCCAGGTGATCATGATGCGCGCGATCCAGATTTTCGCGCCGACCCGTTCCAGCACCAGGTTGCTGGGCACTTCAAAGATGATGTAGCCGACAAAAAACAAGCCGGCGCCAAGGCCGAACGCGGTTTCGCTGAAGTGCAGTTGGTCGAGCATCTGCAGTTTGGCGAAGCCGATGTTGATGCGGTCCAGGTAAGCGGCCAGGTAGCAGAAACACAGAAACGGAATCAGCTTCCAGGTGATCTTGTGGTAGAGCGTGGTGACGGGGTCGGCGACGGTGGTCGCGGGCGCTGCATTCGCAATGGGCATTGGGGTGTCTCCTGGCGGTGACTTATGGTTTTTATACAGCCGCTTTTGTTCCAGCACTTCGGAGTGCTGTAAAAGCGACTTCCAAAGGCAGTGTCAGAAGACTGAGATTTCCCTGTTAGAGGAGATCAAGTGTGGGAGCGGGCTTGCTCGCGAAAGCGGTGGATCAGTCAGTGCATTTTTGCCTGACAGACCGCCTTCGCGAGCAAGCCCGCTCCCACATTCGATTGCATTCCAAAGTGGGAGACGCTCAGTTTTTTCCGGACCACGCTCTTTGTCGTGGTTCCTGGTGAATCGTTATTGCTCCCTGAACTTGCTCATTGCCTCCTGCTTGCTCACCACGTCGCCATACTTGCTGTCGATGTCGAACAGGTTGGCTTCGTGGGGCGCCGGGTGTCGGTCGCCGACGCATTCGCGCACGACGATGGTGCGAAACCCGTGTTGCACCGCATCCACCGCCGTGGCGCGAATGCAGCCGCTGGTGGAGCAGCCGGCGAGTACCACGGTGTCGATGCCTTGAGCGTGCAGCATCGGGGCCAGGCTGCTGCCGAAAAAGGCGCTGGCGTACTGCTTGGTGATCACCACTTCATCGTCCTGGGGCAGCACCTCGGCGCAGAACGCCGCCAGTGGGTTGCCCTCGACCATGTCTTTCATCACCGGGGCTTTCTTGACCCAGATGCCGCCATCGGCGAAATGGCCGCGATGGTAGCGGATATGGGTGTGCACCACCGCAATCCCATGCCGGCGCGCAGTGGCCAGCAACTCGACGCTTTCGGCCACCGCCGTGACCACGCCCGGTGCGAACAGTGGCGCGCCTTCGGTGGTGTAGCCCTGCATGAAGTCGATCATCAGCAGCGCGGCCTTTTTGCCGAAGCCGATGCGATTGCCCCAGACGCCTTGGTAGTTGGCGTCGGCAGATTGTTCGCTCATTGGTTTTTCACCTCATTCTCTGCGTCGTGGCGCGCGGGTTAACTGTGGCTAGCGGGTTTACTGTGGCGAGTGGGCTTGTCGTGGCGAGCGGGCTTGCCCCGCGTTGGGCTGCGAAGCGGCCCCAAAACCTGCCATGCGGTTTTCCTGACGAAACCCATTGCCTGGACGAGGGGCCGCTTCGCGCCCCAACGCGGGGCAAGCCCGCTCGCCAC
Organism: Pseudomonas sp. MF6747; assembly: GCF_963890955.1. Lineage (NCBI taxonomy): Bacteria > Pseudomonadati > Pseudomonadota > Gammaproteobacteria > Pseudomonadales > Pseudomonadaceae > Pseudomonas > Pseudomonas sp. MF6747. The sequence goes on from NZ_CAWPSZ010000006.1 coordinate 33,680, forward strand.
GACAAGCCCTCCAGCCACGACAGGCCCGCTTGGCACAGCAAGCCCGCCAGCCAAGACAGCATGTTCAGTACGCGCCGGAGAGCAGGGCGCCGGCACCGGGCACGATTGGCTCCAAATCCAGGGCCTTGAGCATCGCGTAAGTAGTGGCGATGGCGGCAGTGAGCACCGGCTTGCCGGTTTGCGCCTCGACCTTGGCGACCACTGGCAACGACTGCATCTGCACGCAGGCCGAGAGCACGATCACATCGACGCCTTCCAGGTTCATGCCCGCGACGATGGCCGGCAGGTTGGCCGGGTCGTGGCGCGCAACCTGGAGGTTGTCGGGGATTTCCAGCGCCCGCCAGTCCACCACCTCAAAGCCCTCTTCGCGGATGTAATTCACCACCAGTTCGGTCAGCGGCTTCATGTACGGCGCGACGATGGCGATGCGTTTGGCCCCCATGACGTTGAGGCCTTCGATCAGTGCGCCGGCGCTGGTGATCACAGGGGCGTTGGCGTCGTTATCGGCAGTGGCCTGGCGCAGGCGCTGCTCGGATTTGCGGTGATAACCCAAGCCCATGGCCATGATCGCCACCAGGCAGGCGTACCCCAGCACATCCACTTTGGCGTCGGACAGCTCAATGGCGCAGCGGTCGGACTCGCCGTCCATTGCCGCCAGTTCTTCCTTGCGCACCTGCTTCATGCGCATGCGGCTGGAGTGGAAAGTAAAACGCTCCGGGCGGATGGCCTGGCGCGCGTTGAGCATCGCCGGGATCTCGGTTTCCATGGTGGTGTTGGAACTCGGCACGATCTGGCCGATGCGGTAAAGCTTCTGCATGGTGGTCTCCGTTCTTAGTGGGTGAGGAAGTCGCCGAGGGCGTCGAAGAAGCCCTCGAGGTCATCCCACGGAATCATGTGCCCGGCGTTGGGCACGCGCACGATCTGGATGGCCGGTTGCAGGTCCTGGATTTCGGCGATGTCTTCATCGAGGATCACGCCGCCGCGCCCGGCCACCATCAACAGGGCAGGGGCCTTGAGGTGGGGCAGGTCCTGGTGGAAATCCACCGTGTGAAAGTCATTGAAGGCGCGCACGATGGCGGGCTCAAAGCAGGTGTGCAGCCATTCGGCGCGCAGTTGCAGTTGCTCGAGTGTCCAGGTGGTGCAGAAGGCGCGCATGGCCTGTGCATCCATCCCAACCAGGGATTGGCGGATCGAATCGACGTACCACGGCAATTTGCTCGGGTATTCACGACGACCGGGGCCGGACACTGGCGGGTCGATCAGCACCACACGGTTTACGCCTTGCGGATGCTTGACCGCACTGCGCACGGCAAAGCGCGCGCCCATGGAGTGGCCGACCAGGTGGTAACGGTCCAGCTTCAGTGCATCGGCGAATGCGCCAATGTCATCGCTGCAGGTCTCGGCGCTGTAATCCAGCTCGGGTCCGGTGGACGACAAGCCGCGCCCGCGTACATCCAGCACGTACGTGTCGAAGTGCGCGCCGAGGCGTTCGGCCACAAACCCCCAGGTAATCGCCGGGCTGGTGATGCCCGGAATCAAAATCAGCGCCGGGCCGTTGCCGCCGTAGCGCAGGTAGTGCTGGCGAATGCCGTTGGCCTGGACATTGCCGCCATAGAGAAAGGTGCTCACGCGGCCACCCCCGATTTCAGTGGCTGCGCGTACAGGTCATAGCCGTACACCCAGTCCGGGTCTTCCTGGGTGCGCAGCCACGTGTTGGCGTTGGACACCGCCTGCACGCGGGAGGCGCGTTCCTTGCGGTTGGCTTCGTAGAGCTGGAACGCGGTGCGGTAATCGCCGATGCCGGTTTCCTGCAGGCAGCGGGTGAGCATGGCGGCGTCTTCGATGGCCATGCCGGCGCCCTGGGCCATGTGCGGCTTCATTGGGTGGCAGGCGTCACCGAGCAGCACCAAGCGACCTCGGCTCCACAGCGGCAGCGGGTTGCGATTGCGCAGCGGCCATTTGGTTACGCTTTCGGTGGACTCGATCAGGGCCTGCACGGTGGGGTGGTAGCCCTGGAACGCCTCGAACATCTCTTCGCGGCTGCTGTCGACGAACGCGCCCTGGAAGTCCCATTCGGCATGCGGCACGCCAGTCACGTAGTAGTACTCGTCGCGTTTGCCGGTGGTGTAATACACCATCATGTGGCGGTCTTCGGTCCACCATTTGATGCAGTCTTCGAACGTGAGGTCGTACTTGGCCAACTGGTCGCCACGGATCAATGCGCGGTGCGCGACCCAGCCGCTGTACAGCGGTTTTTCCACGCCGAGCAGTTCTTCACGAATCTTCGAGTTGATGCCGTCGGCGCCGATCACGATGTCGGCATAAGTCACTTCGCCATCGGCGAAAGTCAGGCGCACCTGGGTGTCGGTTTCTTCGAGGGTTTCCAGGCGCTTGTTGAAGTGCAGGGTGCCGGGCTTGAGGGTGGACATCTGCAGCGCATGCAAGTCGCCGCGGTGCACGGTGACATACGAGGCGCCGTAGCCGGTGAGCGGGATGCGCGAGAGGTAGTCGCCGGTTTCGCCGCAACGGCTGAACCAATGCTCGGGGTGCGAGCCCATCAGGTCCAGCTGCTGTTCGATGCCCATGCGGCGGAAGATTTTCATGATGTTGGGGCCCATGTGGATCCCTGCGCCCAACCGGGAAAACTCCGGCGCTTGTTCGTAGATATCTACGTCAAAACCGGCTTGCTGCAACAGGGTGGCGGCGGCGGCACCGCCCAGGCCGGCACCGACGATGGCGATTTTTTGAGTGCTTCCCATGGGGCGTAATCCTCTTTCTTTGTGATTGTCGGCAGCGTCTGTCTGCAAGGTTTTTAAAGTGTATACACTCATTTTTTGAAATGGGAAGCCCACTTTCGAAAATTTATTTTTTGGCCATATTTATCCTGTGTAACGCGTTTAAGTCCGTAAATGCTCGGTATGTGTCGATTGGTAACGAATTGGCGCGCCGCTTGCAGTCCGCCTGCAATTCAGGTCTTATCGTTATTAATTGGCGTATACGCTATAAAAGTGCACTAGAGTGAAGCGCAGTGCTTGAACTTGGTGCAGCCCCACAGGAGACAGGAAAATGCCGGTAAGCGATTGCGAACTGACCCAGATGTTTGAACACGTGCTGAGGCTGTCGAAGGTCGACCCGACCCAGAGCGTTGCCGTGCTCAAGAGCCATTACTCCGACGCACGCACCGTGCGCGCGGCAATGGACGCGGCGCAGCGCCTGGGGGCCAAGGTGTATGCGGTGGAGCTGCCGTCGTTCAATCACCCGCGTGCGATGGGCAATGACATGACCGCCTACTGCGGCGACACCGCGCTCACCGGCAACATTGCCGCCCAGCGTGCGCTGGAAGCCGCCGACCTGGTGGTTGACACGATGATGCTGCTGCATTCGCCGGAACAGGAGCAGATCCTCAAGACCGGCACGCGCATCCTGCTGGCCGTGGAGCCGCCGGAAGTGCTGGCGCGCATGCTGCCCACCGAAGAAGACAAGGTGCGTGTGCTGGCGGCCGAGCAATTGCTGAAAAAGGCGCGTTCGATTCAGGTCAAATCCCGCGCTGGCAGTGATTTTCGCGCCGCCTTGGGGCAGTACCCGTCGGTGACCGAATACGGTTTTGCCGATGAGCCTGGGCGCTGGGACCACTGGCCCAGCGGCTTCCTGTTCTCCTGGCCCAACGAGGAAACCGCCGAGGGCGTGCTGGTGCTGGACGTCGGCGACATCCTCCTGCCATTCAAGACCTACACCCGCGAGAAGATCGCGCTGGAAATCGAGAAGGGCTTTATCACCAGGATCCACGGTGGTTTCGAGGCTGAGTACCTGCGTGATTACATGAAGTACTTCAACGATCCGGAGGTATACGGCATCTCCCATATCGGCTGGGGCTTGCAGCCAAAAGCGCAGTGGACCGCCATGGGTTTGCATGACAAGAACGACGGCATGTGCATGGACGCGCGGGCGTTCTATGGCAATTTCCTGTTCTCCACCGGGCCGAATACCGAAGTGGGCGGCACGCGCAAGACGCCGTGCCACATGGACATCCCGCTGCGTCATTGCGATGTGTACCTGGATGACGAGGCGGTGGTTATCGCCGGTGACGTAGTCGCCCCGCCAGCCTCTCTGGCCCGCTGAAGATCCCAATGTGGGAGCGGGCTTGTGTGGGAGCGGGCTTGCTCGCGAATGCGGTGTGCTAGTCAATGCATCTTTAACTGATACGCCGCCTTCGCGAGCAAGCCCGCTCCCACCGTTCTAACCGTGTTTCCTCGATGAGAAACTTGAGTCGATCCGGTAAGCCAGCCATCATGCCTCCCCATCGCCAATCACCCACCGAGCTCGCCGTGCCTGATTCCTACGTTTTCTCTGAACAAGTTGGCCACCTGCTGCGCAAGGCCTACCAGCGCCACCTGGCGATCTTTCAGCAGAATGTCGGCGACTCCCAGCTCACCGCCGTGCAGTTCGTTACCCTGTGTGCCCTGCGCGATCACGGAGCAAGTTCTCTCACCGAACTGGTCAAGGCCACGGCCGTTGACCAGGCGACCATTCGCGGCATTGTCGAGCGGCTCAAGGCCAAGGAACTGATCACGCTGGAGCCGGACCCGCAAGACAAGCGCAAGGTGGTGGTGGATTTGTCTGCCGCAGGCGCCGACCTGGTCGCGCAAACGGCGCCGCGCGCGGCGCAGATCAGCGAACTGACCCTGAGCAACCTCAACCCGGCCGAGCGCGTGGCGGTGTTGTTCCTGCTGCGCAAGATGATCGACGACCCGCAGCAATAGTGGGCGCCCCGTAGCCAGCCGGCTTGTAACGACCAACGGCTTGATGTGGCGACCAGGCTTGTAGTGGCGAGCGGGCTTGCCCCGCGTTGGGCTGCGAAGCAGCCCCAAACCCTGCCATGAGGCTTATCTGAATAAACCCATTGCCTGAGCGAGGGGCCGCTTCGCGCCCCAACGCGGGGCAAGCCCGCTCGCCCCAACCATCACAAACCTGCGTACTTCAGAGTAAGCCCAACCCCTTGGCATCGTTTTTGCTCGGTATTGATGTAGTAGCCACTTCACGAATCAAGTGTGTCGCGAGACCCCAGGTCCGCGATGCTTTTTTTTGACTGTTTCGTGTAGTAGCCACTTCACCAACTGACACAGGCGAAGCGAATGATCAGTCCCTCCATCACGGTTGCACTAGAGGTCAATGGCCGCACCCGCGAAGTCAGCGCCATGGCGGACACGCCGCTGTTGCTGGTGCTGCGCAATGACCTGGCACTCAACGGCCCCAAGTACGGCTGCGGCCTGGGCGAGTGCGGCGCGTGCACGGTGATCATCGACGGTGTCGCGGCACGCTCATGTGTGTTCCCGCTGGCGGGCGCGGCAGGGCGTGAAATCGTCACCCTCGAAGGCCTCGGCACTCGCCAGGCGCCGCACCCGGTGCAGCAGGCGTTTATCGACGAGCAAGCCGCGCAATGTGGCTACTGCCTCAACGGCATGATCATGACGGCCAAAGCCTTGCTCGACCGTAATCCCAACCCCAGCGAAGCCCAGATCCGCAACGAACTCTCGGGCAACCTCTGCCGCTGCGGCACCCATATCGAAATTCTGCGCGCGGTATTGCGTGCTGCTCACCTCTTGACCGTGGATGGCCGACCATGACCGATATCCCACTTTCCCGTGACCAGTGGCTGGCCAAGACGGGCGTCTTGTTGATCGTCGACGATGTGCTGCCGCCCTCCGGCCCGGTGGCCAAGGGCGGCACGCCGACTGTGAAACCCAAAGAGCTGGGGCTGTTTATCGCGGTCAACGATGACGGCCTGGTCTATGCGTTCAACGGCCATGTGGACCTGGGCACCGGCATTCGCACCTCGCTGGCGCAGATCGTCGCCGAAGAACTGGACCTGACGATGGACCAGGTAACCATGGTGCTGGGCGACACCGAGCGCGCGCCGAACCAGGGCGCGACGATTGCCAGCGCGACCTTGCAGATTTCGGCGATCCCGCTGCGTAACGCGGCTGCCGAAGCACGACGTTTTTTGCTGGCGCGGGCGGCGGGGCGCTGGGGCGTGAGCACCGCCAGCCTCAAGGTCGAAGCGGGCGTTATCCAGGCGGCAGACGGGCGCGCCACCCCTTACGGTGAGTTGGTCAGCGGCCAGCATGACCAGTTGCGCATCAGCGGCGACGCCCCCTTGAAAGCCATCGAGGATTACCGCCTGGTGGGCAAGGGCGCCGCGCGCGTGGATATTCCCGGCAAGGCCACGGGCGAGCTGACCTACGTGCACGACATGCGTGTGCCGGGCATGCTGCACGGCCGCGTCGTGCGCCCGCCGTATGCCGGTCTGGACTGCGGGGATTTTGTCGGCAATAGCCTGCTGCGTGTGGATGAAGCGTCCATCGCGCATATCCCCGGCATTGTTGCCGTGGTGGTGATCCGCGATTTTGTGGGCGTGGTCGCGTTGCGCGAAGAGCAGGCGATCAAGGCCGCCCATGAGTTGCAGGTGCAGTGGAAGCCCTGGAATAACGCCCTGCCGGACATGAGCGATGTCGAGCAGGCGATCCGTGACAACCCGCGCGTACGCCGCACGGTGCTCGATCAGGGCGATGTCGATGCAGCCCTGGCGGGCGCCAGCCAACGGATGCCGCGCAGCTACCTGTGGCCCTATCAAATGCACGGCTCAATCGGCCCGTCCTGCGCCGTGGCCGACTATCAGGCCGCGGGCAGTCGCGTGTGGTCGGGCAGCCAGAACCCGCATCTGCTGCGCGCCGACCTGGCCTGGTTGCTGGACTGTGATGAAGCCCTGATCGACGTGATTCGCATGGAAGCCGCCGGTTGCTATGGGCGCAATTGCGCCGATGACGTCTGCGCCGATGCGTTGCTGTTGTCGCGCGCGGTGGGCAAGCCGGTGCGCGTGCAACTGACCCGCGAACAGGAACACCTGTGGGAGCCCAAGGGCACGGCGCAGTTGATGGACGTGGACGGCGGCCTCAACGCAGACGGCAGCATTGCCGCGTACGATTTTGAAACCAGCTACCCCTCCAATGGCGCGCCGACCCTGGCGCTATTGCTGACCGGCCGCGTTGAGCCCGTGGCGGCGATGTTCGAAATGGGCGACCGCACCTCGATCCCGCCGTATGACATCGACAACATGCGGGTGACTATCAACGACATGGCGCCCATCGTGCGCGCCTCGTGGATGCGCGGTGTGTCGGCGTTGCCCAATACCTTTGCCCACGAATCGTATATCGACGAGCTGGCATTTGCCGCCGGCGTCGATCCGGTGGAGTACCGCCTGCGCTACCTCAAGGACGAGCGCGCCATCGACCTGGTCAAATCCACCGCCGAACGCGCCAACTGGTCACCGCGCACCGCGCCCATGCAAACCGCCAGTGAAGACCATTTGTTGCGCGGCCGTGGCTTTGCTTACGCGCGCTACATCCACAGTAAATTCCCCGGTTTTGGCGCGGCGTGGGCCGCCTGGGTGGCGGATGTGGCCATCGACAAACACACCGGCGACGTCTCGGTGACGCGGGTGGTGATCGGCCATGACTCGGGGATGATGATCAACCCGGCGGGTGTGCAGCATCAGATCCACGGCAATGTGATCCAGTCCACCAGCCGCGTATTGAAGGAGCGGGTGACCTTTGAGGAATCGACGGTGGCCAGCAAGGAGTGGGGCGGTTACCCGATCCTGACCTTCCCTGAAGTGCCGCAGATTGACGTGCTGATGATGCCGCGCCAGGACCAGCCGCCGATGGGCGCCGGTGAGTCGGCCTCGGTGCCCAGCGCGGCGGCGATTGCCAATGCGATCTATGACGCCACCGGCATTCGTTTTCGTGAGTTGCCGATCACGCCCGAGCGGGTGTTGGCAGCGTTGAATGCCGGCACCCTCGGCGAGCCTGCGACGTCGCCACAGAAACGCAAAAAATGGTGGTTCGGCGCGCTGTTTGCGACGCTGGGCGCGGTGATGGCCACGGCCTGGCCGTTTCACAGCGCGATCGCACCGATTGCCCCGCCCAGCGCCGGCACCTGGTCCAAGGCCACCCTGGAGCGCGGGCGTTTGCTGGCGGCGGTGGGCGATTGCGCGGTCTGCCATACGGCACCGGGCGGCGCGAACAATGCCGGTGGGTTGGCGCTGGAAACGCCGTTCGGCACCCTGTACAGCAGCAATATCACCCCGGATGTGAACACCGGCATCGGTGCCTGGTCGTACCCGGCATTCGAGCGGGCGATGCGTGAGGGCATTGGCCGTGACGGGCGCAATTTGTACCCGGCGTTTCCCTATACGGCGTTTCGCAATATCAATGAGGCGGACATGCAGGCGCTGTATGCCTACCTGATGTCGCAAGCGCCAGTGAGCCAGGCGCCGACGCCGAATGCCATGCGCTTTCCGTTCAATATCCGGCCGTTGATGGCGGGGTGGAATGCGCTGAATCTGAGGCGCGGTGAAATCACCCTGCAACCGGAGCGCGGCGAGCAGTGGAATCGCGGTAATTATCTGGTCAATGGGTTGGGGCACTGCGCGGCGTGCCATTCGCCGCGTAACCTGATGGGGGCGCAGAAGGGCGGTAAATCCTTCCTGGCCGGTGGCATGGTTGATGGGTGGGAAGCGCCGGCGTTGACAGGTTTGTCCAAGGCGCCAACGCCATGGACTGAGGACCAGTTATTCACCTATTTGAGCACCGGCTATTCCGATGCCCATGGCGTGGCGGCGGGGCCGATGGGGCCGGTGGTGACTGAGTTGGCGAAGTTGCCCAAGACCGATATTCGCGCGATGGCGGTGTACCTGGCATCGCTCAAGGGCGAGGCGACGGCTGAGGCGCAAACCGTGGCGGCAGCGACGGTGCCGAATCCGAAAGGTCGACGCGTATTCGATGGCTCGTGCAAGGCCTGTCATGCTGATGGCCTGGGGCCGAAACTGTTTGGGGTGAGCCCGTCATTGGCGACCAACACCAATGTGCACAGTGATCAGCCGGACAATTTGATCAAGGTGATTTTGCAAGGCATCAGCAACCCGGCGACCAAGGACCTGGGGTATATGCCGGGGTTCAAAGACAGTTTGTCGAACACTCAGGTTGCCGACTTGGTCGCGTACCTGCGCGGGCAATTTGCGCCGAATGCGGCGCAGTGGAAAGGGGGGGAGCAGAAGGTCGCACACCTGCGGGCCAACCCGGGCACCCACTGATATTCCACAACCGGTGAAGGTCAAATGTGGGAGCTGGCTTGCCTGCGACAGCGGTGCGTCTGCACCGAAAATACTACCTGACACATCGCCATCGCAGGCAAGCCAGCTCCCACAGGGGTCAGAGCCGGTTTCTACAATGAGTCAGGGGAGACGCCCCTCAGCACCAAGTCAGTGATAAACCCCAGCCAATCCTGCTGCTGCCCCTTATCCGCCAGGTCTTCACCCAGAAACGAACTGAGGGTATGGCGGTTGGAGTTATAGAAGTAGCACAGCGAAGCGATCATCAAGTACACGTGCTTGAGGTCGACATCCTGGCGAAACACACCCTGGGCCTGGCCGGCCTCAATGATCGGTTTCAACACCCCAACCGCTTCGCCCGACAATCGGCGCATCTCCCCGGACTGTTGAGCGTGTTTGCCTTGGTGCAGGTTCTCGATGCTCAGAATCGCCACGAATTCCGGATGCTTGACGTAGTAATTCCAGATAAACGCGACCAGGTCCTGCAGCGCCTGCACGGGCGCCTCCAGGTTGAGCTTGAGTTTGCTTTCGGCTTTGTTGAACTGCTCGTAGATGTGTTCCAGCACGCAGATGAACAGGTGTTCCTTGCTGCCGAAATAGTAATAAAGCATGCGGTCGTTGGAGTCGGCCTTCTTGGAAATGGTGTCGACGCGCCCGCCGGAGTAACCGTCGCGGGTGAACACCTTGACCGCCGCCTGCAAGATGCGCGCGCGTGTCTGGTCGGCCTGCTGAGCCCGAATACCGGTCTTCTTGATCACCATCTCAACGCGCCTTGCAGCCAGTCTGGGCGCGAAATATAGCATGGGCTTTTTCGCGGCCGTTCTGTGACCGACAAGTTCTGTAATAAAAACGCCACTGCGCTGGGGATTGGATCCGAGTCGGGCTATTTTGGTGCATCCCAATAACTAGAGTAGCCATGGATGAAATACCAACCCTTCAGCCGCACCTTAATCGCCACCGCTCTGGTACTGACGGTCAGCGGTGTGCACGCCGCTTCCCAGGCCCCGGTGGCCGGTGAAAACGGCATGGTAGTCACCGCCCAGCATTTGGCCACTCATGTGGGGGTGGATGTGCTCAAGGCCGGCGGCAACGCAGTCGATGCGGCCGTGGCCGTGGGCTATGCGCTGGCGGTGGTGTACCCGGCGGCGGGTAACCTCGGTGGCGGCGGCTTCATGACCGTGCAACTGGCGGATGGGCGCAAGACCTTTCTCGACTTCCGCGAAAAAGCCCCCCTGGCGGCCACTGCCGACATGTACCTGGACAAAGACGGCAAGGTCGTCGAAGGCCTCAGCGCCAAGGGCCACCTGGCGGTCGGCGTGCCCGGCACCGTGTCCGGCATGGAAACCGCGCTGAGCAAGTACGGCACGCTCAAGCGCGCCCAAGTGATTGCCCCGGCGATCAAGCTGGCGGAAAACGGCTTTGAACTGGAGCAGGGCGATATCGACCTGCTGCACACCGCCACCGGTGAGTTCGAGAAAGACAAAGACCTGCGCGCGATCTTCCTGCACAACGGCCAACCGATGCAGGTCGGCCAGAAACTGGTGCAGAAAGACCTGGCCAAGACCCTCAAGGAAATCTCCGCCAAGGGCACCGACGGCTTCTATAAAGGTTGGGTCGCCAAGGCTCTGGTGGACTCCAGCCAGGCCGGCAAGGGCATCATCACCCAGGCCGACCTCGACAAATACAAGACCCGCGAACTGGCGCCCATCGAGTGCGATTACCGTGGCTACCACGTGGTCTCGGCACCGCCGCCGAGCTCGGGCGGCGTGGTGATCTGCCAGATCATGAACATCCTCGAAGGCTACCCGATGGCGGACCTGGGCTATCACTCGGCCCAAGGCCTGCACTACCAGATCGAAGCGATGCGCCACGCCTACGTGGACCGTAACAGCTACCTCGGCGACCCGGACTTTGTGAAGAACCCGATCGCCCACCTGCTGGACAAGGACTACGCCGCCAAGCTGCGCGCGGCCATCGAACCGCAGAAGGCCGGGGATTCCCAGGCGATCAAGCCGGGCGTGTCGCCGCATGAAGGCAACAACACCACGCACTATTCCATCGTCGACAAGTGGGGCAACGCGGTGTCGGTGACCTACACCCTCAACGACTGGTTCGGTGCCGGTGTGATGGCGAGCAAGACCGGCGTGATCCTCAACGATGAAATGGATGACTTCACCGTCAAGGTCGGCGTGCCGAACATGTACGGGCTGGTCCAGGGTGAAGCCAACGCCATCGCACCCGGCAAGGCGCCGCTGTCGTCGATGAGCCCGACCATCGTGACCAAGGACGGCAAGGCCGTGATGGTGGTCGGTACGCCAGGGGGCAGCCGGATTATCACCGCGACCTTGCTGACCATCCTGAATGTCATCGACTACAAGATGAACATCCAGGAAGCCGTCGATGCGCCGCGTTTCCACCAGCAGTGGATGCCTGAAACCACCAACCTGGAGACCTTCGCGGTGAGCCCCGACACTCAGAAAATCCTCGAGAGCTGGGGCCACAAGTTTGCCGGGCCTCAGGATGCCAACCACCTGGCCGCAATCCTGGTGGGCGCGCCGTCCCTGGGTGGCAAGCCGGTGGGCAACAACCGTTTCTACGGGGCCAACGACCCGCGCCGCAATACAGGCCTGCCCCTGGGCTACTGAGGCATGAGGTGGTGATGCAGGTGAGCCAGGGACAGCGCCAGGCTGTCATGCGATAACTGGGTGGCGGCGCCTTCGGCGCTGTCTCTGGCGGCCGGCATCACACGCTCGAACATGTGGTTTTCATAAGCCTGCACTGCTGCCGAGCAGTCAGGCGTCTGGAGCAGATGCTGCGCCAGTTCGGCCGCATCGAGCATCGCTGCATTGACGCCTTCGCCACCAAATGGCGACATCAGGTGCGCTGCATCCCCAATCAATGTCAACCCCTGACGGTGGTTCCAGCGATGGCCCACGGGCAGGGCGTAGATGTGCCGCGTCAGCACGGTTTCGTTGGCCGCTTCAAATAACGCCAGGATGTCCGCGTGCCAGCCTTCGAACTGGGCTTTGAGCGCAGACACACTGCGGGGCGCGGCGGCCCAGTCGGTGGGCACGCGGAAGATCGCGTAGCCGCGCAAGTGCGCGTTGGCATTGCGTTGCACGATGATCGCCTTGGCGCCGCCTTCGACTTCCAGCTTGCCGCGACCGACCAGCCTGGCGATGTGCGGGTGTTGGCGGTCGACATCATCGATGCCGAACTCGATAAACGTCAGCCCGCTGTACTGCGGCACGTAAGGCGACAGCAGCGGCCGGATTTTGGACCAGGCGCCATCGGCACCGACGACCAGATCGAATGGGCCGTGGCTGATCTCGCCCTGGTGCAGCGTCCAGCGTGCGTGCTCGGCCGGGCGAATGGCGCTGATGCCGACGCCCCAGTTCACACAGCCTGCGGGCAGCGCCTCCAGCAGGATCTGGCGCAAGGCCGTGCGGTCGACCTCCGGGCGGTCTCCGGCATCAGGGTTGGGGGCTTCGAACAGCAGGCGAGCGTGTTGATCCATCAACCGTGAGCCTTGGTCTTCGTAGCGCGCGATCCGGTTGAAGGCGTCTTCCAGGCCGGCACGTTGCAGCGCCAGTTGGCCGGAGTCGACATGCAGGTCGAGCGTCCCGCCTTGCGGGCGTTCCAGCGGCCCGCGTTCGCGCTCGAACACGCTGACGGCAACGCCATGACGTGTGAGGATTTGCGCCAGGGTCAATCCGCCAGGACCGGCGCCGACAATCGCAATACGCGTTGGAATGTTCATTGAAATGGCCCTTGGCGATGTTTATAGGATCCTATACATTTGATGCATAGGCTCCTATGGAAAGTCAACGACCCCATGAATGTTCAAACCCCGTCACCCAATCCCATGCAACAGATAGGTCTCGCCAACCGCGGGTTTATCCGACTTTACGAGGGCCAGCTACGCGCGTTGGGGTTTGCCGTGGCGCAAATTCCGGTGCTGGTGGCGCTCAAGCACAGCGAGGGTCTGCCCCAGGCTGAATTGGTGCGCATCGCCCGTGTCGAGCAGTCGAGCATGGCGCAGCTGCTGGGGCGCATGGAGCGTGATGGAATGATCCAGCGCATGGTCGACCCCACAGACAAACGCAGCCGCCTGATCACCCTCACCGATGCGGTGCGTGAACGCATGCCTGCGGCCTACGCCGTGATGGTGCAGGGCACGGCGCAGGCGCTGCAGGGCTTCAGCGCTGAGGAAGAGGCGACGCTGCTGGCGTTATTGCTGCGCGTGAATGCCAACCTGGAGCGTGGTTTGGATTGAACATCCGCGCCGCTTTCAGGTTCTACCCCAAGAGCCCTGTAAGGACCGGACCGATGAAAGCGCTGAAAATCGCCACCTTCAATATCAACGGCATCCGTGCCCGTCTGCCCAACCTGCTGCAATGGCTTGAGCGCGAGCAGCCCGATATTGTCTGCCTGCAAGAGCTCAAGGCGCCGCAAAGCCTGTTTCCCTATGCCGACTTCGAAGCAGCCGGCTACGGTGCGATCTGCCTGGGCCAGGCCTCGTGGAACGGCGTGGCCATTTTGGCGCGCGATGCCCAGCCGCTGGAGAGCCGGCGCGGCTTGCCGGGCGATGACAGCGACACGCAAAGCCGTTACCTGGAAGCCGCGGTGCATGGCGTGTTGGTCGGCTGCCTGTATCTGCCCAATGGCAACCCGCAGCCTGGGCCGAAATTCGAGTACAAACTGGCCTGGTTCGAACGGCTGATCGATTATGCCCAGGCGCTGCAAGCCAGCGAACACCCGGTGCTGCTGGCCGGGGATTTCAATGTGGTACCCACCGACCTCGACATCTACAACCCGCGCTCCTGGCTCAAGGACGCCTTGCTGCAACCCGAGAGCCGCGCGTGTTATCAGCGCCTGCTGGAGCAGGGTTGGACCGATTCGCTGCGCCATCTGTACCCCGAAGAGCGCGTCTACACCTTCTGGGATTACTTCCGTCAGCACTGGCAGACCAATTCCGGGCTGCGTATCGATCACCTGCTGCTCAATCCCGCGCTCAAGCCTTACCTCAAAGACGCCGGCGTGGACGCCTGGGTGCGCAACGAGCCGCACGCCAGCGATCATGCACCGACATGGATTCAACTGAGCACCCGCAAAAAGCGCTAATCAGCGCGAATAATGGCCAAGGCGTCGGCTTTGCCCAAGGGGTGCTGCATGCGTTGTGAAAGGCGCGCCATGGCTTGCTGATGTTCGCAGGCAATCACGGCTTCCACTTGATCATCACGGCACAGCAAGGCAATGAAGTCGTGACGATTCACATCACCTTCCACGTGCAGGCGGTTCCAGTGCCGCGGATGGCCGAGCACTTCAAAGGTTTTGCCGAAGTGGTAGGTCCAGAAGAAGGGCACGTCGGCGTACACCTGCGTGTCTCCAAGCATATTGCGCGCGGCCAGCACGGCCAGTTGCTGGGCCACGCGCCAGTGCTCGATGCGTGTCGGCTGCTGACGCCAGGCAAAAGTCACGTTGTCGCCGGCCGCCCATAACCCAGGCGCCACCTGTAAATGACTGTCTGCGTTCAGCGACTGATCCTCGGCTTTGTCGACGCCCTGGATAAAGCCTGTGGCGGGTGTGACGCCAACGCCCATTACGACCAGGTCTGCCGCCAGGCGCTTGCCGTTTTTAAGCAGCACGGTACTCACCGCGCCGTGACCGTTGAAGCGTTCGGGCTCGGTGTTGCAGTGAAAGATCACGCCATTGTCTTCGTGCAATTGGCGAATGGCCGCACCGATGCGCTTGCCCAATTGCGCAGCGAGAGGAATGTCATGGCGGCTGACCACCTGCACCACCAGGCCCCGTTGGCGCAAGGCGGACGCGGCTTCCAGGCCGATAAAACTGTCGCCGACAATCACCGCGCACGCTGCCGACTGCGCTGCTTCATCGATTCGCGCTGCATCCTCGCGGCTGCGCAATACAAACACGTGGCTCAATACGGCGCCGGGGATGTCCAGTGGTTGCGCTTCGCCTCCGGTGGCGACCAGTGCCGCGTCATAGTCGAAGTGACGACCGTCGGCGAGTTCGATGCGTTTGGCGCGGGCGTCCAGGCGCTGAACTTCGCCGTGAATGCCAATAGGCTGCTTATCCAGCAGTGGCGGCGTGTCTTCGGGCGTCATCTGGCCCGCGATCACGAATTTGCTCAGGGCGGTGCGGTCGTAGGCCGGAGCTTGTTCGCGGTCGATCCACAGCAATCGTCCGCTGAAGCCCTGCTGATGCAACGTCGCCACGGCGGCAGTGCCTGCCGCGCCAGCGCCGATGACCGCAAAACAGCGGTGTTCATCCCGCGCTGGCGCGGCTTCGGCGACGATGGGCTCGTCGCCAACACTGACCACGCCATCGTGCACCTGCACCGGGTATTGCGTGAGCCCGACCAGTGCTGGAGGTTCGATGACGGCGCCGCTGTCCACGGCAAACGCCGCTTTGTGCCAGGGGCAAATAATCCGCCCGTTACAGATCACACCTTCTTCCAGCGGAGCGCCGGCGTGCGGGCAGTCGGCCTGGAAGGCGCGCACCCGGTCGCCGACACGCACCAGCAAGACAGGATGCTTTGCCGCGGTGACGCGAACGCCACGGTTTTCCGGCAAGTTAATCAGGCGAGCAACAATGCGCATGTTCATAGGCCAATCTCCTTTAGAAGATTGACTGGCGCCGAAGGAAAGGGACTGCGTTGACCCGATGGGCCTTACGCCAGCAGTTGCGCCACCGCTTCAAATGCCTTGTCACGCCGCGCTTGCCAATGGCCGCCAATCACCACGGCGGGCTGCTGGTGCTGTTCGATCCACGCCAGGCTGCCCTGGAAAAACGCCCGACGATCAGCCAGTTCCGGTTGGCAGCGCTGGCCGTCGGCGGTCCACTCAACATCCTCGGGAGACAGCAGCAGATGCAGGTCGTAATGCCGGGCCAGGAGTTCGTCGTCCAGCCAGGCCGGGTAGTCGCCGAACAGCGTCTGGCTCCACAGTTTGTTCGTCAACAGGTGAGTATCGAGCACCAGCAGGTTGGGCTGTTCGGCGCGGGCAGCGTCTTCCCAGGCCAGCTGGCCGCGGGCGATCGCCGGAATATCCGCCAGGGTGGTGTCGCGTTGGTGATGGTCGATGAAATACCGCACGTATTCGCCAACCATCAGCCCGCCAAAGTGTGCATGCAGTTCAGCCGCCAGCCAGCTTTTGCCGCTGGATTCGGGGCCTGCCAGTACTACCACTTTCATGCGTGCAACGCCGGGTCGCTGCGCCATTCACGCCAGCCTTGCACGGCAATCGCGGTGAACAGGGCATAAAGCGCGGCGGTGAGGTACAGGCCTTTGTAGAGGAACAGGCCGACGAAGATCACGTCCACGGCGATCCACAGTGGCCAGCATTGCACGCGTTTTTGCGCCATCCACATTTGCGCCACCAGGCTGAAGCCGGTGAGGGCGGCGTCGAGCCATGGCTGGGCGGCGTCGGTCCAGTGGGCCATGGCCGCGCCGAGCAGCAGGCTGAAGACGGCGCCGACGGCCAGGCTGCTCATGATCGCGGGCACGCCGAGGCTCGTGACCTGACGGCCTTGCTTGACCTCGCCGGCGCGGGTCCATTGCCGCCAACCGTAAAGTTGCAGGGCGGCGTAGACCACTTGCAGGAGCATGTCGGAATAGAGCTTTACGTCGAAGAACACCCAGGTGTAGAGCAACACCATGACCAGGCCGATGGGCCAGCACCAGGGGTTTTGTTTGACCGTCAGCCAGACAGCGATCACCCCCAGGGCGGCGGCGAACAATTCAAGCCCGGACATGGCGGTTCCTTGGGAGAGTGGGAGAGGGCGCTAATTGTAACCAGAGGTGAGGAATGTTTAAACGCGGATGTGGAGGTATACACATTGCTGCGGTCATGGCGGCTGGCGTGGTTTGACGAGGTGCCTGAGATTGATGCCAAAAGCAGAGCACGGCGTGCGTGGCAGAAGCTGAGCAACACCCCATCACCAGATGTACTGAGCATCAACTGTGGGAGCGGGCTTGCTCGCGAAGGCGGTGTGCCAGTGACCCATGAGCTGACTGAACCACTGCCTTCGCGAGCAAGCCCGCTCCCACAAGTTGACCGAGTTCAGCGGCCAGCGCCGTGCTGCTTTGCCTTTCTGTGGGAGCTGGCTTGCCTGCGATGCAGGCACCTCGGTGTATCAGGCACAACCAGTTGATGCCATCGCAGGCAAGCCAGCTCCCACATTGAATTGGGTTCAGCTCTCAAGATCAGGTCGGCTATCAGGCCGCCACGGCTGTGTTTTGGCTTCTACCACTCGAGCATCAACTGTGGGAGCGGGCTTGCTCGCGAAGGCGGTGTGCCAGTGACCTATGAGCTGACTGAACCACCTCATTCGCGAGCAAGCCCGCTCCCACAGTTTGACCGGGTACAGACCGCCAGCACCGTGCTGCTTTGCTCTTCTGTGGGAGCTGGCTTGCCTGCGATGCAGGCACCTCGGTGTATCAGGCACAACCAGTTGATGCCATCGCAGGCAAGCCAGCTCCCACATTGAATTGGGTTCAGCTCTCAAGATCAGGTCGGCTGTCAGGCCGCCTCGCCTTCGCTTTTGATCTAACCACTCAGGTCGGCTACTAGGCCGCCGTGCTTTGCTTTTGATTTTGATCTTAGGCGCCCCGTTAAACCACGCTGGCCGAACGCAGGTTTGAATCCGTGGGTAACCCGGCAGGACGCCGGGTTAGCCGTGTTGGGCCATGGATGGCCCGTCACGGCGGCCCACGGATTCAAGCCTGCGTTCGGGCACACCGAAGCGTGAGCGAGGTGCCGAGTGGTGGGGCAAGAGCCCTTTGGTTACTTTGGGGCTTTTCCAAAGTGACCCGCCGTAAGGGCGGAACCATAAGCCGCCATCACCCAAACACCGGATATGTACACCCACCCTCCCCAAAAAAAGCTAAACCTTGAACTGCCGCAGCAACCCGTCCAACTCCTCACTCAACCCACGCAAATGCGCACTCGCCACGCTGGATTGCTCCGCCGCCAGCGCAGTGCTGTGAGACAACCCGGCCGCCTGGGTGACGTTCTGGTTGATATCCTCCACCACATGCGCCTGTTGCAAGGTCGCGCTGGCAATCGAGGCATTCAGCCCGTTGAGGTTACGCAACGCCTGGCCAATGGCGTTAAGACTGGCACCGGCCTGCCCAGCCTGTTCAATCGTCAGCTGCGAAGCGCTATGGCTGTCACTGATCACCTTGACCGCCGCTTCCGAGTGCCCCTGCAGACGCTCAATCATCACTTGGATTTCAGCAGTGGATTTTTGCGTACGTTGAGCCAGCAGCCGCACTTCATCGGCGACCACCGCAAACCCACGGCCCTGCTCCCCGGCACGTGCGGCCTCAATGGCCGCATTAAGCGCCAGCAGGTTGGTCTGGTCAGCGATGGAGCGGATCACTTCCAGCACACCACCAATCTGCGTGCTCTCGCTGGACAAGGTGCGAATCACCTCCACAGCCTGGCTGATGGTGCCGGAGAGCTGGTCGATCTGCTGCAAACTACCGTCAATATTCACCTGGCCCTGCTGCGCCTGGGCCTGGGCATCGCGCATCTCACTGGCGGCATGTTCGGCGTTTTTCGCCACGTCCTGCACGCCATAGGTGACTTCATTGATCGCCGTCGCCACCAGTTCCATCTGCTGCGACTGCTGTTGGCTGCGGTCATGCGCCTGGCTGGCGTTGTTGCCCAATTCCGTGGACGACTGGCCCAACGCATTGGCGCACACCTGCAACTGGCCGACCACCTGGCGCAGCTTGGCGGTAAAGCTGTTGAAGTGCCGAGACAACTGGGTGACTTCGTCGCGCCCGTGGGTGTCGAGGCTGCGCGTCAGGTCGCTTTCGCCACTGGCGATATTGGCCATGGCGTTCACCGCCGCCTGCAACGGCGTCACGATGCTGCGCACAATCAGGGTGACCAACACGGCCATCAGCAGAGCGATGCCCAGGCCAATCAGCGAGGCCTTCCACACCTGGCCCGTGAACTCGGCCTGCACATCATCCACGTACACGCCGGAGCCGATAATCCAGCCCCAGGGTTCGAACAGCTGGATGTACGAGGTTTTCTCCACGGGCGCTTCGGCGCCAGGTTTGGGCCAGCGATAGTTGACGATGCCGGCGCCCTTGGCCTTGGCCAGGATCACGAATTCGTTGAACACCGCAAAACCGTCCGGGTCGCGGATCGCCGAGAGGTTCTGGCCATCCAGCTTGGGGTTGGCCGCGTGCATGATCATCACGGGCGTCAGGTCGTTGATCCAGAAGTAATCGTCGTGGTCGTAGCGCAGGCCACGCACCGCGCTCAGGGCTTGCTGCTGCGCGGCTTCACGGCTGAGCACGCCGGTTTTCTCAAGGTTCTGGTAATAGGCCAGCACCCCGCTGGCGGTCTGCACCACGTGCTGGGTCTGCTGACGTTTGGCCTGGTAAAGGTCGCCATGGATCTGCTTGAGCATCAACAGCCCCAACGTCAGCAGCATCAACACGGCGACTATCAGGATCAGCCAGAGGCGGCGGCTGATCGACATACTGCGCAAACTGTTCATCGTCCTGTCACTCCAT
Organism: Pseudomonas sp. MF6747; assembly: GCF_963890955.1. Taxonomy (NCBI): domain Bacteria; kingdom Pseudomonadati; phylum Pseudomonadota; class Gammaproteobacteria; order Pseudomonadales; family Pseudomonadaceae; genus Pseudomonas; species Pseudomonas sp. MF6747. Next base: position 53,404 of record NZ_CAWPSZ010000006.1, read on the forward strand.
GCTTTTTATAATTGTGGGCGCTGCATCGAAATTTCCGGCTTGTCTGATAGGCTTTCGGCCTGTAATTGAAAAACCTGAGTACTCCCTGATTTTTCACGAAATTTTTGCAGACCGATGTTGAAAATCAGCACCGGAACTTGAGTGCGCTTGTCGTCAGTGAACTATTAAAAAGACAGTCAAGGCATGCCGACAGGCATGACCTTTGGGGGATACATGGATTTTTGGACCGCCATACAGGCATTGATTCTTGGCGTGGTGGAGGGGCTGACAGAGTTCCTGCCCATTTCCAGCACCGGGCACCAGATCATCGTCGCCGACTTGATCGGCTTCGGCGGCGAACGCTTTGAGGCGTTCAACATCATCATTCAATTGGGCGCGATCCTGGCGGTGGTCTGGGAGTTTCGGCGCAAGATCCTCGACGTGGTCATCGGCTTGCCGACCCAACCCAGTGCCCGGCGGTTTACAGCTAACCTGATCATCGCGGTGGCGCCGGCCATCGTGCTGGGGGTGATTTTTGCCGACCTGATCAAGCACTACCTGTTCAACCCGATCACCGTGGCCACCGCCCTGGTCGTGGGCGGCGTGATCATGTTGTGGGCCGAGCGCCGCCAGCATGCGGTCCATGCTGAAACCGTGGACCAGATCACCTGGAAAGACGCGCTCAAGGTCGGCGTGGCCCAGTGCCTGGCCATGATTCCGGGCACCTCACGCTCCGGCGCCACCATCATTGGCGGCCTGTTGTTCGGCCTGTCGCGCAAGACCGCCACCGAGTTTTCGTTTTTTCTGGCGATGCCAACCATGGTCGGCGCGGCCCTGTATTCGGGCTACAAGTACCGTCACTTGTTCCAGCCCGATGACCTGCCGGTGTTTGCCATCGGGTTTGTCACCTCGTTCATCTTTGCGATGATCGCGGTCAAGGCCTTGCTCAAGTTCATCGCCAGCCACAGCTATGCGGCCTTTGCCTGGTATCGCATCGCGTTCGGTGTGCTGATCCTGGCGACCTGGCAGTTCGGCTGGATCGACTGGTCGGCGGTCAAGCCATGAACATTCAGCATCCGCGCCTCAAGGCGCTGATCTTTGTGCTGCTGTGCGCCGCGCCGCTGCTGGGAGCGGCGCTGGTATGGCATCGCGGTGAGACAGTGATCCCGCTGGCCGCCTATGGCGTGGTCAGCGTGGTGGCGTTTTTTCTTTACTGGGGTGACAAGCGCAAGGCTGAGACAGCAGGCCCGCGCGTTCGCGAAAACATCCTGCACGCCGTGGAACTGGCCGGCGGGTGGCCTGGGGCGTTGATCGCCCAGCAAGTGTTCCGCCACAAGACGCGCAAGGTGTCGTACCAAGTGCTGTTCTGGGTCATCGTGTTGCTGCACGAGGTGTTCTGGCTCGACCAGTTATTCCTGGGCGGCACGCTGCTTTCAATCTTCTAGCAACAGCCCGATCTGCGTGCGCTTGGGCAGTTTGCTCACCACCAATTGGTGAGAACGCCGCAACAGGCCACGCAGTTCCTCGGCGCCCAGCGGGTAGGGCGTGTTCATGATGATCCACTGTGCCCGCGCCAGGTAAGGCGCCGGGTGGATGCCGGGGCGGTCGACATGGCCGAGGAACAGGTCCTTGTCGACCTTGAACGCCAGCGATTCGCCCCGCAGGTTCTGCAGGGCGAACATCTTGTTGCCGGCGATCGAAAACACCCGCACGCCGCCCCATTTGTAGTCTTCCCGCGCGCCGGGCAGGCTCAGGCAGAAGGCGGCGACGTGTGCTTCAGTCATTTTCATAGCAAGCGGTCTCCGCAGCCCTTGAAGGCTTCTTCCAGGTAGTCGATCCAGGCACGAATGGCCGGCAGCACGCCACGGCGATGCGGGTACACCGCCTGCAACCAGCCCCCTGGCGACGACCATTGCGGCAGCAGCTGCACCAACTGGCCGCTGGCCAATTCCTCTTCGCAGTACATCATCGGCAAGACGGTGAAACCCAGGCCTTTGAGGGCACAAGCCTTGCGCACGATGAAGTCGTCGATGCCCAGGCGGGCTTCCAGCGCGAGGTCCTGAGCGTTGCCTTGCGGGTCGATCAGGCGCAGGTGGACCAGGCGGTCGGCCTCCAGCGCGCCGAGCAACGGCAGTTGTTTGAGGTCTTCGAGGCTGTCGATGTGCCGACCCTGGATGAATTCAGGGCTGGCCACCAGCAGGGTCTGGGCCTGGCGCAGGCGCTTGGTCACCAGCAGCGGGTCTTCATCGCCCGACTCGCGCACGCGCAGGGCCACGTCGATGCCCTCAGCCACCAGGTCGACACGGCGGTTCACCAGCGTCATTTCCAGCTGCACCAGCGGGTGGGCGGCGAGAAAACCGGCAACCATGTCCGGCAACATGTGCTGGGCCATGCCCACCGGGCAACTGACCCGCAGGCGCCCGCGCGGTTCGCTGGACATACTGGCCACGGCCTCGTCGGCCATTTCCGCTTCCAGCAGCATCGCCTGGCAATGGCGCAAATAACGCTCGCCGACCGCAGTGAGGGTCAATTGGCGCGTGGTGCGCTGCAACAGGCGCGCGCCGAGGCGTTCTTCCAGCTCGGCAATACGCCGTGACAGCCGTGACTTGGGAATCCCCAGCAGCCGGCCGGCCGCCGCAAAGCCGCCGGCCTCGACGACTTTGGCGAAATAGTAGAGGTCGTTGAGGTCTTGCATGGTCAACCTATTGTCCTGTCAGTGGGACGAACTATCCGCGTCTGGCGAGGGCAAATCCACTACAAAAAAAGCGAGCGCCGTGTGGCGACTCGCTTTGGACGCGATTAAACGCTTAGAACTGCGCGCCCGCCATCAGCACATACTTCACATGCACGTACTCTTCGATCCCGTAATAGCTGCCCTCACGGCCATAGCCGGATTGCTTGATACCGCCAAATGGAATCGACGCGGTGCCGACCGAACCGGAATTGAGGATGACCATCCCAGCCTCCAGTTGGCGCGACAGCCGCAACGAACGCCCCAGCGCGCGGGTGTAGGCATACGCCACCAGGCCAAACTCGGTCTGATTGGCGCGCGCGATGACTTCCTCTTCATCCTTGAATGAATAGAAGGCGAACACCGGCCCGAAGATTTCCTCAGTGGCCAGCGGCGAGTCGTCGCGCAAACCGGTCAACACGGTGGGTTCGTAGAACAACCCGCCCCTGGCGTGGGGCTTGCCGCCCATCAGCACGCTGGCGCCGGCGGCCTTGGCGTCTTCCACCAAACGGACGACTTTGTCAAAACCCAGTTGATTGACCAGCGGCCCGACCACAAAGTCTTCGCGCAGGCCTTGATCCACGTCGATTTTGGCAACCGCCGCCTGCACCCGTTGGACGAACTCGTCGAGGATGCTGTGCTGCACAAAAATCCGGTTTGGCGAGATGCACACCTGCCCGCTGTTGCGCAGTTTGGCGCTGACCAGGCCCTTGACGGCCTCATCCAGGTTGGCGTCCTCGAACACGATAAACGGAGCGTTGCCGCCCAGTTCCAGGGTCATTTTCTTGAGGGTGGCCGCGCATTGCGCCGCAAGCAATTTGCCGACAGCGGTGGAGCCGGTAAAGGTGATTTTGCGAATACGCGGGTCGCCGGTGAAGATCAGGCCGATCTCCCTGGGATCGCCGACCACCACTTCCAGCACGCCGGGTTCGATACCGGCCTTGCGCGCGTATTCCAGCAGCTTGAAGGCGGTGAGCGGCGTGTCTTCGGCAGGCTTGATGACCATGGTGCAACCCGCCGCCAAGGCTGTGGCGACTTTGCGCGTGATCATCATGAACGGGAAATTCCACGGGGTAATTGCCGCGACAGGGCCAATGGCTTCCTTGGTCACCAGCACGTTGGCGTTGCGGTCGTGGGTGGGCAGGGTGTCGCCGTACACGCGCTTGGCTTCTTCGGCGTACCACTCGATAAAACCCAGGCCGTAATCGATTTCGCCCCGGGCTTCGGTGAGGCACTTGCCGTTTTCGCGGCACAGCAGTTCGGCAAAGGCTTCCTTGTCAGCCTTAACGGCGTCGTGCCAGCGGCGCAGGATCTCGCTGCGCTCCTTGGCGAGCGTCGAAGACCATTCAGGGAACGCCGCGCAGGTGCGGTCGACCGCCGCTTTGACCTCAGCCGAGGTGTTCTTGGCAACGCGGCCGATTTCTTCACCGGTGGCGGGGTTGTAGACGATAAGCATGAGGGCATCTCCGAGGGCTGAACGTGGTGTTTCAGGCTACGGAAACGGGCGGTTTGAGCGAATATCCAAACCAATCTGCTGATTGCCTATTCCTATGAGTGCATAGCCACGGCGACGATTGCGCAGTAGCGTGCGGTTTTCGCCAGGAGCCTTGCACCATGGGCCGTACCCAACGAATCATCGAGCTGATGGGCACCCTGGCGCCTGTCGAAGGCTATAACCTGACCGCGTTGGATGATGTGCGCTTTTTGCGTTCCAACCGGCCCTTGCATCGAGTACCAGTGCTCTACGATCCCGGCATTGTGATTGTCTGCCAGGGGTGCAAGCGTGGCTTTCTGGGGGAAGACATTTACCTGTATGACGCGCAGCATTACCTGGTGGTCTCGGTACCTGTGCCGTTCACCATGGAAACCGAGGCCAGCGAAGAGGAGCCCATGCTGGCGGTGTACCTGCGGCTGGATTTTACCCTCGCCGCCGAATGGATGGTGGCGCTGGATGACTTCCCTGACCTGGTTGAGGCCAAGCCCCGCGGCATGTATTCATCGCCCATGGATGAGCCGCTCAGCGAGTCGTTGCTGCGTTTTCTCGAAGTGATGCGTGTGCCGATGGACGCGCAACTCCTCGGCCCGTCGCTGGTGCGCGAAATCTACTACCGCATCCTCACGGGTGCGCAGGGCGGCTCGATGCGCGCCGCGCTTAACCAGCAGGGCCAGTTCGGCAAGGTCGCGCGGGCGATCCGCAAGATTCACGGCTGCTACCACCAGCACCTGGACGTGGAAGCCCTGGCGGCGGAAGCCGTGATGAGCGTGCCGAGTTTTCATGCGCACTTTCGCACGGTCACGGGCACCTCACCGATGCAATACCTCAAGTCCACGCGCCTGCACCAGGCGCGCTTATTGATGTTGCGCAACGACATCACCGCCGCCACGGCGTGTGCCAGGGTCGGCTATGAGAGCGCTTCGCAGTTCAGCCGCGAGTTCAAACGCTTTTTCGGGCGCACGCCGCAGGCAGAGATCCAGTGGATGAAGCGCACCTACGCGTTGCCGGCGCCTACGTCGGCGTCGCTTTATGTGTCGTCCCACTGAACAGGGTCATCAGCAAGGCCAGCCCGGCAAAGGCCGCGCCGGTGAGGGCCTGACCCTGCCAGCCGTAGTGCTGCGAGGCAAAAGCGCCGGCCGCCGAGCCCAGGGCGCCGCCGATAAAGTAGACCACCATGAACACGGTGTTCAGGCGGCTGGTGGCTGAGGGTTCCAGCGCCAATACGCGGGTCTGGTTGGCCAGTTGGTTGGTCCGGTTACCCAGGTCGAGGAAGGTGGCCGCGATCAGGATGGGCCACCACCAGCCGCTCAGCCCAAGGCTGTAGATCAGGATAAACGCCACCAGCACCGTGGTGATGCCGGCGCGTTCGAGCAAGCGCCCATGGCGCCGGGTTTGTTGGCCGATGGTCGAGGCGCAGAGAATGCCGACAATGGCCGAGAGCCCCACCAGGCCTGCCTGGGCACTCGAAAAGCCATACGGCGGCAAGGCCAGCAAGGCGGCCATCGAGCCCCAGAACACATTCAATGCACCAAATACCAGGGCGCCCTTGAGCGCCGACTGGCGCAGGGGCGGATATTGCCTGGCCAAACCCCAGAGGGATTTGAGCAAGGCGCCATACGCGAGTTTGCTGGTGGAGATCGACACCGGCATGCGCGTCAGAATTGCCATAAACAGCAGTACATCCAGCGCCGCGGCCACGGCAAACATGCCGCGCCAGCCCAGCCAGCCGCTGACCACGCCGCTGACTGTCCTGGCCAGCAAGCCACCGGCCGACAAGCCGCTGACCATCAGGCCCAGCACCGCGCCTTTCTGTTCGAGGGTACTGAGGTCGGAAGCGGCGGGAATGATCACCTGCGCGCTGATCCCCGACAGCCCCAGCAGCCCGCTCGCCACCAGCAGCCAGGTGTAAGACGGCGCCGTGGCCGAGGCCAGCAGGCTGATGAAGTTCAGGCACAGCACGGCCAGGATCAGGGTGCGTCGGCTGATCCGGTCGCCCAGCGGCACGAACAGCAGCAGGCCACAGGCATAACCGAGCTGCGTGAGCATCGCGATCTGCCCGACGTGCGCGGTCGACACCGCAAAGGTGTCGGCAATCAGCGGCAGCATGGCCTGGTTGTAGTAAATCGTGGCGACCGAAAACCCGCAGCAGATGGCTAGGATCAGGGTCAGGCTCTTGGTCAGGACGGGAGAGGGTGGGTGCATGGCGTGGCCGGTGGCTGTCGGATCTGCCGGCGAGAATGAAGCCAAGCTCGGGCGAAATCCAGTGCGTCAGCGCATCAGGCAATAACCTTGTTGGATTGAATGTTGGCGTTTAATCGATTGTCCTGCTGGCAGGACGAACAATCGCATTTAAGCTGTCTAATCGTTTATTGGGTTCATGTGTAGGATCAACCTCATTCGATCGCCTAGCCGCGATCCTCACTTGGAGATCCCGCATGAAACTGTTGCATATCGATTCCAGCATCCTCGGCGACAACTCGGCTTCGCGTCAGCTCAGCGCTGGTGTGGTCAAGGCCTGGCAAGCGGCTGAGCCGGGTGTGGAAGTGACTTACCGTGACCTGGCAAGCGAAGGCATCAGCCACTTTTCGGGCCTGACCCTGGGCGCCCTGGGCACCGCGGCTGAACTGCGCGACGCGGTACAACAGCACGAGGCTGAGCTGAGCGCGTCGTCGCTGGCTGAATTCATCGCTGCCGACGCTGTGGTGATCGGCGCGCCGATGTACAACTTCTCGGTGCCGTCCCAGCTCAAGGCCTGGATCGACCGCATCGCCATCGCCGGCCAGACGTTCCGTTACACCGAAGCCGGCCCTGAAGGCCTGTGCGGTGGCAAGAAGCTGATCATCGTCTCGACTGCGGGCGGTCTGCACGCCGGTCAGGCAAGCAACGTCGGCCACGAAGACTATTTGAAACTGGTGTTTGGCTTCCTTGGCATCACCGACATCGAGTTCGTCCGCGCCCAAGGCCTGGCCTACGGTGAAGAAGTACGCAGCAAAGCCCTGAGCGACGCCAACGCTGTCATCAACGAACAATTGTTCGCCGCCGCGTAAGGCTTGTGTAAATTTCGCGTCTGCTCGGTTCCAATCCGAAGCCGGGCGCCTAAACTCTGTATTCTGATCGCTTCAAAACGACCGGAATACGGAGTTTTTTCGTTTACCCGCTGTCACTACTTTGGCCCAGGTTATGCACGCATGGGTTTATCACCCGGTGTGAGCGCCTTGAACCATGGACTTTTCATATAGATCTGCCGCGGGTGTTGAACGTGGTCGCGCAGCAAAGGTGGACATCCCCATGATGCGTCTTTGTGCTGTTTTGGTTCTCTCCCTGCTCGGTGGCCTGATTTCAGTGCACGCCGCCCCAGCGCCGCACCCGCATTGGAGTGTGGGCTTCCATCGCATGACCTTTCTCGACCCGCTGGACCTGCAGCCGATGAAAGCCATCGCGTTTTATCCGTCGACCGACGATGAGCACAGCACTGCGTTGGGCGCCTATCACGTCGCCGCCACCGAAGACTCCAAGGTCGCCATCGGCCGCTTTCCGATGCTGATGCTGTCCCACGGCAACACCGGTACGCCACTGGCCCTGCACGACCTGGCCACGTCTTTGGCACGCAAGGGGTTTGTCGTGGTGGCCGTGTTGCACCCTGGCGACAACTACAAGGATCACAGCCGCCTGGGCACCGTGAGTAACCTGTACGGCCGGCCGATTCAGATCTCCGAAGCGATCACCGCCACCCTCGGCGACCCGATGCTGTCGCCGTTCGTCAACGTCGATCAGGTGGGCGTGATCGGTTACTCCGCCGGCGGCGAAACCGCGTTGATCCTGGCCGGCGCCAAGCCGGATTTCGACCGCCTGCGCCGTTATTGCCAGGAGCGCCCGGAAGACCGCGACGCATGTACCACCAAAGGCGAACTGGTGGTGGATCGCGACGACTTGCAGCCACAGGCCGACCCGCGCATTCATGCCTTGATGCTGATGGCGCCGTTGAGCCTGATGTTTGGCCGCCATACCCTGGCGGATGTGCATGTGCCCGTGCTGCTTTACAGCGGCGATGGCGACAAACTGGTGGCGGTGGACAAGAACGCCGCTGCGCTGGCGCGCAAACTGCCGGAGCCGCCGAATTTCAAACTGTTGGCGGGCGCCGGGCATTTCGTGTTCATGGCGCCGTGTGACAGCGACCAATTGGTGGCGATGCCGGCGATCTGCACCGATGCCGATGGCGTCGACCGCGAAGGCATCCACCGCGACCTGATTTCAGAAGCGGGGCGCTTCTTCTCCCACACGCTGGGCCAAGCGACCCGCGCCGGTATGCAGACCGCTGATCAGTAAGCGCGGCGTTTGAGCAGCACGGTCAGCCCCAGCGCCGTGACCGATAGCAGCGCGGCGCAAAAGAATATCCAGCCGTAGCCCAGGTTCAGGGCCACGGCGCCCATCAATGGCCCGGCAATCGCCAGGGCCAGATCAAAAAACACCGCATACGCACTCAAGCCGGCGCCACGGCTGCTATTGGGCACTTGCTTGATGGCTTCGACGCCCAACGCCGGGTACACCAGCGACAAGCCAAAACCCGTGAGCCCGGCACCGATCAACGCAACCCCGGTTGAGGGCGCCAGCCACAGCAGCGTCAGGCCCAGGGTTTCAATGGTCATGCAGGCAATCGCTGCACTGAACCCGCCAAAACGGCTGATGGCAGAGATGAACACCAGGCGCGACAGGATAAAACACACGCCAAATACCGTCAGGCAATACGCTGCCCCGGCCCAGCCGCGATTGAGGTAATACAGGGTAATAAAGGTGGTCAGCGTGCCATAGCCAATCGACGCCAGGCACAGGCTGGTGCCAAACGGCGCAATGCGCCCGAACACCGCCCAAAAGGGCAGTCGTTCGCCGCGTACCACGGGCACCGAAGGCTTATTGCGGATCAGCACCAGGCCCAACGCCGCCAGCACCGTCAAGGCGATGCCAAGGCTGGTGTAGCCATAATCCGCCACCATCACCACGCCCAGCGGCGCGCCAATCGCAATGGCGCCGTAGGAGGCAATGCCATTCCACGAAATCGAGCGCGCGGTGTGTTCAGCGCCCACCGCGCCCATGCACCAACTGATGGTGCCCACGCCTATCAGCCCTTGAGCTACGCCAAGCAACAGCCGGCCGACGATCAGGATGCCCAGGCTCAGCGCAGGCAGGCTCTCGACCAGCGTCGCGAAAAACGTCAGCACACCGCTGACCAGAATACCGGCCAGGCCCAGCACAATTGCCCGCTTGGTGCCGACGTTATCGGACATGCGCCCAGCCATGGGCCGACTGAGCAGGGTGGCCAGGTACTGCGAACCGATGGTGATCCCGGCCACCACCGCGCTGAAACCCAGGTTTTCATGCACATAGCCCGGGATTACCGCGATCGGCAGGCCGATGCAGATAAAGGCGATGAAGGTGTAGAAGACGATGGAGACGATCTGCAGGGTGATCGACAGTGAAGTGGGGGCAGTGGCAGGCATGGTCACTCGTTCGCGGGCGGGCGGTGACGGCATGATGGCAAGGGTGTGGGGGAAAAGGAAGCAGGCTAACTAGTTTGTTTGATGGCTGGGTTTATTATGGTGAGCGGGCTGCTTGTGGCGAGCAGGCTTGCCCTGCGTTGGGCTGCGCAGCAGCCCCAATAAAAAACACCGCGTTCTGCCAGGCAGAACGCGGTGTCTGATTTTAGGGCCGCTTCGCAGCCCAACGCAGGGCAAGCCTGCTCGCCACAACAAGCCAGCTCACAGGGCAAGCCAGCTCACTACAGTGGCGTTACTTAGAACACCACGCCTTGGCTGCGCAGGTAGTCGTCATAGGTGCCGCTGAAGTCGATCACGCCGTTGGCGCTCAACTCGATGATGCGGGTGGCCAGGGACGATACGAACTCACGGTCGTGGCTGACGAAGATCAGCGTGCCCGGGTAGTTTTCCAGCGCCAGGTTCAGCGCTTCGATGGATTCCATGTCCAAGTGGTTGGTCGGTTCGTCCATGATCAGCACGTTCGGCTTTTGCAGGATCAGCTTGCCGAACAACATGCGGCCTTGCTCACCACCGGAAATCACCTTGACCGACTTGAGGATCTCGTCGTTGGAGAACAGCATGCGGCCCAAAGTGCCGCGAATCATTTGTTCGCCTTGCGTCCACTGACCCATCCAGTCGAACAGGGTGACGTCGTCTTCGAAGTCGTGCGCGTGGTCCTGAGCGTAGTAGCCCAGTTCGGCAGCGTCGGTCCACTTGATGCTGCCGGCGTCCGGGGTCAATTCATTGACCAGGGTGCGCAGCAGGGTGGTCTTGCCGATACCGTTCGGGCCGATGATCGCAACACGCTCGCCTGCTTCAACCTGGAAGCTGAAGTCTTTGAACAACGGCTTGCCGTCGAAACCCTTGGCCATTTTTTCGACCATCACGGCCTGGCGGTGCAGCTTCTTGTTCTGATCGAAACGGATGAACGGGCTCACGCGGCTCGAAGGCTTGACCTCGGCCAGCTGGATCTTGTCGATCGCTTTGGCACGCGAAGTGGCCTGTTTGGCTTTGGAGGCATTGGCCGAGAAGCGGCTGACGAACGATTGCAGCTCGGAGATCTGGGCTTTCTTCTTGGCGTTGTCCGACAGCAGTTGCTCGCGGGACTGGGTCGCCACGGTCATGTACTCGTCGTAGTTGCCCGGGAACAGGCGCAGCTCGCCGTAGTCCAGGTCAGCCATGTGGGTGCACACGCTGTTCAGGAAGTGACGGTCGTGAGAGATGATGATCATCAGGCTGGAGCGCTGGGTCAGGATGTTTTCCAGCCAGCGGATGGTGTTGATGTCCAAGTGGTTGGTCGGTTCGTCGAGCAACAGCACTTCAGGATCGGAGAACAGCGCCTGCGCCAGCAATACGCGCAGTTTCCAGCCTGGGGACACTTCGCTCATCGGGCCGAAGTGTTGCTCCAGCGGAATACCCAGGCCCAGCAGCAGCTCGCCGGCGCGGGATTCGGCGGTGTAGCCGTCCATTTCGGCGAATTCGGTTTCCAGCTCGGCCACGGCCATGCCGTCGTCTTCGCTCATTTCCGGCAGCGAGTAGATGCGGTCGCGCTCAGCCTTGACCTTCCACAGCTCTTCGTGGCCCATGATCACGGTGTCGAGCACGGTGAATTCTTCGTAGGCGAACTGGTCCTGACGCAGTTTACCCAGGCGTACGTTCGGCTCGAGCATGACCTGGCCGCCGGACGGATCAAGGTCGCCGCCAAGGATTTTCATGAAGGTCGACTTGCCGCAACCGTTGGCACCGATCAAACCATAACGGTTGCCGGCGCCGAATTTGACCGAGACATTCTCGAAGAGCGGCTTGGCGCCGAACTGCATGGTGATGTTAGCTGTGGAGATCAATTACTTTACCTATCAATGGGTTGCGAGCGTGGCGGCAGGAGCCTTCAGGCATGCGTCAACAGCGACATCAAGGCGCGAAACCCGGTCGCTGAGCAGAAAATTTTGGATGTGTGTTGGAATTTGGCGCGCATTGTCGCATATGTCAGGCGACAGTTGTAATGCGCGCGAGCGATGGTTTCGCCAATGTCTCTGGCATCGCCAGCCATAACAATGCCAGCGCTGCCGCCGCAACCCCCGCCAGCGTCAGGAAGGCCGCGTTATAACCGGCCTGTTGCACCACGAAACCGGCCAGGCTGCTGCTCAGCGCCGCGCCCAGGCCAAACACGGTGGACAGCGCGCCAAGGCTGACGTTGAAACGACCCGTGCCCTGGGTCAGGTCCTTGACGATCACCGGGAACAGCGCGCCGAAAATCCCTGCGCCGATGCCGTCGAGCATCTGCACGGCCACCAGCCAGTACGGGTCGCTGGACAGGGTATACAGCACGCCACGCAGCGGCAAAATCAGAAAACCGGCCAGCAACAACGGTTTACGCCCCCACACGTCAGCTTTTATGCCCACCAGCCAGGCCATCGGCACCATGACCAACTGCGCGGCGACGATGCAGGCCGAAGTCAGCGGCGTGGCCATTTGCAGGTTGATCTGCGACAGCTTCTGGCTGACCAGCGGCAGCATCGCGGCATTCGCCAGGTGAAACAGCGCGCAGCAGATGGCAAACAGCAGCAGCGGGCGATTGCTTAGCAGCACCTTCACGTCGGAAGGTTGTTCATGATCGCTGCGGTGCGCGGGATCAAAGCCCCGGGCGACTTCGTGGTCAATCGCCGACGCCGAGACAGAGCTGACCGCCACGACACTGGCCACGGCCATAAAGGCCATCAAGTAAAACACCACCACCGGGCCGAACCGATACGCCAGACCGCCCGCCAGCAGGGCCGCCACGGCATTGCCGGCGTGGTTGAAGGTTTCATTGCGCCCGGTGCGGCGGGTAAAGGCACGCGGCCCGGTAATGCCCAAGGAAATCGCCGAAATCGCCGGCGCGAACACGGAGGCGGCTACGGCACTGGCCGCCTGAGTCAATGCCACCCAGCTGAACGCGCTGACGAAAGGCAGCAGCAGGCAGCTGCCCGTGACAAGGAGGGCGGCCACTGCGATCACCGCGCGCTTGCTGCGGGTCCGGTCGATCAGTGCACCCGCCGGACCCTGGGTGATCAAGGCCGCAATGCCGGCCAGGGTCATGACCACGCCGATGCTGGCGGGCTCCCATTTGTGCACCGCCAGCAAGTAAATCGCCAGGTAAGGCCCGAGCCCGTCACGGACATCGGCCAGAAAGAAATTCAGGCTATCCAGGGACAGGGTATTACGCAGGTCGGAGTGATTGGCCACGGCGCTGTCTTCGCTAAGAGTGTTCAGGGGCTGGAGACTCATTGGGCTAGTGACCTACGGGCTCTAATAGAAGTTTCGCCGCCTCAGAGGGTTTCATCTGACAGGCAATTGGCTTAATTTCCGAAGCCCGTTGTAGTAACGATCTGGAGAAGCACATGGAGATGCCCTCAGCCCAACAGGCGATTGCTCATAACAAGGACGCCTGGGACGCCTCCGCCAGGCTGCACAAAGACACCGCCACTTGGAAGACGCTGCTGGAATCGGTCGCACAGGCGGATTTTTCGTGCCTGGATCCAACGATCACTGCGTTGCTGCAAGACGTCGGCGTTGCCGGCAAAGACGTGGTGCAGCTGGGCTGCAACAACGGGCGTGAAAGCCTGTCGCTGCTCGGCCTGGGTGCCCGCCGTGTGGTGGGCGTCGATCAATCCCGGGCGTTTCTTCAACAAGCGCGGGAATTGGCCGAGGTGTCGCCGCATAACCCCGAGTTCATTGAAGCCGATATCCATCACCTGCCGGAACCTCTGCTGGGGCGTTTCGACGTCGCCCTGGTGACCATTGGCGTACTCAACTGGATGCCCGATGTGGCGCTGTTCATGCGCCATGTGGCGAGTGCCCTTAAACCCGGCGGCACGCTGGTGGTCTACGAAACTCATCCCTTCCTGGAGGTATTTGACCCGAGAGCTGCCAACCCTTTGCTGCCGGCGAGTTCATATTTTCAGCGCGATCCGTTCGTGCTGCAGCAGTCGATTGTCTACGAAGGGCAGGGCGAGGTTGCCGGTCCGACGTCCTATTGGTACGTGCATACCCTGGGAAGCATGGTGAGTGGCGCAATTGCCGCGCAACTGCAGATCGAGCACCTGCAGGAATACCCGCATTGCAACCGCGAAGAACTTTACGAGCAGTACGCGCATCAGCCGGCCCAATTGCCGCTGTGTTTCACCTTGACCGCCACCAAGCGTTGCGCCTGAGCGGTTTTCCCACGCGCAAAAAAAGGCCCGCGAGGAGAGGCGGGCCAAGTGATTCACTGGAGTAGGTAGGCTTCACCCTATAGGCCGGAAAGTGAAGGCCGTGTGAAAACCATGTCGCAAGTTCGGATGGGGGCGGATCAACCTTTGCGCACAAAAGTGCGCATGGTTTGTCCTGGTCCCGTGCTGAATACCGTTGGCCTTGGCATGCCCGCATCGGCGGCGATAAACACAAAATCATTACCTTCCAGGCGATAGCTGGCGGGCAGTGGCTTGCCGGCATCTTCGCCGATGGCGTCCACCCAGGTGATGCTTTTGGGCGCCGTGCTGCTGTCCAGCGTAAACCGGCCTGCGAGCAGTACTTCGCCCTGGGTCGTTTTCACCTCGAACGTGTCCCCGGCAATGGTCGTGATTGCCCCTGGCGCGCTATGCGCGTCGGCAGGGTTGAGCACGCCACTGTCTTCGAGGGCGGTCTGCTCCCAAGCGCCTTGAAGAAATTGATAGTCCGGATCTGAGAAAGAGTGCATGCACATTCCTTGTTGCAGGGGCTGGATTGAGGGTGAGGACCTAAGTGCCGAAAGTTGAACAGGGCAAATTGTAACCGCGCTGACCAAAATTTACCGAAAAGGGCTTTATGCGTTAGCGGGCAGAGATTCCCTGAACTATTGACTACGCTTATGACACTCTCGGGCATACATTCACGATGGCCCTGCGTCGTCATCGACATGAAATAGAAACAATCTCTAATTGCGTCGGATTTTTCGCATTAGCGTGTGGTCTGAGTGCCGTTGGTCACTGTGCCAGGGCGTTGTCCCTGGTCTCTCCGTCTTTGAACCTGTGCTCGAGTTCGAATGGGGTGGTGGCTTTTTAATGTCATTCTAAGGTGTTCTCATTTTGAATCGAACTTCTCCGCTCAATTCACCTGCAACGCCAGATGAAATTGATCTGTTTGAATTGTTCCAAGCCATCTGGCGGCAAAAAAAACTGATAGTGGGTTGTACGATTCTGGCGGGGATACTGGGGACGGGTTACGCACTGCTTGCTCCCAAGACATATGAGGTCAGCAGTGTGCTGCGCCCGGCGGCCATCAATGAACTGGATGCGTTGAATCGCTCCGAGGTTTATAAGTTGCCGCCCGCCGATGCGCTGGACAAAGTCGGCGCCCAGCTGGATTCCTATGGGGCTCGCCTGGGTTTTTTCAAAAGCCACGAAGAACTGTTCAAGGCCTTTCAGAAGCCAGGGCGAAGCCTTGAGCAGAGCTTTGAAGACTTCAACCGCAACTCGATCAACCTGATTCTGCCAGACCCGAAGAAGTCCGATTCGTTGAGCAGTTATGTGCGTCTGGAGATGCAATACCCAGCGGACGTAGACGGCGTGGCGATCCTCAACGGGTTTGTCGACTATGCCGTCGCGGCGGAGCGTGAGCAGGTTGGCGCCGACCTCAAGGTCATCGTCAATAACCGTTTGACCGAGCTCATAGGCAAGATTGACGCGGCCCGCGCCAACTACGATACCGAGAAGGAATCGAAGATCGCCACGCTGCTTGAAGCTGACCGGGTCAAGCGCGCCCGCTTGCAGGATGAACTTAGCGGGCTGCGCCTGCAGATGAAAATGGAGCGCACCGACCGCTTGGCAGAATTGGCCGAAGCGATCTCGATTGCCAAATCCATGGGCATCAAAAAGCCTACAACGCCGTCGTCCATGGCCGACACCACACGGGCCGGTTCCAACCAGGTGGTACGCACCGAGATCAGCAACCAGAAGATTCCTTTGTATTTCCTCGGCACCGAGGCGCTGGAAGCCGAGCGAACCGCATTGCAACAGCGCACCAGCGATGACTTCACCAATAGCCGCATCGCCGAAATTGGCAAAGAACTGCAATTGCTTGAAACCAACCGTGAGGTTGAAGTCCTGCAAAAGCGTGGGAATGAGGACATCTTCCTGCAAGACGTTGAGCCGCTGCGGGCCGAAATCGCGCGCTTGAAAGGCCTCAATATCGACATGAGCAACCTGAAGCTGGTGTCCATCGACCGTCGCGCTCAGGAGCCGCTGACCTCGATCAAGCCGAAAAAGCTGCTGATTGTCGCGGTGAGCCTGGTCGTCGGCTTGTTCCTGGGCGTATTGGCTGCATTGATCCGTCACTTCGTGCTGACGCATCGCAAGGCTGAACTGTACGCGACCCAAGAGGCCGACCGCCGCCCACGCCGTGAGCCTACGGACGATCGGCCGCTGCCGTAAGCGCGACTGTCAATGGGCCAGCGTCAATGCTGGCCCACGATGGCTCCGAGCCGGTCTGTGGACAGCTTTTCACAATTCTTAGTTAACCTTTGGTTACAAACTGTGGCTAAATAACGGCCAATGGCCTTGGTCCGGATTGTAAGCAACCCGTCCAGTCGCCTATGTGTAATCGTGATTTCAGGTGCTGCTTATATATCCTCGGCCGTTGTGGGCACGCAGGAGCAGCCTGTTCTCTTCTGACGTGTGACGAATCCCTTGAAACTCATCATTGTTGCTCTCTACGTTGCCTCCATTGCGTATGTTCACCTGCGTGGCCGGGTGCGACACAAGCTGGGCCGCCAGCTTAGCGACCACTCGACGTTCCTTGCGCCGATCAACTGCTTCCTTTACCTGTTTTCCAAGCAGCCAAGCCGTCCCTTTTTGTCGCCCGGCGATTTTCCCGACCTGAGCCCGTTGCAAGAGCATTGGCAAGAAATCCGCCAGGAAGGCCAGAACCTGATGCGCATGGGCGAGATCAAGCGTTCCGAGCAGTACAACGATGTGGGTTTCAACTCGTTCTTCAAGTCGGGCTGGAAGCGTTTCTACCTCAAGTGGTACGGCGACAGCCACCCGTCGGCGATGAAGCTGTGCCCGCGCACCACCGAGCTGGTGCAGAGCATTGGCTCGATCAAGGCGGCAATGTTCGCCGAGCTGCCACCAGGCTCCAAGCTGGTGCGCCACCGCGACCCGTACGCCGGCTCCTACCGCTATCACTTGGGCCTGGACACGCCCAACGATCCTGGCTGCTACATCAATGTGGACGGCGAGAGCTATTACTGGCGCGACGGCGAGCCGGTGATGTTTGATGAGACCTACATTCATTACGCGGAAAACACCACCCAGCAGAACCGCATCATCTTGTTCTGCGACATTGAGCGGCCAATGAAATACCGCTGGGCAGCGGCGTTCAACCGCTGGTTCAGCCGTAACGTGATGGCGGCCGCCGGTTCACCCAATGATGAGGGCGACAAGACCGGCGGCCTGAACCGCGCGTTCACCCGCCTGTACAAGATCCGCCTGCGCGGCAAAGAGCTGAAAAAGCGCAATCGCGCGCGCTACTACCTGGAAAAGTGGGCGATCTTCGCAGGCCTGGCGCTGATCTTTATCCTTATCTGACACCCGCCCAGGCGCGCATCACGCGGGTGGTTTCGCGCTCAGTTTGTCCCACATCTTCTTGGTGATCTTCTGCCGATTGGCGTAGCCGGCCCACGGGTCGGCTTTGAGTTTATCCAACCGTTCATGCAGGTTTGCCACCGTCCACTGCTGGGCGCCGCGCAAACCGTTCAACTCCTCTCGACTCACCGGTACCGATACCGGCAGGCCGGGCCGTGCGCGCACCGAATAGGCGGCCACCGTACTTGCGCCGCGCGCATTGCGCAGGTAGTCGATAAAGATCTTGCCGATGCGGTTTTTCGGCCCTGACGTCGCGGTAAACCGTTCTGGCAACTGCGCGGCCATGAACTGCGCGATGGCCTTGGCGAAGGCTTTGACGCTGTCCCAGCCATCCCGGCGCGCCAGCGGCACCACCAGGTGCAAGCCTTTACCGCCGCTGGTTTTGACAAACGCTTGCAGCCCAATCTCATCCAGAACCGACAACGTGAGTTGCGCCGCCTCCAGCATGGCTTTCCACGGCAGCGCCGGGTCCGGGTCAAGGTCGAGCACAAACAGGTCAGGGGTTTCGATTTTGTCGACAGTCGCGCCCCAGGTGTGCAACTCGACGGTGCCCATCTGCACGGCGCCGATCAGGGCGTCGGTGGTGTCGATCTCCAGCAGGCGCGCATGACCGGGATCCAGTGCCGGGTCCAACTGCTTGATGTTCGGAATGGCCAGGCGCTCGGAATGCTTCTGGAAGAACTGCTCGCCCTCAATCCCTTCGGGCGCGCGCAGCAGCGATACCGGTCGGTGCTGCAGAAACGGCAGAATCCATGCGCTGATGCCTTGATAGAAGTCGGCCAATTGCTGTTTTTGCGTACCACTCTGCTTGTCGATCACGCGGTCAGGGTGAGTGATGTTCACGCCGCTGCTGACCTTTTTTGCCTTCGGGGCCGCCTTGGTGACGGATGTGGCCTTGCGCGGCAACTCGTGAATGATCTGCGCCACCGGCTTGTCGGTGCGCAACGCAACAAATGATGCCTGGCGCACCACGCCTTCGCGGGTCCACTCGGCGAAATTCACCTCGCCAACCAACTGAGGTTCCACCCAATGCACGCCGCGCGCCTGGGCGCTGGTCAGCGGTTTGTGCAGCGGCGAGGTCTTGCGTTCCAGGGGCGTGAGCTGCGCATAGATGGCTTTCAACGATGCCTGATCAAACCCGGTACCGACGCGCCCGGCATAGACCAGCCCGGAATCGTCATTGACAGCCAGCAACAGCGCGCCAAAGCCGCTGCGCGAGCCCTGAGGCCGCGTGTAGCCAATGATCACGAACTCCTGGCGCAAGCGACATTTGAGTTTGATCCAGTCGGCATTGCGGCTCGACACGTATGGGCTGCCGACGCGCTTGCCGATCACGCCCTCGAGCGCCAGGTCGCAGGCGCTCTCGAAAATGTCGCGCTGGTTGGCGGCGAAGGCTTCGGAGAACCGCAGCAGTTTGCTGCGGCTCGCGGACAGCGCGGATTTGAGCGCAGCGCGGCGCTCTTGCACCGGTGCGCTGCGCTGATCCTGGCCGTCGAGAAATGGCGCGTCGAACAGGTAATACACGATGTCCAGGCTGCGGCCAATGTCAAAGGCATTTTGCAGCGCCTGGAAGTCCGGCAACCCCTCGCCATTGAGGCTGACCACTTCACCGTCGAGCCAGCTGTCCTTGAGTTTGAGGGTTTGCAGGGCTTTGACCTGACGCGGCAGACGGTCGGTCCAGTCATTGCCATTACGGGTGAACAGACGCACGTCACCGTCGCGAATGCGCGCCAGCATGCGGTAGCCGTCGAACTTGATTTCGTATTGCCAGTCACCTTCGGGTGCGCGATCGACCAGGGTCGCCAGCTGCGGGGCCAATTGCTCGGGCAGGGCATCGGCGCGTTTGGCGACGGGTGCTTTTTTGGCGGCCGCGGCCTTTTGGCGTTTGGCCGGCGCTTTGGGTTTGCCGACCGAGGCGTCGCTGAGCACGCTTTTGGGCTCGGCCTCGACGATGTCGTAGTCATCGGAAGGGCGCGCCTGCTGGTCCTTTTCCTTGATCAGCAGCCACTGCTCCTTGTCGCCGCTGCCTTTGAGGCGGGTGCGCACCAAGGCCCAGTCGCCGGAGAGTTTTTCGCCAACCAAGGTGAACTTGAGCTTGCCGGCCGCGTAGGCCTTGTGCGGGTCTTCATGGGGCTGCCAGACACCGCGATCCCACACGATCACATCGCCCGCGCCATATTGCCCCGCCGGGATGCTGCCCTCGAAATTGCCATAGCTGAGCGGGTGATCTTCAACGTGGACCGCCAGGCGTTTCTGGGTGGGATCCAGGCTGGGGCCCTTGGGCACCGCCCAGCTTTTGAGCACGCCGTCGAGCTCCAGGCGAAAGTCATAATGCAGGTTTCGCGCGTCGTGTTTTTGAATCACGAACGACAGCGCCGAGGCTTTGCGTTTGCCCGCGGGCGCACTGCCGGCGGGCTCGGCGGTAATCCCGAAATCACGTTTGCGGTTGTATTCGCTCAGGGGCTTTGCCATGTCGTTCTCCAGCAAATGGCGGGCTCAAGAGGCCTTTTTGGCGGATTTCTTCGCGGCAGGCTTTTTCGTCGCGCGCTTGGCGGCGGGCTTGCCGGCCAGGCTGCGCTTGAGCAATTCGGTGAGGTCAATGACATCCGCCGATTTGCGCTCTTCGCTGCCTTCCTGGCTTTCCACATCTTCGATCTTGCCGGCCTTGGCCTTCTTGGCCACCAGCGCCATGATTTTGTCCTGGAAACTGTCGCGGTATTCGTCGGGCTGCCAGTCGGCGCTCATGTCCTCCACCAGGCGTTTGGCCATGTCCAGCTCACCTTTGGCCAGGCTCGGCTGGGTGACGTCGCTGCCCAGTTCCAGTTCGTCCAGGCTGCGCACTTCGGCAGGCCAGCGCAGCATCACCAGCACCAGCGCCGACTCCAGCGGCATTAACGCCGCCAGGTGCTGCTTGGTGTGCAGCACCACATTGGCCAGGGCCACCTTGCCGGTTTTTTTCAGGGTTTCGCGCAGCAGTGCGTAGACCTTGCCGCCGCGTTTATCCGGGGCCAGGAAGTAGGGCGTGTCGATGTTTTGCAGCGGGATCTGGTCGCTGGCGACAAAGGCGATGATTTCGATGGTCTGGGTCGACTTGGGGTGCGCCGAGCGAATTTCGTCCTCGCTGAGCACCACGTAGCGGCCTTTCTCGAACGCAACGCCCTTGACGATGTTCTCTTTGGTGACTTCCTTGCCGGTGGTCTTGTTGATGCGCTTGTAGCCGACCGGGTCCATGCTGCGTTTGTCCAGCCAGTCAAAATCAACGCCTTGGGAAGACGTGGCTGAGACCAGTGATACCGGGATGTGGACCAAGCCGAAGCTGATCGCGCCTTTCCAGATTGCCCTTGGCATGCCTGCAATTCCTTGAGAAGAGACTGTGTTCTGGTGACTCACAGGCGCCGGGAAAAGTTTCGGCGAGCAGATGCGCGGACAGATTGTGTTACACCTGATGAGAAACAATTTAGTGTCGAAAGCCGAACCCAAGGCGTAGCGTGTTATCGAAAGCACGTACCACTCGCCCAAGAGAGGCTTTGTCATGAACAGCTGTGTGCGTCACCTTGCAGTACTGGCGTTGGGCCTGGCGCTCACGCCATTGGCCCAGGCGCAAAACCTGCCTGGCAGCTACGACTCCAACAACAGCCCTATTCATCGGGCCAACCCCAACAGCATGCAGGGCACCCAGCCCAATGCGCCGGCAACACGGGGAATTCAGACCGCGCCGACCAGCCCCGCACCCACCGTGGAAAACGGCGGCATTGGCAATCGCTATCCCAAACGTGAGGCCGCCCCGAGCCGTCCCACAACCGAAACCAAAGCTCCCACCTATGATGCCAACGGCAATCGCCGGTAAGGACTCCGTCTTATGTTGCTACGCAAAACCCTTCTAGCCGCTATTTGCGCAACCACGCTGCTGCCACTGGCGGCGGTTTACGCCGCCGATGCCCAGCAATTCCCGAGCGAACAAGGCAGCATCACCGCGACTCCAATCGTCAAAGGCCTCGACCATCCCTGGGCAGTGGCGTTTCTGCCGGACAAGCAAGGCTTTCTGGTGACCGAACGCCCAGGTCATCTGCGTTTTGTCAGCCCCGACGGCAAGCTTTCTGCACCGTTGACCGGTGTGCCCCAAGTGTGGGCCAAAGGGCAGGGCGGTTTGCTGGATGTGGTGCTGTCGCCGGACTTCAAGCAGGACCGCATGGTCTACCTGTCGTACGCCGAAGGCGGCGGCGAGGGTGGCAAGGCCGGCACCGCCGTTGGACGCGGGCGCTTGGCGGATGACCTGAGCGGCCTGAAGGACTTCAAAGTGATCCTGCGCCAGGAGCCCAAGCTGTCCACCGGCAATCACTTTGGCTCGCGGTTGGCCTTCGACCGCGATGGCTACCTGTTCGTGACCCTGGGTGAAAACAATGATCGCCCGACCGCCCAGGACCTGGACAAGTTGCAAGGCAAGGTGGTGCGGATCTTCCCGGACGGCCGCGTGCCAGAGGACAACCCGTTCGTTGGCCAACAGGGTGTACGCCCCGAGATCTGGTCCTACGGCCAGCGCAACCCGCAAGGCCTGGCGTTGAACCCCTGGAGTGGCACCATCTGGGAAAACGAACACGGCCCACGCGGTGGTGATGAAATCAACATCATCGAGCGCGGCAAGAATTACGGTTGGCCATTGGCGACCCACGGCATCAATTATTCGCTGACACCGATTCCCGAGGCCAAGGGCAAGACAGTGGAAGGCACCGTGGCGCCTCATCACGTCTGGGAAAAATCACCGGCGATCAGTGGTATGGCATTTTATGACGCCGACCGCTTCAAGGCGTGGCAGCACAACCTGTTCATTGGCGCACTGGCCAGCCAGGAGTTGATCCGCTTGCAGTTCGACGGCGACAAGGTGATCCATGAAGAGCGTTTGCTCGCAGGTTTGAAAGCGCGCATCCGCGATGTGCGGCAGGGGCCGGATGGGTTTCTGTATGTGCTGACTGATGAGGATAATGGTGTGCTGTATCGGGTCGGCCTGAATCAGGACTAACTGTGGGAGCGGGCTTGCCCGCTCCCACATTTCGCGTCGCAACCGGCTTAAAGCCCGAGGTCGGACAACCCCGGGTGATCATCCGGTCGCCGACCCAGCGGCCAGTGAAACTTGCGGTCGCTCGCCTTGATCGGCAGGTCATTGATGCAGGCAAAGCGGTTGGCCATCAGACCGTTTTCGTCGAATTCCCAGTTTTCATTGCCGTAGGAGCGGAACCAGTTACCGGAATCGTCGTGCCATTCGTAGGCATAGCGCACGGCGATACGGTTACCGGTGAAGGCCCACAATTCCTTGATCAGCCGATAGTCCAGCTCTTTAGCCCACTTGCGGGTCAGAAAACCCTTGGCCTCTTCGCGGTTGTGCGCAAATTCAGCGCGATTGCGCCATTGCGTGTCCAGTGTGTAGGCCAGCGATACGCGGAGCGGGTCGCGGGAATTCCAACCGTCTTCGGCCAGGCGAACCTTTTCGATGGCCGACTCGCGGGTGAACGGTGGCAGCGGCGGGCGAACGTCTGCGTCGGATGACGGTGCCTTGGATGACATGGGCAGCTCCTGAAAACAATTAGGTGTATCGAAAGTTGCTCAGTTGATGCGTTCAAAGTTGCAATAACGTTCGCGCCATGCAGCGCGCATTATCAGCAGCTGTTGAATCACCCATCACCAGGGCAACGGTAATGGCGCCGTCGATCAAGATCAGCAGTTGCGCGGCCTGCTGTTCAGGGTCGGGGGTGCCATGTGCTTTGCACAGTTGCAGTGCGTAATCGAACAGTTTTTGTTTATGCGCCTTGGCCAGCAGGCGTACCGGGTCGTGCGGGTCGCCGGTTTCACCGCTGGTGTTGATGAAGGCGCACCCGCGAAAGTCTGCCGAGCCAAACCATGTCTTGAGGGCGTCAAACAGCGCCAGCAGGCGTTCTCCACTGCCTTCACTGCGTTCGACTTCGCTGCGCAGCCATTGCATCCAGCGCTCATCGCGGCGGTGCAGGGCGGCAATCACCAACTCATCTTTATTGGCGAAGTACCGGTAAATACTTTTGCGCGAGACGCCCGCGGTTTTCACCAGCAAGTCCATGCCGGTGGCGGCGATGCCATGGCGATAGATCAACTTTTCGGTGACATCGAGGATAATATCGCGGGTGTCGTTGCTGATTAATTCATTCATGCTTCGCACAGTAGAACGAACGTTCTCCATGGTCAATTAACTTTTTTCCATCGCGGGCGACGAGACCTGAGCTGCCCCATGGTGTAAGCTCGGGGCCTCTTCGGATTCGACCCATTGCGAGCCTTATGCCGTCGTTCTTCAAACGCTCCCTGTTGCCAAAACTGCGTGGTTTCCCACTGTCTCCCGAGTCGATCGACGTGCTGTCCGGCGCCGATGCGTTTCGCCGTTGCCTGCTGGAGAAAATCCCCCAGGCCACGCGGCGCATCTACATCGTTGCGCTCTACTTGCAGCAGGATGAAGCCGGCCAGGAGATCTACGATGCCTTGCACGCCGCCAAGGCTGCACGGCCAGCGCTGGACATCGTCGTGGTGGTTGACTCGCTGCGCGCCCAGCGCGGCCTGATTGGCGCAGGCAAGCAACCCGGCAACAGTGCCTGGTACCAGGCCATGACCCAACGCCACGCCAGCGAAGTGCCGGTGTACGGCGTGCCGGTGCAGACCCGCGAACTGTTCGGCGTGTTGCACCTCAAGGGTTTTGTGATCGACGACAGCGTGCTGTACAGCGGCGCCAGCTTGAATAACGTGTACCTGCACAAGTTCGACAAGTACCGTTTTGACCGCTACCACCTGATCCACAGCCAGGCGCTGGCCGACTCGATGCAGCATTTGCTGGAGCACGGCTTGATTGCCTCCAAGGCCGTGCATCGCCTGGACCTGCCGAACCCGCCTACTACCCGCAGCCTGCGCAACGATATCGGCGATTTGCGCAGCCGCCTCAAGCATGCGGCGTATGACACCACTGCGGGGCTGTTGCCCAACGGCCACCTGTTGGTAAGCCCACTGCTCGGCGTCGGCAAGAACAACCCTCTGAACCGCGTGATCCTTGAGTTGATCGCCAGTGCTCAGCATCAGCTGACGGTCTGCACGCCGTATTTCAACCTGCCACTGCCGGTGACTCGTGAAATCAATCGCGCCCTGGCGCGCGGGGTCAAGATCGACATCATTGTTGGCGACAAAACCGCCAACGACTTTTACATCCCGCCCAGCGAGCCGTTCAAGGTGATCGCGGCGTTGCCTTATTTGTATGAAATCAGCCTGCGCCGTTTCGCCAAGCGCCATCAGCCGATGATCGACAGCGGCCAGTTGAACCTGCACCTGTGGCGCGACGGCGACAACACCTATCACCTCAAGGGCATGTGGGTTGACCAGCGCTACACCTTGCTCACCGGCAACAATCTGAACCCACGAGCGTTCCGACTCGACCTGGAAAACGCGTTGCTCATCGATGACCCGCGCGGCCAATGGCTGGAGCCGCGGCGTACCGAACTGGCGCAGATTTTCCAGCACACCACGCGCATCGAAGGGTATCAGCAGTTGCAGACCCTGGTGGACTATCCGCCGGCTGTCGGCAAGTTCCTGCGACGGGTCAGCCGGGTGCGCATCGAGCGGCTGCTGTACCGCATCTTGTAAGCCCTCGTGGCATAGAGCAGCAGCCGGGCCTGATCAAGCCCGGCTGCTCGCCCGGCAGGCTTGGTTCAGCGACAGATTGAGAACTCTCCTACACCTGGCCTTCGGGTTCTCTCGTAGTCTTTTTGTCGACGGTTCTTAAGGACTAGAACTCTTGCGGTCAAACGTGAAGAGAGCTTGAAATGTCGACCATTTCCTTGATTCGTACGCCCACGCCTTCATTTGTCCCATCAGGCCTACACGGTGAAACTGAACCGCGTGCTTCCCCGGCCGCGCCCACCCCTCAGGACAGTTCCCGCAACGCTGAACATGCGTCATTGGCAGGCGCGCCACGCCGGTTGGACGGGCAACTGACACAAGCCAGGTTTGAACAGGCCGCACTGCGCTACAAGCGCGAAAACTCATCGGCAAGTACCGGCCAGTCGGCCGAAGCTGAGCGTGCAGGCAGAAGCTTTCCGCAGGACGTCGACGCACGCAGGGCGGATGAAAAACTGCAACAAACCCTCATTCACTGGTTGATGACTGGCGACATCAAAGACCAGCCCTTTGCGCGTAACGCATCGATCCGGCCATTTATTGACGCGCTCAGCAAAGCCGCATGGGCGCCACAGGTGCAGGCCTGGTTCAAGGCCAATGGCGTGGACGTGGCCACGGTGCGTGTATTCAGTGATGGCGTGGAAGGCACCGTGTCGGTCAACGGTGTAAAGGTCAGGCGCAGGTTTACCGCTGCAGACGGATCAGGCTGGGGCGAGGTCGGGGCGAAAGTGACCGAGGCGGCCGACAAGTTGTCGCCTGACCCTTTCGGGGTATTGCTGCCCGGCAGGAAAAAAGCACCGTTCCGTGATTTGGACGCGGTTTTTCATTTCTACGGCGTAGAACCCCCCCATTCCGACAAAGAAAGACAGCCGTTGGGCGAGCTGCTCAAGAGCGCGGGCTGGCCGGTGATAGCCGACGAAAAACGCCTGTTCTGGCGCCAGCAGTTCGGTGAGCTTCAGCAAAAAAGCGCTGACATTGACGCACGGATGAACCTGGCGTCTCAACTGCAGAACCTGATCAGGGACGCGAAGGAGGAGGGCACACTCAATCTGGGCGACCAGCCTGCAATGGTTCAGCCTGAGTCGACATTGGCGCAAAACAGCCGGCTGCCTCGCGAACGCTTTATCGCATGGCTGGCGTCGCCATCGTTCAAGACATTTATCGAGAAGATCGGCTTCGGCGGCGGCGACAACATCTACCGGGTTTTCGAGGGCGACCTGGAAATACGCCAGCGTGATACTCAATGGTTTTCGTTGGGCCGTATGCTGCAGGATGAGATCAGCAAGGTCGGCGCAGGCGGCAACCCGGCCGAAAAAGCCGCTATCCGTGCTCTTGAGGGCGACTTCAAGCAACTCGTCGAGATGACCGGGCCGATCGGCAACACCCTGTACTCGCAGCCTGTTTATGATGCGCGTCAGTTCCTGGCGTTTTCCGGGCTGGGGTCACCCAGTACGCTTGCGCACATTTACTCGGCCATCACCGGCCTGAGCAACAACCTGCCACCATCGCCTCCCCACTGGACTCTGCCTTCCTCACGCCCCGAAAACCCGGACCGTGTGTCTGTTGACGCCGCGTTTGGTAACGACCTGCTCAGCTCGATGCACACGGGTTATTCCATTGTTGAGGTCCCGCAGGGGACGTCCATGGCGGCGGCGTTGGACGTTTATCGGCACGTCCTGGCCCAGCCGGAGCTGCAGTCGTGGTTCAAAAGCAAGGGGTTGGAAACCCAGGGGCTCAGGCTGCACAAGGACAGTATCAGCGGTTTCATCAACCGCGACGGCGTGCGCACCGCGGTTACATTCAGCACCGCGGACGATTCCGGATGGTGGCAAGTCAGCGCGAAGCTGCGCTTGATCAGGGAGGTGATGGACCCGGCCGACAAGGGTATTTATTACCTGGCGGAGGGTGAGTCGTGGGTGCCCACTTCCGTTGTCCTGCAGGCTTACGGTTTGCCCGAGTCGGTCTGGACTGGGGACCGGGAGCGGTTGATGACGCAGCTGCAGACCACCGGGCTGGTGATGCCCGCCGACCAGTATCGGCTCATCAGCACGCGCGTGGAGGGCGTGCGACAAGCGATCGGTGACCTGGATGAACGTGCCTACCTGGCCGACTATCTGGAAAACCAGGTCAAGAACGCGCCTGACGATACGCCGTGGGACTGGTCAGAAGAGCCGGTGCTACCGTCGGCGAGCTCACCGATGGTGATGGGCGATCATGCGGCGCGGGCGAGCCTGCAGAGGTTCACCGAGTTGCCTGCCGTGCGCACGCCTCTGCAACGCCAGGGCCTGTTTTGGCCAGGGCAGCCGTTCCGGGTTTCCGAAGGCAAATTCGAACACCGGCTCCCGCAGGGGAAGTGGATAGACCTGAGCAGCCGCCTCACTGGCGAGCGCGGCATCGACCTTGAACTGCGCCACTTGGTCAACATGAGCCAGTCGCGTGGAAACGCCCTGTACTCGGTGTCTTATTACGACATCCGCCAGATGCTGGACCACAAGGGATTGGGCTCACCCCGGACCGCTGGCGAGACGCGCAACATGGTGCGGTGGCTGCGCAGCGCCTTGCCGCCCGCGCCGGCGCTCGGTGATTACTCCGGGCTTTTGCAGGCCCCGTGGTCCCCCGGCCAATTGACCCCGAGCGACAAAGCCATCCTCAAGGCCCAGGCTGGCGAGCGTCTGAGTGGCTCGGCCGTGAGCCGTTTCAATTACCTTGGTCAGACCACTCTTGAGGCGCTGCAACAGCATCCGGCTGAACACCTGGAAAAATTTCTCGGCAGCCCCGATGCGCTGAACTTTGGTGATGACCTGGCTTATGTTC
The DNA here is from genome assembly GCF_963890955.1 of Pseudomonas sp. MF6747. Taxonomy (NCBI): domain Bacteria; kingdom Pseudomonadati; phylum Pseudomonadota; class Gammaproteobacteria; order Pseudomonadales; family Pseudomonadaceae; genus Pseudomonas; species Pseudomonas sp. MF6747. The sequence goes on from NZ_CAWPSZ010000006.1 coordinate 81,271, forward strand.
TGAAGTGGCGGGAATCGCCAACGCCCCAGACGGTGCGCCAACAGTTGGCCGTGGCCGCACTTACCTTGCACGCAGAGCCGGATGGCCCTGCAGCGCCGGGCTACATTGGCGGCTATAGCCTTTACCAACCGGGCAATATGGGCCGCACGTTGACTGCGGTACGTCGGGACCTGGAGAAACACCTGCAGCTTGAACGAGGGCTTGAGCCAAAACTTGCGGTGTTGGCGGCCCAGATCCGTCTGGCTCAGGTGGCGCCGGAGTTTCTCGTCCAGGAGGTGCCCAAGGAAATACGGATCGGCACGCCTGCCTGGATGGAACTGCGCCTGGGCTGCGAGATGGCGGAGCTCAAGGCGCCAGGGACCAGCCGCATGATGAACGAGGCACACATCAGCGATCTGGCTGCGCTGGCCCCTACCAGCGAAGCACAGGCCACCTTGATGCAATTGGGCGCCATGAAGATTTTGCTGGATTGGGCGGTGCTCAATGGTGTGATTCCCGCAGCCGCTGGAGGAGAACACCCGCGGTCGGCGATCAACAAAGCCAGCCAGGCGTTCTTCAAACAGCGCCAGGAGGTCAACGATGCAATGAACGCCGTGGCAGAAGTACCGGCGCGCAAGGCGATTGCACTCCGGGAGTTGCTCAAGGTGTTTGCGCCAAGCACGCCCAGCCAGCTGGAGGGCATGAAGGTATTGATTGCCGATGTAAGCGCCCGACGCAACCTGCCCATTTCCGAACCGCGTACACGCTCGCTTGTAGAAACGTACATGACCGGCGACTTGATACCTGGCAAGTGGGTACTCAGAAGCGACATGCCGCAAAGGTTGGTCCGGCCCCGATCCAGCCCCTATCAACTCAACCTGGACGTCGAGGCGCCCGCCGACAAACGCGCCGAACTTGATGAACGAATTCGCAGGCTGCCCGATTTGAAGGCCCTGCTGAAAACCGCAGTCGATGCGCACACCGCGACGCTCAAAAAAGCTTACGCAACCCAGCTCAAACTCATGTTTGCCAAGCTCCCGCTGCCCGATCGTCAGCTTCTGAGCAACCCTGAAAGCGTGGTCAGGTTGTTCACCGTGCGAGGGGAGACGGGGCTGCCTCCGGTCAAGCAGACCGATGCGGATAGAGAGGCGGTCCGGGGGCGGCAAGGGACATTGATGAGGGTCGAACTGGGCAAGGCGGTGTGTTACTTCGAAGTGTTTGCCAATGGCAAGATCACCAAGCGCACCGACCTCCCCAATAACCTGCGGCTGGGCGATGTGCTTGCCGGCAAACCCAATCCCTTGGGGTTGAGCGGCATCTACACGACCGCCTTCACCGCAGGTTTCGAGCTGAATGTGGACTTTGACGCCTACTTGAAAGGCACCGTGCCCCGGCCGAATGTCTCATCCAGAGTCATCGTTGAAAGCATCGGCAATCCGATTGTCGGCGACACGCCCGCGGCCGGTGGTGCAGTGGGAAGTGTCATCACGGACACCTTTGCATCGGCGAAGACGCAACGCATCGTGACGCTGATTGCCGAGCGTAATTTATATGAAAGCGACGACGCGCTGCTGCAACGGGCCGAGGGCACACTGCCGCTGGAAAAGAAGCGGGAAGTCCTGGGTCGTGACAAGGCCATCTTGAAGGGGCTTGTGCCGTTCGTGGGGGCTTATCAGGAGTTTGCGGACGGGAATATCGGCAAGGGCCTGTTTGCCTTGTCGTTGGACGTGGGCGGGCTGGTTATCGGCGCGGGAGGCCAGGCCCGCTCATTGCTGCGCACGGCCAAGACGCTCACGCCCAACCCGGTAGGCGGTCTGGTTCGCCGGCTGGGCGGCACTGTGGCGCCGGCCAGGCCCAAAATTGCCTGGACAAAGCCGGTGGCGAGCTTTGGCGACAGGGCCTTCAATTTCGTCAAGGAATCGGCGTTGTTCTCCAGTGCGGTGATGAATCCGGCGGACGGGTATGCGCAATTGGTAAATGCCGCTATCAAGGGCCTGTTCAAACTGTCGCATCTGGCCCCCAGTGCTTCGATGCTGGGCAAGGCCGCGCCACACTTGCTCACGGTTGAGGAGAAGTTGAGGGCTTACTGGTTGGCGGGAGGGTGGGATCCTGCACCCGCGCCTGCGCCGACGGGCGTGGCTGGAACCAGCCAGGGCGTCGCCGTGGTCGCGTCCAGGGTCAATGGCTTCTGGTATGCGATCAATCCAAAAACGGGGAGGGCGGATGCCACGCCGTTGCCAGACTTCAAATCGACAACCCCGTAGGCCGTCTAAGAGGGCAAACCCGGCGCTACGCTGAATAAGCCCCAGACTCTGCACTGGCTCAAGTGCAGGGCCTGGGGCTTTTTATCAGTTCAGGCCGAGCTTGCCGCGCAGGGTCGACAGGTCTTCAGCCAAGGTGTTGACCGGGCCTACCAGGGCCTTGCGGTCGTTTTCCTTCACTTTGTCGTAGGTCTCAAAGCCGCCGTCCTTGGTTTTGTACTTGGCCAGGATTTTGTCCACGGCAGCGAAGTTCTTGTCGACTTTGGTCAGGAAGACCTTGTCTTGCTTCTCGAGCTGACCACGGAACAGGTCGACGATTTTCTTCGCGCCGTCGATGTTGCCCTGGAAGTCATACAGGTCAGTGTGGCTGTAACGGTCTTCCTCACCGGAGATCTTGGTGGCCGCCACTTCTTCCAGCAGGGCAGCGGCACCGCCGACCACTTTCTCAGGTGGGAAGGTCAGGCCGTCAACCCGGGTTTTCAGGTCGTTGACGTCAGTGTTGAGTTTGGCGGTCAGCGCTTCGAGGCCTTTGGTGGTCTTCTCGGAGAACAGCACGTACTCGATGCGGTGGAAGCCGGTGAAGTCTTCAGCGGTCACGCCTTTTTCGTGGTCGTCAACGCGCGAGTCAATCGAGGCGTCGAGGTCGCTGAACAGCTCGGCGATCGGCTCGATGGACTCATAGTGAACACGGGTCGGGGCATAGAGCTTCTGGGCGGTGGCCAGGTCGCCCTTGTTGATGGCGTCGGTGAACGCCTTGGTCTGGGTGACCAGCTCACCGATTTCTTCTGTGACGTAGATCTTGTAGTCCGACACCGGGCCTACCAGGTCCAGAGGCGCGGTAGCGGCGAATGCTGCCAGCGGCGAGAGGGTCATTAACAACGACAACGCGATAGTCGACTTCTTCATGGGACGTTTTTCCGCTCTGGTTTGTTTTAGGTGTTGGCAGTGGTTTGAGGGTGCGTTGCAGCGAGCAGCGTGCGCCCGATGAAATCCGCAGGCCCGGTGACCCCTGGCAAGGTGAAGAAATACCCGCCGCCGACTGGCTTGAGGTACTCCTCCAGAGGCTCGCCGTTGAGCCGGGTTTGCACGCTGATAAAGCCTTTCTCCAGGTCAGCCTGGTAGCAGATGAACAACAGCCCCATGTCCAGCTGACCGTTTTTGTTGACGCCGTTGGAGTAGTTGAACGGCCGACGCAGGATCAGGTTGGCCTGAGTCTGCGGGGTGCGCGGGTTGGCCAGGCGGATGTGAGCATCGAGCTTGGTCAGCTTGCCTTCCGGGTCCTTGCTGTAGTCGGGAACCTGGGTTTCCTTGTCGCCATCCATGGGCGCGCCGGTGGGTTTGATGCGCCCGATAATGCTTTCCTGCTCTTGCAGCGGGGTACGGTCCCAGCGCTCGACGAAATTGCGAATGATGCGCACGGCCTGGTAGCTGCCGTTGGCGGCCCAGGCGGGTTCGTCGCTGCCGGGCTGCACCCAGACAATCTGGTCCATGGCCTTGTCGTCGTTGGAGTTCGGGTTGGCCGAACCGTCACGAAAACCGAGAAAATTACGCGCGCTCTGCGCAGGCTCGCCGGGTTTGGCTGGCGCCTGCGGCGGCACGCTGCCTTCCTGTTTCCAGCGCACCAGCAACAGGTCCGGCAAGTTTTTGACGATGTCGCGCAGGGCGTGGATATTGGTGTCCGGGGTGTTTGAGCTGAACTGCAGGCTCAGGTCGCCGTGGCACTGCGCCGGCTCCAATGCGTCGTTGGGGAAGCCGACCATGCGGCTCAGGCGCTTGGGTTTGACGGCGGTGAGGCCGAAGCGCTCATCGAACAGCGACTCGCCGACGGACACGGTGATGGTCAGGTTATCCGGCGTGACCACCGGGCCCAGAATGCCGGAATCGGTAGGCGGCAGTTTCGGGTCGACCTGCGGCACGGTGCCGCCGGTCATCAGGAAGCTGATGCGCTCGTTCAATGTGCGAAACAGACGCTCCAGGTCTTCGCGATCAGTGGCCAGTACGTCGAATGCCACCAGCATGCCGCAGGCCGGGCGTGGGGTGACGATGCCGCTCTGGTGCTTGCCGAAAAAATCCTGGTGGTCCTGCGTCTTGTCACTGCGCGGTGCAGTGGTGACTTGCTCGGCCGCCGCAGCCGCCATGGCCGGGCAGCTCAAGCTGCTGCCGGCAATCGCGGCGCCGGTGGCCGCCATGCCCAACAGGACACGGCGACGTTGCGGGGAAAACTGTTCTGAATCACTCATGTAGTAGGTCGTCTTCACTGCAGGCCGGAAAGGCCAAGGGCGGGGTCGATTCCATCGAGTGCAACGGCCAGAGCCTTGGCCTTGTCGGCGATCTGCTTGCGCTGATCGGCCGTAACGCTGTCGTAGCGGCTGTACTGGCCGTCGACTTTCAACGCATTGAGCGCGGTATCGAAGGCGGCGAGGGCGCTGTCGATTTTCGGCAGCAGGTCAGCTGCGGATTTGGTCAGCAACGGGCGCATCAGCTCGACCACCTTGTGGGCGGCTTCCAGGTTGGCGGCAAAGCCATTCAGGTCGATGTGGCTGTAGCGTTCCTCTTCACCGCTGGCGGCGCGTACATCCGCCAGGCTGTTGAGGTTGCGCACCACAATGCTCACCAGTTGTTCCGGCGGCAGCGATTGGGCCAGCAGTTGTTGCTTGAGCGTGGTGACGTCGGCGACCAGGCGTTGCGCGATCGGGGCCAGGCCCTCCAGGCTGTGCTGCTGGAACAGGCTGTATTCGAGGCGATGGAAGCCGCTGAACGCCGGGTCTTGCTCGCGTTTTTCAAAGTAGTCGGCGCGTGCGTTGATGGCGTTATCCAGCTCGGCCAGGCGTTGCGAAGCCGGCGCCAGGCGCTGGTAGGCCTCACGGGCTGGCACGTAGAGCGCCTGCGCCTGAGCCAGGTCGCCGGCTTCAATGGCCTGCGCCAGCGCCGTAACGGCCTTGACCAGCGCACTGCCCTGGCCGCTCAGGTACACGCGGAACTCCGACAGCGGGCCGATAAACGCCACCATCGACGGCTTGGCCTTGGCCTGGGCGTCGGACTCAGCCGTCGGCGTCACGTGCAACGTGCCGCGCGGGTTGCTCAACAGCCCGCAGGTGATTGCATAGTCGCCGGGCAGCAGGTTGGCGTTGATCACCTGGCTCAGGCCGGGGGCGATATTTTCGCGCTCCTCGATCACCAGCACGCCGTCGAGGATTTCCCACTCCACTGCGCGGTCGGAGCGGTTGATGATGCGAAAGCTCGCGTGCCCGGCGGGCACGGTCAACGCGTTGGGTTCGCAGGCGTGGCCATGGATGGTCACTGCGATTTCATTGTGGTTGGTCTGACGTTTGGCGGCGGCCAATTGCGAGGCGTAATAGAACAGCGCACCGGCGCCGATCATCACGACCACCGAGCCGGCCACCGCCCAGCGCAAGGCGCGGGAAGGCAGAGCCGGTTGAGGGGTTGGGTTGGACAAGAGACGGTCCTTACTGGCTGGAAACGGAAGAGGTGTTAGCGACAGGCTTGGGTGGGGCGGACGGCAGGAAGAACATCACCAGCGCCACCACCAGGTAAATCAGATACGCGCCCAGGGTGCTGATGGTCGGTGCATCCTGATAGCCGAACATCCCGGCCAGCACCGAGCCCAATGGGCCATCCATCGGCAGTGTCGCGCTGAAGTCGAACAAGACGGTTTGCAGGTGGTTCCACACCCCGGCTTCGTGCAGGGCTTGTACCGAGTTGGCGAGGATGCCGGCGGCCACCACCAGGATGAACAAGCCGGTCCAGCGAAAGAACGCACCCAGGTTCAAGCGCATGCTGCCGGTGTAGATCAGGAAACCGACGACGATCGCCAGGATCAGGCCGAGCAGGGCGCCAATCGGCGCGCCCGGGCCTTCGCTCTGCTGGAACACCGCGAGCAGGAAGAACACCGTCTCCAGGCCTTCACGGGCCACGGCGAAAAACACCATGGCGATCAGCGCGATCACCTGATGCTTGGAGCCGGCCAGCGCGTGGTCCAGGGATTCGTGCAGGGAATGCTTGATGGAGCGCGCTACTTTGCGCATCCAGAACACCATCGAGCTGAGAATGCCGACGGCCACCAGGCCGACCACACCTTCGAACAATTCCTGTTGTTTTTGCGGGAATTCGGCGCTGACCAGCTCCAGGCCACCGCCTACCAGCAGGGCCAGGGCAGCGGCGAGGAACACGCCGATCCATACTGCGGGCATCCACTGGCCGCGGCCGGTTTGTTGCAGGTAACTGGCGATGATGCCAACGATCAATGCTGCTTCAATGCCTTCGCGTAGCATGATTAGAAAGGGAACGAGCATTCGGCACCGCATCATGACTGGATAGGATGCTAATTTGTAACATAATGATACTCATTACTAAACAGGGAATGTTGCGCTTTGCTGAACTGCGGCTGAACGGTGGTGGCGAATCGCAACCGCCCTTATGATGCACCCCATCTTCATGTACAGCCGATAAGCCCATTTCCCATGTCGGAAAAAGACAGCATTTCCATCCACCTCGTGCGCGAAGCCCTGTCGCAGAGCTGCGCGCCGGGGGCGGCGACGGTTGAAGCGTTGAGCAAGGTCGGGATTGATCCGGCCTGGCTCGAGCAGCCCGGTGCCCGCGTGCCGGCCACCGCTTACGCGCGCTTGTGGCGGTTGCTGGCGCGGCGCACGGATGATGAATTTTTTGGGATGGACCCGCGCAAGCTCAAGTCCGGCAGCCTGGCGTTCCTGTGCCGCGCCGCCATGGCGCAACCCAATCTGGGCGCGGCCCTGCAAACCGGCCTGGGGTTTCTGTCCCTGATGCTTGAGCAAATGCCCGCGCAGTTGGTGCACCAACAGAGCCTGGCGGAAATCGTGTTGGCGGAACCTGCGCCCAAACGCGCGTTTACCTACTTCACCTATTGGATGATTGTGCACGGCGTCGCCTGTTGGCTGGCCGGCCGGCGCATCCCGATCCTTGCGATTGAGCTGCGCTGTGCGCAGCCGGACTTTTACGACGATTACCGGGTGATGTTCTCTGACAACCTGCGTTTTGATCGGCCGCGCACACGCATGATCTTTTCTGCAGACTGCCTGGACCTGCCGATCAAGCGCAGCCCGGAAGAACTCAAGCGCTTTCTTGCCCATGCGCCGGCCAACATATTGGTCAAGTACCGCGACCCGGATAGCCTCGCCACGCGGATCAAGCACGATCTACGCCAGATGTCGCCCGACCTGTGGCCGGAAACCGACGGCCTAGCGGCCAGTCTGTGTATTTCCGCCTCGACCCTGCGCCGCCGTCTGGCAGATGAGGGCCAGACTTATCAAGGGCTCAAGGACAGCGTGCGCAAGGAACTGGCGATCGTCTGGCTGGCCGAAGCGAATATCAGCTTTGCCGAGATTGCTGCGCGGCTGGGGTTTGCCGATGCCAGTTCGTTCTACAAGGCATTTCGCAAGTGGTCGGGATCCAATCCCGGGCATTACCGTAGTTTGATCCTGAATGAGGCGAGTTGAAGGTGCGAGGAAAATGAGACACTACAGGTGTGTTCTTCTGCGGAAGTTAGCTTGTTTGCGGACGCATCGCCCGGATGCATTATCACGCAGAGGGGGGCAAATGATTAAAATTTTTCATCTGTGCTGTCATTGCAACGAAGAAAGCAATCCTCGTCCTCGTCCTCGAGTGAGTCGGTATAGAAATATCGTAAATCAGTGTAATTATAATTACTATCAATGACTTTGCTTAACGCTTTTAATCCCAGGTTGGGGTCGTTGGACCTAAGTGTTATATTGCCCCCTGCATACTCTTTTTCAAGTTCGCTAAATAACGTTTTCTCAAATATACCCCAAGCCTCGAAAGAAATTAAATTTGAAGACTCCATCATGAAGGCTTTGAGGTCCGGCCAGCTTAGAAAACCTTCTGGTTGCGCGGAACAAAATGTACTAAGAAACTGGATTGCATCCTCAGATTGAGCGCCGATTGATGCGCCGTGCCCATCGGGAGAGTATTCGATGACGACGTTTTTTATAATTCTATCTAAAATTGAGTTGTTTAGAATGTCAATAGTATGAGCAAAACGTTCGAGCATTTTAAAGGGGGCGATATTGACGATCGTGATAAAGTATGGTGCTAGCGTATCTTTGCGTTCATTTTTCCATAAAAAAGCAAAGCCGTTATTGCCCTGTTCTCGCCCTTTGGCAGCGACATACTTAGCTGCTGTTTTCATTTGCTCAATGTAGATGTCAATACGGTTTCTCGCGCCACCGGAGTAGAGGTTCATATCATATAGTGATACATGGAATCCTCCTAAATGCTCCTCGCTTAAAGAGACAGCGAGACTTCCCTCTATCATTTCATTAGGCGGGACTAACTCCAACATGATTTTTTTGTTTTGCTCGATCGGTCTTAGGCATAAAGCACACTTGTCCCCCCACACTATTTCATTAAATATATGATGTTTGAGTAAAGCTGGCCAATGCGTGGATACGACAATGCTGAGTACGTCAGAGCCAGCAATAAGAGGGAGGTATTGTTTGATTTCAGCAGTATAGGCGCCTAGCTCGGTGCCTGCTTGTCGCGAGGGGCCAGCCAAGTTTTTCAGTTCAATAATTACTACGGCTTCACTCTCGGTGGAGTAAAGAATGAAATCTGGCTTTAGTATGTCTGAGGGATCAAGGGATATATTTTCGTTGGCGGAAATGACTATATTTTGGTTGAGCGCTTTTAAGCAGAACTCATAGCTCTTCGTTATAGACTCCTCTTCCGTTGTTGTGGGCGGTGGAACATCACTTGAAATGAGTAGCTCTGAAAAGCCATCAACGCACTTTAGCTGTTTCTCCATCCAGCTCTGCATTGCTGCTTCATTTTTAAAAAGCGCCATAAACCATCCATTGTTAAATATTTCAACGAGCCTGTGATTTCAACAGAGTTTTGGATTGTTACCAAGAGGGGAGCAAAAATATTTCAACTGTTTGATCCGGCTTTCTGTTCAAGTACTTAGGTACCTCACCTGCTTTTTCTACCTCAACACCTGCTGGCGTGAAAGGATGAGAGTCATAGACAGTACCCAATAGATCCTTGGTAACATCGTTAAACCGATGAATTTATTGGTTGTGTTGTCGTTGGCATGTCCTGTGTAGCCTATGCGATAACGCTTTTAGCAGCGGAGTAGTCAAAAAAAGCCCCACGACCGAAGGGGGCGTGGGGCTAAAAATTGGCTGGATGCGACCAACCAAAGGAGCGCTTTACATCATTTACTGCTGGCGACCACCGTGTCCGGCTGCCAGCCACCACCGAGGGCCTTGTAGATCGCGACAATCCCGCGATACAAGTCCACTTCGGCCTGGGCCTGGGAGTCTTCAGCGGCCAGACGCTCACGTTGCGCGTCAAGCAGCACCAGGAAATCCACCGTGCCTTCGCGGTAGCGGATCGCCGCAAGGTCGGCCGCCGCGCGACTTGATTCACTCTGACGGATCAGCGAGACCAGGCGCTGCTGGCGTTTGCCGTAATCACTGAAAGCATTTTCCGATTCTTCCAACGCCAGCAGCACTTGTTGCTCATAGGTTGCCAGGGCGCCATCGGCCTCGGCGTTCGCGCCGCGCAACCGCGCTCGCACGCTGCCCAGGTCAAACGCCGCCCAGGTGATGCTTGGGCCGAGGGACCAGGCATTCGCTGCGGCAGACCCGATCTGCGAACCGCGTCCGGCCGTAAAGCCGAGGAAGCCGCTGAGGCTGACCCGTGGGAACAGGTCGGCCTTGGCCACGCCGATACGCGCGGTGGCGGCCGCCAGTTTGCGTTCGGCACTGAGGATGTCCGGACGACGCTGCAGCAGCTGCCCCGGGTCGCCAATGGGCAACGCCTTGGCAATCGCCGGCAGGTCTTTGGGGCTCAGGTCCACAGTCAGCTTGTCGGGGCGCTGGCCGAGGAGGGTGGCGATGCGGTTACGCTCGCGCACTTGCTCGGCCTGCAGTTGCGGCACGCTGGCTTCAACCGCGGCCAGGCGTGCGTCGGCGCGTTCCACATCGAGCTGATCACCGACGCCGGCATCGCGCAGGCTGACGGTAATGGTGCGCGATTCCTGCTGGTTCTTCAGGTTGTCCAGGGCGATGCGTTCACGCAATTGCGCACCGCGCAGTTGACCGTAGGCGTCCACCAGCTCGGCAATCATGGTGACTTGCAGTTGGTACAGGTCGGCTTCGGCAACCTGTTGGTCAGCATCGCTGGCTTCCAGGTTGCGGCGGATGCGGCCGAACAAATCCACTTCCCAGGCCATGTCCAGGCCCAGGTCGTAGCGCTCGCTGTTGACGCGCTTGGTGGTCTGGCCCGGGATCTGGCCTTTGCCCACGTCGCTGCTGGCACGGCTGGTGACCACCGGCATGATGTCGTTGGCCGCGTCATCGCGAATCGCGCGCGCCGCTCGCAGACGGGCAAAGGCTACGCGCAAGTCGCGGTTACCGTTCAACGACTGGGTCACCAGTTGGTCGAGGGTCGGGTCGTCGAACTGCTGCCACCAGATGCCTTCGTACTTGGCGTGGTCATAACTTTTGGTGTCGGCGGCGGCCGTGATGTTGGCCGCCTCCAGTTTCTCGGTTTTGTAATCCGGACCCACGGCACAAGCGCTCAGCGCCAATACCAGCAAGCTCGGCAGGAATACTTTCACGCTCATTGCTGTGTCTCCAGCTTCAAGGCCTTGGCCGCTTTGCGCGCTTCCTGGCGCTCCACATAGCGACGGATCAGTACGTAGAACACTGGCGTCAGCAACAGACCGAAGAAGGTCACGCCGATCATCCCGGAGAACACCGCCACACCCATGGCATGACGCATCTCGGCACCGGCACCGCTGGACAACACCAGGGGCACCACGCCCATGATGAACGCGAACGAGGTCATCAGAATCGGCCGCAGACGCAAGCGGCAGGCTTCCAGTACCGCGGCCAGTGGATCGAGCCCCTCGGCCTGTTTATCCTTGGCGAATTCGACGATCAGAATCGCGTTCTTGCACGCCAGGCCCACCAGTACGATCAAGCCGATCTGGGTGAAGATGTTGTTGTCGCCGCCCGAGATGATTACCCCGGTAATGGCCGACAGCAGCGTCATCGGTACGATCAGGATCACCGCCAGTGGCAGGCTCCAGCTTTCGTATTGGGCGGCCAGTACCAGGAACGCCAGCAGTACGCAGAGCGGGAACACGAACAGCGCGGTGTTGCCCGAGAGGATTTGCTGATAAGTCAGGTCAGTCCACTCGTAGGTCATGCCGTTGGGCAGTTCCTCTTTCAGCAGCTTCTCAATCGCGGCCTGGGCCTGGCCGGAGCTGTAGCCCGGTGCGGCGTTGCCGTTGATTTCAGCGGTGATAAAACCGTTGTAGTGCATCACGCGGTCCGGGCCCGAGGTGTCGCTGACCTTGATAAAGGTCGCCAGCGGGATCATCTCGCCCTTGTTGTTACGCACTTTCAGCTGGCCGATCTGGTCTTCATCCTGGCGGAACTGTTGCTCGGCCTGCACGTTGACCTGATAGGTACGCCCGAAGCGGTTGAAGTCGTTGGCATACAACGAACCCAGGTAGATCTGCAGGGTGTCGAAGATGTCGCTGACGGCCACGCCGTGGGTCTTGGCTTTTTCACGGTCGATGGCCGCATCAACCTGCGGCACGTTGACCGTGTAGCTGGTGAACAGGCCGAACAATTCAGGCACGCCACGGCTTTTGGTGATGACGTTCTGCACTTCTTTGTACAGCTCGTCGTAACCCAGGTTGCCACGGTCCTCGATCTGCAGGCGGAACCCGCCAATCGTGCCCAGGCCCTGTACCGGCGGCGGCGGGAAGATCGCCATGTAGGCTTCTTCGATGCTGCTGTACTTGCCGTTCAGTGCACCGGCAATCGCGCCGGCCGACAGGCTCGGGTCTTTACGTTCATCGAACGGCTTCAAGGTCACGAACACGATGCCGTTGTTCGGGCTGTTGGTAAAACCGTTGATCGACAGGCCGGGGAAGGCGATCGCGCTTTCCACGCCCGGCTGCTTCATGGCGATGTCCGACATGCGCTTGATCACATCTTCGGTGCGGTCCAGGCTCGCGGCGTCCGGCAATTGCGCGAAGGCCACCAGGTACTGCTTGTCCTGGGCCGGTACGAAACCGGTGGGGGTATGGGCGAAACCCAACCAGGTCAGCACCATCAGCCCGGCGTACAGGAACAGTGCGATGCCGCTGCCGCGAATCACCCGGCGTACGGTGCCGACGTAACCATGGCTGGCCTTCTCGAAGAATCGGTTGAACGGACGGAACAACCAGCCGCCGAACACCTTGTCGAGTGCCTTGGAAAAACGGTCCTTGGGGGCGTTATGACCCTTGAGCAAGACGGCAGCCAGGGCCGGGGACAAGGTCAGCGAGTTGAACGCCGAGATCACCGTCGAAATCGCAATGGTCAAGGCGAACTGCTTGTAAAACTGCCCGGTCAAGCCGCTGATAAACGCTGCCGGAATGAACACCGCACACAGCACCAACGCAGTGGCGATGATCGGGCCGGTCACTTCGCTCATGGCTTTTTCAGTGGCCGGGAACGGTTCCAGTCCCAACTCGATGTTACGTTCGACGTTCTCCACCACCACGATGGCGTCGTCCACCACGATACCAATCGCCAACACCAGTCCGAACAGCGACAGCGCATTGAGCGAGAAGCCAAACAGGTGCATCACCGCAAAGGTACCGATCAACGAAACCGGCACTGCCACCAGCGGAATGATCGACGCGCGCCAGGTCTGCAGGAACAGGATCACCACCAGCACTACCAGGATCAGTGCTTCAAACAGGGTATGAACCACGGCTTCGATGGAACCGCGCACGAAGACCGTCGGGTCATAGGCGATGCGGTAATCCATGCCTTCCGGGAAGCTCTGTTTCAGCTCCGCCATCTTGGCGCGCACTTCATTGGAGATGTCGATGGCGTTGGAGCCGGGGCGCTGGAAGATCGGGATCGCCACAGCCGGCTGGTTGTCGATCAACGAACGCAGGGCGTACTGGCTGGAACCCAGCTCAACCCGCGCGATGTCTTTCAACCGCGTGATTTCGCCGTTAGCACCGGCACGAATCACGATATTTTCGAACTCTTCCTCAGTGACCAGGCGGCCCTGAGTGTTGACCGACAGTTGGAAGCTGGTGTCATTGGGTGCAGGTTGCGCGCCCAATGCACCGGCCGCCACCTGGCGGTTCTGCTCGCGAATGGCCGTAACCACATCCGTTGCGGTCAGGTTGCGCGAGGCGGTCTTGTTCGGGTCCAGCCACACACGCAGGGAGTAGTCGCCCATGCCGAACAACTGCACGTCGCCCACGCCGCCCAGCCGCGCCAACTCATCCTTGATGTTGAGGATCGCGTAGTTGGACAGGTAGAGCATGTTGTAGCGCTGATCCGGGGAGGTGATGTGCACCACCATGGTCAGGTCGGGAGACGCCTTGTCTACGGTGATACCGATGCGCGTCACTTCCTCAGGCAGTTTTGGCTGAGTCCGTGTCACACGGTTCTGCACCTGTACCTGCGCGTTGTCCAGGTCGGTGCCCAGGGCGAAGGTGATGGTCAGGGTCAGTTTGCCGTCGGCGGTCGACTGCGAGGACATGTACAGCATGTTCTCGACGCCGGTGATGGCTTGCTCCAGCGGAGCGGCCACGGTTTCACCGATGACTTTAGGGTTGGCGCCCGGGAAGTTGGCGCGTACCACGACGGTCGGCGGTACCACTTCCGGGTATTCGCTGATCGGCAGCTGGAACAGCGAGATCGCGCCGGCAATCAGGATCAACAGCGACAGCACCGCTGCGAAGATCGGCCGCGAAATGAAGAACTTGGAAAAATTCATCTTGAGTTGTATCCCTTAACCGCGTGGAGTCGCGACGCTGGCAACTTTGGGCGCGGCTTTATCCGGCGCCACTTGTTCCAGGTTGCTGGCTTCAAGCGCTTGTCGTTGTTGTGCCAAGGCGGCGAGGGTTTCCTTGCTGGCCATCGGGATCGTTTCCGGTGCAACCGGCGACCCCGGGCGAATACGCTGCAAGCCCTTCACGACGATGGTGTCGTCCTTGTTCAAACCGCTGCGCACGATGCGCAGGCCTTCGATCTTCGGCCCCAGTTCCACCGAGCGATACGCAGGCTTGTCGCCGTCCATCACCAGCACGAACTTCTTGCCAAGGTCAGTGCCGACGGCTTCATCGTTGATCAGCACGGCGGAGTAAGTGCCGCTGCCGACCAGCTTCAAGCGTGCATACAGGCCTGGGGTGTATTCGCCCTTGCTGTTATCGAACACGGCGCGACCACGGATGGTGCCGGTGGCCGGGTTGACCTGGTTGTCGACGAAGTTCATCTGGCCCAGGTGCGGGTTGCCGGTTTCGTTGGACAGGCCCAGGTACACCGGAGTGGTTGCACCGCGACGGCCTTCGCGCGCCAGCTGGGTGTACTTGAGGTACACGCGCTCATCGGCGTCGAAGTAGGCGTAGACCTTGTCGGTGGAGACCACACTGGTCAGCGCGGTGACGTCGGCGGTCACCAGGTTGCCGGCGGTGATTTCGGCACGGCTGACACGGCCGCTGATCGGTGCGGTCACGCGGGTAAAGCTCAGGTTCAACTTGGCCAGGTCCAGCTGCGCCTGAATCCCGGCCACTGCGGCGCGGGCTTCCTGGGCGGCGGTGGTGCGCGAGTCGGCCAGTTCGGCGGAGATCGCATTGCTCTGACGCAGGCGGTCGCCACGTTGCGCTTCGTTATCGCTACGGGTGGCGGCGGCTTTGGTTTGGGCAAGCTGGGCTTCGAGGCGGCGCACTTCAGCCTGGAACGGACGCGGGTCGATCTGGAACAGCAAGTCGCCCTTTTTCACCAGGGCGCCTTCAGTGAAGGCCACTTGATCGATCTGGCCGGACACGCGCGGACGAATCTGCACGGTTTCCGGAGCTTCCAGGCGACCGGTGAATTCGTCCCACTCGTTGACCGGTTGTTCGAGCACCTTGGCCACACTGACTTTCGCAGGAGGCATGGCGGCCGCTTGTTCCGGGGTCTTGCCGCATGCGCTCATCACCACCACGGCCAAAATCGCCAAGGGGAAGCGCAAATGTTTGAGTGACTGTTCCATGAAGTGCATCCGCCAATGTATTGAGATGGGCGGATCATGCGCGGCGAGGTGCTATGTCACGAATCGAATGAAGCAAAGGTAACTATCATTCGGAATGATATAAGCGCGAGATTAGCCCTCTAGGATGCGGGTTTCGTTAGGGAGCTATCAATAGGAGTGATGACAAAAGACTGTTGCGCGGGCTGCAAGGAACGCCCGCGCGGTTTTTCAGTCCAGCAGGCGGCTGACTTCGCGCAAACGCACCTCGCTCAGGTTGCCGGTGGAGGCCAGCAGGTTCAATTGGGCCAGCAAGATGCTGTAGCGCTGCTGGGCCAAACGCTGCTGGGTGTCGGTGACTTTCTGCTGCGCATCCAGCACGTCGGTGTTGATGCGTGAGCCGGCTTCAAAGCCGTGGGTGACCGACGCCAGGTTAACCTGGCTGGACTTGAGCGCCTGCTTGAGCGCCTGGTATTGGCTCATGCCGCTGGTGACTTGCAGGTACGCCTGGCGCGCCATCAACCCGGCGTTGCGGCGCGCGTCTTCAACCTCATCCAGGGCCTTGCTTTGCAGCGCATGGGCTTCGCGCACGCGGCTGCTGGTGCGGCCACCGCCGTAAAGCGGCACGCTCAACTTGACCCCGACCACGGTCTGGTTATAGCGGTTTTCCGGCAGCGTGACGTCGTACACATCGCCACCCACCGAGGCAAAGCGGCCGTGGGCGGCGATCAGGTCGAGGGTCGGCAAGTGGCCGGCCTGTTCCTTGTCGATGTCCATTTCGGCCAGGCGCTGGGTGATCTGCGCACGCTGCACGGCCAGGTTGCCTTGTTGCGCGGTGCTTGCCCATTCGCCGATGGCCGCAGGCACCGGGGCGCTGAATTGCGGCTCCTTGCCCGACCACGGCCGCGCCTGAGCGGCGGTCAATTGGGTCAGCGTTTCAGTGGCGATGTCCAGCGCGCCGCGTGCGGCAATCTGCTCGGCGAAGGCCTGGTCGTACTTGGCCTGCACTTGTTCGAGCGCATTGGCGGTAGCGGCGCCGTCAGCCAGTAAACGCCGTGTGCGGTCCTGGCTCTCCTGCAAGGTTTGCAGTTGTTGTGTGCGGGTGTTCAACAGCTCCTGGTTGAGCAACACCTCAAAATAGGCGCGGGCCACGCGCAGCATCAGGTCCTGGCGCGCCTGTTCGGTCTGCACTTCGCTGGCGCTGATCAGCAATTTGCTTTGGTCGTGGGCGATTACGTTCTGCCAGCGCAACAGCGGCTGAGTGAGCACCACCGCGTAAGCATTGGTGTTGTTGCGGTTGCGGTGGTAATCGTTGGAATCCTCGGCATCGACCCAGGCGGCGCCGCCCGTGACGGACAGGTCCGGCAGCAGGTTGGCGCGGCTTTGCGGTTCTTTTTCCGCCGTGGCCAGTTGCTGGGCCTGGGCGGCGGCGAACTTCATGTCGTGGCTCAGCGCTTTTTGATACAGCTGGTACAAGTCCTCTGCCGACGCGCAGGTCGGGCAGCAGGCGAGGGCAAGCCCGCCCAGGCAGGTGAGCAGGGTGAGGTGTTTTAGATGCAGCCCTGGAATACGCAAGGTTAGGTGCTCCACAAAAAATTATCGGCTGAGGGTGCTTCTGCGCATCATCAGCACCATGGGAATGCCAATGGCCATAACGGCGCCCAAGGTGCCGAACAGCATGCTGAAGGCCAGCATTTGCGCTTGTTCACGCGCTTGCAGGTAAGGCATCAAGGCCAGGGCTTGTTGATGGCTGGCAAGGCTGAGCGAGAGGAACAGCGGGTTGGATTCCACGCCGCCCCAGCCATTGGCGATCAGGCTGGACTCGGTCACGTGCTCGGAGAGCAGGCGATAGCGCTCCCACGAAAACCGTGTGAGCAGCGTTGCAGCGATGGCGATGCCGACGCTGCCGCCCAGTTGGCGCATCAGGTTCAATACGCCCGAGGCGCCGGAGATCAACGTCAGCGGCAGGCGGCGCATCGCCAGGTTGGTCAGCGGCACGAAGATCATGCCCAGGCCCAGCCCGCGGATCACCAGCGGCCAGTACAGCGTGTCCGGGTTGCTGTCGAGGGTGAACTGGGTGTGCAGGAACATCGCGTAGCAGTACATGACGATGCCCAAGGTCACGAACACGCGTTCGTCGATCTTGTTTTCCTGGGACAGCTTGCCGATCACCAAGGTACTGATGGCGCTGGCCACCGCCCCGGGAAAAATCACCAGCCCGCTCTGGTACGCGCTTTGCGCCAGCAACGTCTGCAAAAACAGCGGCACCATGAACAAGGTGCTGTACAGCCCGAAGCCCACGCAAAATGCGCAGATGCAGCCCATCAGGAACTCGCGGTTCTGAAACAGCGCGACGTTGACGATCGGGTTGGCCGCGCGCCGTTCCCACCAGAAAAACCCCACCAGGCTAAAGCTGCTGAGCAACAGGCAGGCCACGGTCCAGTTGGATTCCAGCCAGTCCCAATGCTCGCCGCGCTCGAGCAGGATCTGCAAACTGCCGACCCCCAGCGCCAACAGGCAGAAACCGCTGTAGTCAACACTGCTGGGTTTTTGCTCGTTGGCCGAATCGCCGATGCACAGCCAGCACAGCAACAGGGCCACGGCGCCGATGGGCACGTTGATCAGGAAGATCCAGTGCCATGACAAGGTGTCGATCAGATAGCCACCGACTGTCGGCCCAAGGGTCGGCCCCATCATTACGCCGACGCCGTACAGCGCCATGCCGCTGCTGACCTTTTCTTTGGGGAACACGTCGTAGATGATCGCCTGGGAAATCCCCAGCAAGCCGCCGCCCGCCAACCCCTGCAGCACCCGAAATGCCACCAGTTGCCACAGCTCAGCGGAGAACGCGCAGCCTACCGACGCCAGCACAAACACGGCCGTGGAGACCAGGTAATACCGGCGCCGCCCGAACCAGGCAGACAGCCAGCCGCTGACCGGCAGAATCACCACGTTGGCCACCACGTAGCCGGTGGAGACCCACGAGATTTCATCGACCGACGCCCCATAGGTGCCCATCAGGCTGGGAATCGCCACGTTGACGATGGTGACGTCCAGCAACTCCATCATCGACACCAGCGTCACGGTGAGCGCAATCAGGTACGGCGACCTCATAGCGTTTGGCTGGCGTTGTTTGGCGTGGCGACTTCGACGAAGGCGCTCATGCCGGGGCTCAACACGGCCTTGTAGTCATCCGGCACGTCTTTGAGCGCGATCCGCACCTGGACGCGCTGCACCACCTTGGTGAAGTTGCCCGTGGCGTTTTCCTGGGGCAGCAGCGAGAACTTCGCCCCGGTCGCCGGTGCCAGGCTTTCGACCACGCCGTCGAAGGCGTGGCCGGGAAACGCATCCACCGTGACCTTGGCGTGTTGGCCGACGCGCACGCGGCCAACCTGGGTTTCC
This sequence comes from Pseudomonas sp. MF6747, assembly GCF_963890955.1. NCBI lineage: Bacteria > Pseudomonadati > Pseudomonadota > Gammaproteobacteria > Pseudomonadales > Pseudomonadaceae > Pseudomonas > Pseudomonas sp. MF6747. The sequence goes on from NZ_CAWPSZ010000006.1 coordinate 99,963, forward strand.
TTGAAGTTGGCGGTGATCCACAGCGGGTCGGTGGCGATCAGGCTCAAGAGCTTCTGGCCGGCAACCACGAACTGGCCGGGTTCGACCTCTTTTTTCGAGACAATACTGCGCACCGGCGCAGTCTGGCGGGCGTCATGCAATTTGATGCGGGCTTGCTCGAGTTCGGCTTGCGCCGCCGCGATCCGATAGTCCTGCACCTTGAGTTCGGCCTTGTTGGCCAGCGTGCTTTGCGCGGCGGCCTGGGCATTGCTGCGGGCCGCTTCCTGGGCATGGCTCAACGCGTCGAAACGCGCCTTGGCCAGCTCCAGGTCCTGAGTGCTCAGCACACCCTGGGCGCCCAGGCGCCGGGCACGTTGGTAGTCGTTGCGCGCCTGCTCCAGGTTGGCACTGGACTGTGCCAGCGCCGCTTGCGCGGCCTGGCGCATGGCGACTGCGCCGAGAATCTGACTGTCCAGCGCACCCGGGCTGCCGCTGCGTCCGGCGGCGGCGAGCAAGGCTTGCCACTGTGCTTCGCGCTGCTGCACCTGGTATTGATATTCGCTGTCGCGTATCTGAAACAGCAGGTCGCCGCTTTCCACGGTGACGTTATCCATCACCGGCACGCTCATCACCACACCCGAGAGCTTGGCCCGCACCGGGATGATCACGCCGTCGAGTTCGGCGTTGTCGGTGCTCACGTAGGCGCTGGAATACTGCCAGCGCTGCCAGCCGAGCAGCAGCAACCCACCCACCACGGCGACGCACAGTGTCATTTTTATAAGCTTGCCTTTGGTCATGTCCTACTCCCTGTGTTCATGCGAGGCTCAGACGCTGTGTTCAACCTGACGCACAGGGCGGTCGGCGGCGTGTTGCGCTTTTTCCTGGAGGAAGTGATGCACGCCATCCCACAGGTCGATGCGCGAGTTGATCGCGGTCTTGGCGCTTTCGATCATGTGTTGGTGTTGCGCGGGCGTGGTGACGATTTCGGCGATGATGCGCTTGGCCGCCGGGCCGTGATCGTCGCCGTCCATTTCGATGTGGCGCTTGAGGTAATACGTGAGCATCGGCACATCGGTTTCACGCACCGACCATTGCGACAGCAGGCGGCCGAACATGTCGGGGATGATGTCTTCACGGCCAAAGAAGAAGTACGCCAGTACCGCTTCGGTCGAGCCGTGCTGCGCCACATCGAGGGTCTGGCACATGAACACTTTGGCGGCCAGTGGGATGTCGCGGTCGTTGAGGGCCTTGGCCAGCGGCACCTTGGCCTGGATGGCAGCGAGGAAGCGCCGGAACACCGAACTGTCGGCGCCGATTTCATCCATTGCCGTGAGGTACAGGTCCAGGTGGCTGATAAAGCCGCCGTCCGGGTGTTCGTCGGTTTCTTCGCCCACCACGATTTCATTGATCAAGCGCGCGGCGGTGATGTGCACCGGCGGCACCCACGGCAACTCGACGCAGGTCAGATCGCGCTGGATGCGCTTGAGCAAGGTCATGAAATCCCACACGGCGAACACGTGAAATTCCATCAGCGTGCGCACGTCTTCAACCGTGCGGATAGTGGCGAACAGCGGGTGGCTGAATAACTGCTTGCGTTCGGTTTCGATGTGGCTGTCGATATCAAAAGGCATACATGCTCCTGCAGCCTGAGTCTTCAGGCGGGAAATCCATTCGGAATGTTTGGGTGAGTGTTCAGTCGTTTACCGTGTCTCCACGGTAGGGGTGGCGGCGGGTGGCGTACTTGAAGGACGCGACGAAGTGCTTTTCCAGTAAGTACTGCCGGTCTGTGTACCAGCCCGCGTCCAACAGTTGGCGGTGCACTTTTGGCAGGCGCCAGCACGGCACCGCGGGATAAAAGTGATGCTCCAGGTGAAAGTTCGCGCCGGCGTGCAGCCAGGTGCACAGCCGCGAGGTGCGCGAGCGCGCTGGCGGTGCTTCATCGCCTTCGCTGAACGCATGTTCCTGATAGGCATTGAAGGCCGAGACCAGGAACGCCACCGCAAGGCTCGCGCAAAACCCCAGCAGCAACCCATCGATCTGCCACAGCGCCACGGCGTACACGCACAACCAGCCCACCTGGCAGGCGATGTTGCAGCGCGCCAGCCGTTGCACCTGCGCCGCGCTCAAGGGCAGCGGCGAAGGGCTGCTCAGTGGGCCGAACGCCAGGCGCACGGTGGCTTGCAGGTAGTTCGAGGTCGCGAGCAAACGCGACAGCGCGATGCGGCTTGCCAGCGTGCGATAGCGCGAGAAGTGCCGGTAGTCCGGGTCTTTGGCGCTGTTGCTGTAGCGATGATGTTGCCAATGGTCGACGAAGTAACCGGTCACACAGAACCCCGGCAGCAGCGAACTGGTAAGAATGCCCAGGTAGCAGCTGTGCATCGGGTTACCGCTCAGGTTGAAGTGGAAGCCTTCATGCCCAAGGATCGCTTGCAGAAACAATCCGTATCCGGCCACGACCAGCAAGGGCGAACACAGCAGCACCCACACGGTGGGCGCCGTGTTTGCCACCCACACAAACAGGGCAAGGGGCAGCAGGTACAGGCACACGGCGTAAGCGATGATCAGCAGCGACTCGCCCGTGCGCGCCTTGAACAAGGCGCGGTCGAGACGGACCTGGGGCTTGGGGTGCAGTTGTCTGGCCATTGGCGAGGCGTTACTCGATCAGTTCAGGTTTGAGCGCCAGGTGCCCGCCACGTGTGAGCGTGCGCAGGCGCAAGGCGATAAAGGCGTCGACCACACTTGGCGCGATGCGCGCGGTGTACATGGCCAGCGTGCCCATGAAGGTCAGCCCGCGATTGCGCAAGCCGTGTGTGCGGCAGGCGCGCACCAGGCCGTCAGAGGCTGCATCGAGTTTTTCTTCCAGAGACAGCAGCGTCTTGTCACCCCGCTTGAAGGTCACCAGGCGCTTGACCGACAGCCCCACCCGCTGAGCCTGCAAGTGGATCGCCGTATCGATGAACCCCGGGTACACCGTGACCACATCCAGCTGCCCGCGATACTGCATGCGCAGCACGTCCGAATAGGCGCTCAGCGCGCGTTTGCTGGCGGCGTACGCGGCCACATAAGGCGCATTCACCAGGGCGAAGAGGGAGGATACGTTGACCACTTTGCCGCGTTTGCGCAGCAGCCCCGGCAAGAACCCGGCCACCAATTGCCATGGTGCAAACAGGTTTACATCCACTGCGCGGATGACTTCGTCGGTGACGCCGGTTTCACCGCGTTCCAGGGTCAGCGTGCCGGCGTTATTGACTAGGATGTCGATGTCGCCGAAATCGGTTGAGATAGCGCCGATCACCGACGCCAGCGCGCTGCGGTCGCACAGGTCGACCTGATAAAACCCGTCCAGCAGTTCCGGTTCCTGCGGCGCCAGAATGTCCAGGCCAATCACCGTGGCGCCTTGTTGTTTGAGTTTGCGGGCGGCGGCATGGCCCAGGCCACGCGCGCAGCCGCTGATGACGATGATTTTTCCGAGCAGGTTCATGGGTGCGCTCCGGCGATGCTGAAGGTTGAGTGGGACAAATAGGTGTCGAGGTTGCTCGCCATCGAGATCTTCGCCGGCGGGTGAAATTGCAGGCCGCGGCAGGCCATCAACCCGTTCGAACTCTGGTTGCTGGTGATAAATGCCATGCCGCCGAGCATCGCGTGGGCCTGGTCCGACAGCTCGGTCAGCAGCTGCTCGATGCCATAACGCACCAGCAGCAGACGGGCCAGCACGTTCGGCAGGTCCTGGGGATTGCGCTCGATATCCAGCGCCGCGCCTTCCAGCGCGCTGATTGCCAATTGCAGGTTGGCCGCCAGGTCCACGCGGTGATGCGCGGTCCAGCGGCCTGCGTCGGTCACCGTCTCGATCAGGCCGGCGCAGGCACCCACGTAGGACGCGCAGATCAACAGTTCGAACCAGATAAAACCGACGGTTTGCACGTCGCCCAACAGGTGCTTGTAGCCGGCGGAAAACAGCATGCGTTCGGGCACCAGCACTTCATTGAGGCGTACCTCGATGCTTTCGGCAGCGGCCAGTGCGTTGTTCTGCCAGAACGGCGCGCGGCTGATGCCTGGCGCGTTGGCGGGAATCAACGCCACCATCAGCTCTTCGCCCTGTGGGGTCTGGCGGGTATAGCTGGCGGTGAGCAGGTCCATCGACCGGCCGAGGCAGCAGGGTTTTTTGCTGCCACTGAGCAAGACGCCCTCGGGGGTGTGCACGGCCTGCATGTTCGAGTCGAGGATGCCCGCGCCCGAGTTGCCCTCGGCAAACCCCGAGGACAGCAACAAACGATTCTGTGCAACGGCCGCCAGCAACAGACCTTCGGCGCCGCCCCCGTTTTGGGTGAGTGCCAACAGGCTCGCCACCGAAAACTGGTGCATGGTGCTGGCCACCGCCAGCGAGGGCGACCGCGCGCCCAGGGCGATCTGCACATGCACGGCATCGAGGATGCCTGCACCCAGCCAACCGGCGGCGCGGTTGACCAGCAGCCCGACCGGACCGTGTTGCTTGAACAGGGCGATGACGCTGCTCTCGGGGGCTTCGCGTTCGGCGAGGGCGAGGGCGGCCAGGCGCGCGTCAAACTCCGGGGCGTAGCGGTCAAGCAAGGCGCGCGAGCGGTTTAACAATGACAGTGACATGGCTCAGGCCTTCAGGTAGCTCGCCGGGAACAGGCCGGTGATGATCGAGTGGATGTTTTCGCGAATGGCCTTCTGCGCGACGGGGTCGAGCATGTCGGCGAGCATCGGCAGGCCCAGGTCAAAGCGCGAGGTGAAGGTGATAATTGCGTCCTTGCCATCGGGCAGGACTTGCCAGGTGCCCGAGAAGTGATCGACATCGCCGGCCATTTGCTCGAAGTGGATCTCGCGGGTCTGAGCGTTGAACGTGTCGCGCTCCTGCCACTTGAGAATGCCGCTGTGGAAGTTGACCTCCCAGGAGGTGAACGACACGTCGTCGCTGACCTTGTTGATGGTGATATTGCGTACCGAGTCGCACAGCTCGACGTAGTGGCTGAAGTCGCTGATCACGGCGAAGACTTCATCAGCGCAGGCATGGGGGATATGTGCCTGGACATTGACTTCCTGCATGGGGTAACTCCAAAGATCAAAGGGGTGAGACAGAGGTGGTGAGCGCCTGGGCGAATCCCTCGATCAACCAGTTGCAGTCCTGGGCGGTGAGCAGCGGCGACGGTGTAAGCCGCACGACGCGGTGGTCATTGAGCGAGTGGCACACGATGATGTGCTGCTCGATCAGGGCCATGACCATGTTCGCGGCGATCGAGGCGTCGCTGAACTCAAAGCCCAGCAGCAAGCCGGCACTGCGCAACGTGACGCGCTCGGCCAGGCCCATGCGCTGCAACAGCGCGCTGAAACGTGCGTGCAGGTCCTGGCCCATCAGCCGTGCCCGCGCCACCAGGTCCTCTTGCACCATCACCTGCAGCGTGGCCTGCACGGCCGCCATGGCCAGCGGGTTGGCGCCAAAGGTCGAGGTGTGCACCGTGGGGTTGCGGTTGAACGGCGCATAAATGGCCGCGCTGGCGACCATGGCGCTGACCGGCACGCAGCCGCCGGACAGGCTTTTGCCGACCAGCATGATGTCGGGCACCACCTGTTCCTGATCGCACGCCCACCAATGGCCGGTGCGGCCCAGGCCGGACTGGATTTCGTCGATGATCAGCACGGCGCTGTACTGGTCACACAGCTCGCGTACCCGCGTCAGGTAACCCGGTGGCGGCAGGATCACGCCGGCTTCGGCCTGGATCGGCTCGAGAATCACGCAGGCTTTTTCCGGCGAGGCGAGCAGTTGCTGTTCCAGTGCGGCGCTGTCGCCGAACGGCACGAATACGCTTTCACTGAGCAGGCCACTGAACGGTTCGCGGTAGCTTTCGCGGCCGGTGACGGCCAGTGCGCCGAGGGTCTTGCCGTGGAAGCCGCCGAGCGTCGACAGCGTGCGACGGCAGCCGTTAAGCCGGGCGAGTTTCAGGCCGGCTTCGGTGGCTTCGGCGCCCGAGTTGCAAAAGAACACATAGTCCAGGTTACCCGGGCAGCGCGCTGCCAGCGCCTGCGCGGCCAACGCTTGTTGCGGGTTGAGCAACAGCTTGCTGGCCAGCGCGTTTTGCTGCAGTTGGCGGGTTACGGCCTCCACGACAACCGGATGGCCGTGGCCGAGGAAAAACACCCCATAGCCGCCGGCATCCAGGTACTGGCGCCCTTGGCTGTCATAGATGTAGACGCCCCGGCTGGCGTGTTCGATCGGCAGGTTCATCAAGGACGCGAGGCGTGCATAGCCCGAATTCACATGCTGGCGAAAATACTGGTCAATCTGTTCGGCGTCGGCGGCGGGTTCCAGTTCTGTCAGGTGCGAGTTCATGCAACGGATGCCTCTGCAACAGGTGGGACCGGCTGTTTAAGCATCCGCGTCAAGGCACCGAGCTTGGGGGCCAGGTGATTGAGTGACAGCAGCAATTCGCGGCTGACGTCGCGCGCACTGAAGGCCGGCTCGCCGAGCAACTCGGGCAACGAAGTGGGCAGCGGCGTGCGCAGGCAGGCATAGCGGCACAGTTGGTTGGCGCGGCCCAGTGCGGCCTGGACGGCGCCGGTCAGTGCAGGCAGAAACACCGGGCGGATCAGGCGCTCATAGATGTCCGGCGCCATGCAGCGAGGCCGTGTGAATGGTTGCGCCTGGGCTTGCATGGACTCGCACATCAGGTCCAGCAGGCCGGTGAGGTCCAGCGCCTGTGGGCCGCTGGTGAGGAAGTAGTCCGCGCCGATCAAGCGCCGGTGCAAGGCGTTGGCAATCGCCTGCGCCGCCACGTCGCGGGCAATCAGGTCGATGTAGCCGGCAGGCGGGCAGGGCACGATGGGCAGCACGCCGGACATCATCAGCCCCATGGTCATGTGAAAACCCTGGAAGTTGGGCATGTGCCCGGTGTCGGAATTGCCGATGATGATTGACGGGCGAAAAATCGACACGTCGATACCGGAAGAACGCACCAGCGTCTCGGCCTGGCGCTTGGCGACTTCGTACGGCGTCTCGGCCTGCACGCCGTCGTAGTAATCGCACGGGTGGGTGAAAGCGGTGCTGATGTGGTAGAGCGGCACCTTGGCTTGCTGCACAAAGCGCACGACGTTCTCGGTACCCAGGTAATTGACCGAAAAGATCTGGTCGATGTCGCCATCCATGCGGGTAATCGCTGCGGCGTGAATGACCCAGTCGACGCGCTGCAGCAGTGCTTCATAGTCCTCGGCGGCCAGCCCCAGCCGGGGGCGGCAGATATCACCGCTGAACACTTGCACCTGCGGGTGGCGGATGCGGCTTTTGCGCGCCAGGCAGATCAGGTTGAAGTCCTCTGCCAGGCAGTCGATCAGTGACTCGCCGAGTACGCCCGAGCCTCCTGTGAGAAGGACGGTTAATTTTTGCTGTTCTGACATGTAGGACGCTTCCTGCGGACTCATCGAAAGAATTAACGGTGCGTTCCGCCGAATCCCAGGCACACGTGCCCCTGGCGAACACTCTTGTATTCACTTTCGGTGGCGCTGACGTGCTTTGGGGGAAGGCAGTCAGCGCTTAACGTTTTCGCGAATAAGATGCGATCGATATTGGCCTTTTGATATCACCGCGTCTTGAACGAAACGCTTGTCTTGCGCAAAACCTTGGCCGCCGTGCGCGGGGTCATGCCGATCATGCGGCGCATCATGCGCGCCAGGTGCGCCTGGTCGGAGAACCCGCCATCGGCGGCCGCGTCCGACAAGCTGGCGCCGCCGGCCAGGGATTTGGAGGCGCGCTCAAGTTTGTTCCAGATGATCCACTGGGACAGGGAAACGCCCATCTGATGCGTCGCCACACACCGCAGGCGCGGGCTGGACAGGCCGACCGCATTGGCGGCGCGGCTGACGGAACCGGGACCGTCGCGGTCCAGGCGCAGGATGTTCAAGGCTTTATAGAGGCGTTGGTCGATGGGCGGCGTAATCGCCAATAAACGCGCGAGCGCGTCGACAAACTGGGGCAGGGACGTGGTACGGCGAAAACACTCCAGCAGTTCGTCACTGGCCAGGGCGATGCCGTCGTCTTGCAGCAATGCGTTGAGTGCACGGCCCAGTGGCGTGTCCGGATTGACGTACACAAACGCCACCGGATGACTGTCGGCCACGGCGCGGTGTTCGACGTTGGGGCCGATGATCACCCCGGCCGCGCGGATCAACTGACCGGGCAGTTCCAGGGTGACCGGTTGGTGCACGCCGATGCACAGCTGGATGGCGACATGGGAATGGGCAGAGTTCTGATCCGCGCGACCGATGTAACCGGCCCATGAATCGCCAAAAGTAACGCTGCCGTCCCACATGTAAGGTCTTCCTGACTCGGAGGGTGAGTTTTCCGTGTGCAGGGTAGGCCTGCACAGGTCTTGATTCAAGCACCGGGCGCGCAGTCAGCGCTGCAGCGCCGCACGCATGCCGGCCAGTTTGATGCAGGTTTCGTCGTATTCGCAGGCAGGGTCGGAGTGCGCCACGATCGCGCACCCTGCAAACAGGCGAGCCTGGTTGCCCTTCTACAGGGCGCTGCGCAGGCCGACGATGCCGTTACTGAGCCTGGTGTGCGTCGGCTGGTTGCACGTGGCCCCCGCCAGGGACACACAGCCGGACGTGGCGCATGCTTCGCTGTGGCGGTTTATCAAGCGGCCGAAGGCGCTGGCGCTGCTGGTGGCGTTGAACGTGTCGCGCCAGGGAAGGCGCGAAAGCGTTGCGGGTTGAAGCTGTGGGTTGAGTGTTGGTCGCTACCGAATGGCCTGCACCGAAAACCCGAACCGATGCTTGAACCGCATCGAAAACCTCGACAGCGACCGATACCCGCACGCGTCGGCAATCTGCGACACGCCCAGGTGTGTGGTCTGTAACAGCATCATCGCGTGGTGCATGCGGATATCGGTCAGCAAGGTGCTGAAGTTGACGCCCTCATCCGCCAGCCGGCGGCGCAAGGTGGCTTCACTCACCGCCAATTCACGGCCGGCGAGCGCGGCGGTCCAGGCGTGCTCGGGGGCTTTGGTCAGCAGTTGCGTCAACCGTTCGGCCAGCCCGGCAGCCGCGGGGCGCGGGTAGACAATACCGCGCTCGTACAGGGCGAGCAGCAAGCCCAACGCGCGATGGCTTTGCTGCACGCCGCCGACCTGGGGCGACTCGATCCCGCGCAGGCAAAATTGCAGCGAGTCGTTCAGGTGTTCATCCAGCGCGGCCAGCGTGCAACTGCCGACGGTCTGGGTGGCGGCGAGTACGTGCCCATAGCGTTGATGGAATTCGGTGATCAGTGCCGGGCTGAAGGTCAGCAATAGCGCGGTATAAGGCGAGCCGTAGGCGGGCGGCGCCTTGCTGACATTGAGCTGGGTGTTCTTGGCCACGGCCATGAGGCTCGCGCTGTCGTCCAGTGCCCAACGACCGTGGGCATTCTCCATCAGCAGCGTGCCGGCAGTAACCAGCAGCAGCGTCGCTTCGAAAAAGCGAAAGTCGCGCGCATGGTGGCTGCGCGTCAGCTGAGGGCGGGCGACGCTGCAAACGCCTTGGGATGGCAGCCGTTCGCCCGATGGCAACAGCCATTGGGCGGGCAATGCAGTGAGCGGTTCAGTCAACGCGCAGCAGCTCTTTGGGGGCCAGGGTATAAGTGCCGGTCAGGCTGGCTTGGGCAAGGACATGGCCTTGCAGCGCAGCCAGCACAGCGGCGCCGTTCAGTGCACCTTGTACCTCCAGACGCGCAACGTCCAGTGCGTACAGGGTAAAAATGTAGTGGTGCAGGCGTTCATCATTCCACGGTGGGCAAGGGCCGTCATAGCCAAAGTAATCGCCGGCCATTTGTGGGTCGGCGGCGAACCACACGCTGTAGTCATTCAAGCCATGGCGCAGGCCGTCCGCGGCTTGCGGGCCGGTTTTGCCCTTGGCCGTGACGCCGTCACTGTGGCTGCCGGCGCTGATTTGGCGGGTGTCGGCAGGAATGTCGAGCAGCAACCAGTGATAAAAGTCCACGCGGGGCAAGTCCGCCGCCACGCGTTTGCCGGCCTGGTTGACGTCATCGCCGACGCTGGGCACATCCGGGTCGTGGCACACCAGGACGAAGGATTGGGTACCCGCCGGCGCATCCGTCCACGCCAGGTGCGGGTTGCGGTTGCTGGACAGCGCATAGTGGTGGATCGGCTCGGGAATGGCGAAGGCGTATTCGCCGGGGATGGCGGTGTTGTCAGCGAAGGCATTGCTGGTCAGTTTCATGTTCAAGTCTGCCTGGGAAAGGAGCACTCATTCTAGGCAGACAGCCAGGACCGCTTTTGACCCAGCCGATCAAATAGTCTGCCCAGGCGCTCAATGTGCGCTCACGTCACCGCTTCAGGCTTTGCCTCAGCTGACAGGCGCACGCCTAAACCGTAGAGCACTGCGCCGGCGATGATGAAGAGCGCCAGCATGTAAAACATGTGGTGGGCCGGTTGCGTCGCCAGCATCACGCCACACAGCACCGGGCCTAACGCTGCGCCGATGTTGCTGAGGTTCTGCGCGGCGTAATACATGCCCCGCAGAGGGTCCGGCGCGATGGTGTCGATAAACATGTATTCAGCCGGGAATACGATGATTTCACCCACGGTGAAGATGGCCATGGCGATCACCCACACCGTCAGCGTGGTCGACAGCGCAAAACCGCCCAGCCCGACGATGAACAGGCTAAGCCCAGCGGCGAGCCACAGGTTCAGGTGTTTGTGGGTGATCCGTTTGCCGAGGCTGTATTGCAGGCAGATAACCATCAGGGCGTTGGTCGCGACAACGCTGCTGATAATGCGGTAGGCCGTCTGGGGGTTGCTGGTGACTATCAGGTACTGCGAGAGGTAAGCGGTGAACTGGCCGAACACCACCGCGCTCAGCACCCCGCCCAAGGTAAAGCACACCAGGCGGTAATCGCGCAGCAGCACTTTGCCGACGGCCAAAAATGGCGTGGTTTGCCGGTTTGCCTCGGCTGTTGCCAGGCCTGTGTCGCCCCACACGAAGTAGACAAAAAAATAGCCGGCTCCCAGTCCCGCCGACAGCAGGAACGGCAGGCTGGTGTCCAGCGCGGCCACGCCGGCACCGAGGAACGGCCCGACGGCGTAGCCAATATTGGTCAGCGTGTACTTGATCGAAAACACTTCACTGCGCTGGTCAAGGGGAAGCAGGCTGCCAAACCCGGCTTTCACCGCGATATCAATGACGGCATAGGCCAGGTTGATTGCCACCAGGCACGCATAAAACAGCCCGAGACCAGACGCGAAGAAGGCGCCGAGAAAACCTGCCGTAAAGACGGCGCAGGCCGTAAGGATGAGCCGGTAACTGGAGAGGCTATCGACCAGGAAACCGCCATACAGGCTCAGCAGTGAGCCGATGATCAGCGTGCTGCCGATCACCAGGCCGACCTCGGCAATGCTCAAGCCAAAGTGGCCGGACACATAAATCACCAGGTAGGGCAGCGTGATGGCCCGGGCGAGGGTTAGCACCAATGAAGCGCAGAGCAGCAGATTGAGGGTGGCGGGATATTTTTTCAGCGTGGCGAGCATTCGAGCCTCATCGTCCATTTATAAGGTGCAAGCGTCGCAAGTCGCTCGTCCGGATCGACGCAGCTTACTGTTGATCTGAATTCTGATTTAGGATGCTTTTTATCAAAAGCCACGAACTGAATTCATGAATAAGGGCCGCGTATGTTTTCCTCCGAGCGCTTGAAGGGTATCGATGTGTTCGTCTGCGTCGCGCAGTACGGCAGCTTCACGGCGGCCGCCGAGAAAATGAACCTGACGGCGTCTGCCGTGAGTAAAGGCATCGCCAGGCTGGAAAAGCGCCTGGGCGCGCGACTGTTCCAACGCACGACGCGCACGTTGGCGTTGACCGATGCCGGTGCCGCGTTTCTGCGTACCTGTACGGGGGTGCTCGCCGATCTGGAAGACGCCGAGCTGTCGCTGCAAGCCGAAAACACCGAGCCTCGCGGGCGCGTGCGCATCGACTTGCCAGGCCCATACGGGCGCGTGCAGGTACTCCCGATTCTTCTGCCGTGGCTGCAGGCGCACCCGTTGGTGGTGCCGCATATTTCCTTTTCTGACGGCCATATCGACCCGTTCAAGGAGGGCGTGGACATTGCACTGCGCATTGGTGACGGCCACGCCTGGCCGCACACGGTGGAGCACCGGCTGCTGACACGCGAGTGGCATGTGTTTTGTGCATCGCCGGCATACCTGGCTCGCCATGGCACGCCGTTGTCCGACCGCGACCTGGAGCAGCACCAGTGCATTGCCTATGGCTGGGTGGATGGACGCATCAGCCCTTGGCGCTACACCGGCGAGGAGGGCACGACACTGCACAGGCCACTCACGCCGCAACTGGTGGTAGGCAATGGCGAAGGGCTGGTGATGGCCGCGTTGGCGGGCTGCGGTATCGTCGAGTTGCCATCCTGGCTGGTCAAGCAACAGTTGCAGGACGGCGCGTTGGTCGAGGTACTGCCGCAACTGGCGACGCCGGGGTTTGAGGTCAACCTGGCCTGGGTCAAAAGCCGGCAAGACCAGCCCAAGGTTCGCGTGGTGCTGGAGGCGCTGATTGCCGGTTTGAGTTCACTCGAATAATCAGTGGCTTTGCGGCTGGCCACGAATGCGCGATTGGCTGACACAAGATTGATCCTGATCAGGTGCCCCGCCTGGCAGCGCCTCTAACCTTATGCTTCCATCAAAGGCCAGGGAGGGCTCAATGAGTGCCTCGGGTCGCGTATCTCAAGGAAGAGTCAGCTATGCGGTCATTGAAGATCCTGTTGTTATCGTCGGCGTTCAACGGGTTGACCCAACGCGCCTGGCTGGACTTGCGCCAGGCAGGTCACGCGCCCAGCGTGGTGCTGTTCACCGATGCCGCCACGGTGTGCGAGCAGGTCGAGGCGTCAGGCGCCGATGTGGTGATTTGCCCGTTTCTGAAGGACCGTGTGCCACAGCAGCTGTGGAGCAACCCGGAACGCCCGGTCGCGATCATCCATCCGGGAATCGTCGGCGACCGGGGCGCCAGCGCGCTGGACTGGGCCATCACCCGGCAGGTCGACCGCTGGGGCGTGACCGCCCTGCAGGCGGTGGAGGAAATGGACGCCGGGCCGATCTGGTCGACCCGTGAATTCGATATGCCGGCTGATGTGCGCAAATCCGAGCTGTACAACGGGCGGGTGAGTGACGCAGCCATCGATTGCATCCGCGACGTGGTGGCAAAATTCGCCCGGGGCTTCGTCCCGACGCCGCTTGATGACACGCAGCCCGATGTCATCGGGCGATTGCAGCCAAACATGACCCAGGCCGACCGCAGCTTCAGTTGGTTCGATTGCGCACGCTTCATCAAACGCAGCATTGACGCCGCCGATGGCCAGCCCGGTGTGCTGGCGAGCATCAGGGGCGAGCAGTATTACGTGTACGACGCGCACCTGGACTCACGCCACGGCATTCCGGGAGACATTCTTGCGGTACAGGACGACGCGGTGCTGGTGGCGGCCGGCGATCACAGCCTGTGGATCGGCTCGCTCAAGCGCAAAGCCCAGCCCGGTGAGGAGACCTTCAAGTTGCCGGCCCGCCACGTGCTGGCCGAGAAACTCGCAGGTATTCCCGTGCTGGACAGCACCCTCGCCAGCCACACGTGGAATGAACAGGCCTATCAACCGATCCGCTACCGAGAGTCAGGGCCTGTCGGCGAACTGACGTTTGAGTTCTACAACGGCGCCATGAGTACCGAGCAATGCCAGCGTCTGGTGGCTGCACTGCGTTGGGCCAAGGCGCGGGACACCCACGTGTTGTTGATCAAGGGCGGGCGTGGCAGCTTTTCCAACGGCGTGCACCTCAATGTGATCCAAGCCGCCGCGGTGCCTGGGCTGGAAGCCTGGGCCAACATCCAGGCCATCGACGATGTGTGCAAGGAGTTGCTCACGGCCCGGCAACTGGTGATCAGCGGCCTGACCGGCAGTGCCGGAGCCGGCGGCGTCATGCTGGCGCTGGCGGCCGACATCGTTTTTGCCCGTGAGGGCGTGGTGCTCAACCCGCATTACAAAACCATGGGGTTGTATGGCTCCGAATACTGGACCTACAGCCTGCCACGTGCCGTCGGCAGAGAAGTGGCGCACCGGCTCACGCAAGAATGCCTGCCGATCAGTGCCCACCAGGCCCAGCACTACGGCATGGTTCAGGCCATCGGCCCACGGTGCCCACAGGCATTTGGCCTATGGCTTATGCAACAGGCCACCCGCGCGCTCGACGATGAGCACTACGTGCTGGCGCGCGCACGCAAGGCAACGATGGACCTGGATCAGGTTGAACGCTGTCGCGAACACGAACTGGCACACATGCAGCAAGACATGGTGCACAACCGCCAACAGTTCGCCGAGAAGTGCCGCAACTTCGTGTTCAAACGCAAGACGTGCCAGACCCCGCAACGCCTGATGGCGCCATGGGCTGTGGCGCGCAAGGTGGCGTTGGTTGAGTGAGGGGGTTGCAGGTGGTGGTCAGAGGCTGTCGGGATCGCCAAAAAACATTTTGACTTGGCTCTAGCACGGTGTTTTCAGGCGCAGAAAATTCAAATGTGCCCCCAGTTTTGCCCCCACTAGCGCGGGATATGCGGGCGATCGAGATTGGCGATTTCTGAGGCGGAGCAGGGTGGTCGTCGATGGCTTTCAATGTACGTCAGACTCGGCTTGCACGGGGGATGCCTGGATGATTGGTCGCCTAGGCACTGTACGAAATGAGATGTCGTAAATACCGCCGGCAGCAGGCCAATGTGACCATGGCTGTATAACTTGTTGCGAGCGTGCAGTAACGCGTGGCCAGCCGGCGATGCTCTTTCAGCCAGCCAAATAGACGCTCGATGACGTTGCGCTCACGGTATTTGGGTTTGTCGAATAGCCGCGGTAGGCCGGGCTTCGGCTTGCGCTTCATGACTCGGTAACGGATGACCGGCTGCATGCGATAGCGATCGCAGTACTTCCTGAGCGACTCAGCATCGTAACCCTTGTCAGCTACCAATTTGCGGCACCGCTTGCGAGGTCTGCCCCAGCCGGTAGAAATCTGGACGCCATCGAGGAGCGGTTGAGCATGTGAGATGTCGCTGGCTTGCCCACCGGACAGAGTGAAGTGCAGAGGCACACCTCGGGCGTCACAGGCCATATGAATTTTCGTCGTTAGCCCTGCCCGACTTCGACCAAGCGCGTGGTCCGCTGATTCTTCCGCCCCCCTTTTTGGCCTGCTCCAGAAGAGGCCCGGGTCGCTTTGACTGCCATCGAGTAAATGCACCAATTATCCAGATCGATCAGCCCTTGCTCATTGAGTTTGACGTGCATTCTCTTGAGCATCTTGTTGAACGTGCCCTGATTTCGCCAATCCTGAAATCGCTGGTAAACAGTGGACCATGGGCCACAACGCTCAGGCATGTCTCGCCAGGTCGCGCCGGAGCAAAGCACCCAGAGCACGCCGTTAAGCATCAACCGGTCATCGGCTCGTGGGCGTCCTGTGCGGCGCGGCGTATTGAAGAGGTCCGCGACCAGCTCCCAGTCGGAGATTTCGTATCGCTGTTTGGGCATGGCAGAGTTCCGCGCTGGAAAAGCCAGAACTCTACGGAAACTCAGGCGGGCTGGGGCGTTGGTGGAATTTCAATGGTTTTCATACAGAGCCTAGCACCGGCGGTACCCCGAGCGGAAGTCTCGTAACGTGACCTTGAGTTCGCAATTGCTTCGGACTAAAGATTAGCTGCTGACAGCCGATAATTTAGACTGGCTGGCCCTTTGGCTTATTGGATGAATGGTCGATGAAAGCGATACTGCGAAAGTGCAAATCAGAAGACTTTAATTACGTCTCTCGTGTTCTGGATAACTATGTGTCTCTGACTAATGATTCGCGACGCAAAGAATTGCTCCTCCAAGTTCAGGATAGTACTGCCGCGAAAGAAGAATTGATCGAGCTGCTGGATAAACAAATTCGCTATTTTGGCTCATCGGATCTGGCCTATTTTGCACGATCGCTTTTCAATAGCGATGGCGGTGTTTCAGCGAACGAGCTGATTGCTGATGTGTGCGCCAAATCTAAAGTCAAGATTAAACTGGGCGGCTCAGTTGAGTCACGACTGGAGAAACTCGTCACAGCGGTCGTTGAAAAAGAGCTTCTGAGTAAGTCGCCTGAAGAACTTGCCAAAGCATTTAAGGAGATGGGTGTCGAAGATATTGACCGCGAAAAGGTGATGGAGCATCTGAAAAGTAATGGTAAGGTCGCTATCCTTCCAATTATTTTCCAGATTCTCGGCCCTAAGGTCGCTTTGGGAATTATTGAAGTCATCATTATCAGCATCATTGCTCAGATTATCGGTCGTGAAGCGGCTAAGGCTCTCGTCCAAGAGATGGTAAAACGCAATCCGTGGCTTAATGCTCTAGGCCCTTGGATGTGGGCGTTATCTGCGGCTTGGCTTGCTTTTGACGTGCAAGGCCCGGCTTACCGTAAGACTGTCCCTATTTGCCTCTATCTCGGTGTGGTTGGGCTACGTGACGGGCCTGAGATGCCAATCACCGACCTGACTCAGAAGGATGACTGAGGACTTCTAATGTGGTCTTTCAGAAATACCGCTGAAAATCATTTGCCCAGCGCTCGCGCCGCGCGAGCGACTGAGGCAAGGATGTCCTCGGCCTTCTTGTGCTACCGAAATGGCTTCGGGTTCAGGTTGTAGGTTTCCAGGTAGTGCTCGATCGACGCCTCCAGATCCTTAGCGCTGATATGTGCCTGCCGCTTGATCCACTTCTCGCTCAGCGTTGAGAAAAATGGCTCAACCACAATCAGCCAGGATGCTGAGGTGGGCGTGAAGTGGATGTTGTAGCGAGGTCGCGCCGCAAGTCACGCCCTGACCTTGTCAGTCTTGTGAGTCGCATAATTGTCCATGATCAGACGAATCGGCATATCGGCAGGAACTGACACATCGATCTCTCTCGGAAAGGCGAGGAACTCAATGCTGTGATTTGGCGTTTGAGTCGGCCGATCACCTCACCGGTAGCCACATCCAGGGCAGCAAACAGAGAGGTTGTCCCGCGCCGTTTGTAATCATGTGTGCGGGTTGCAGGGTTACCTGGAGAAAGGTGTAAGCCCGGCTGTGTGCGATTAGATGGTAGCCGAGTGCCCGCCAATATAGGAGGCACTCATTTAATGTTGGCACGTAATGGTGGTAGTTTGATAATCTGATCTTGGAGGAGGAATAGCGTCGACTCCACTATTGGGATTATTTCATCTATATAGTCAGGGTCAATATCTAGCCAGTATTTGTTGCTATGTATATATGGGGATGAGTTTGCAAGATTTTTAGCTGTACTTTTGTATTCGTCTGTTATTTGGCAGTCAGCATGTGCAATCATGTTTCTTAGGTTGCTGAGCATCTCGAGTGCCTGCCAATGCTTCTGATTCAGCTCGATGCCGAATTTTTTTAGATATAGCTTGTGGCGTGTTATGTTTTTTTGAAGCGATATCTATTTGTGTTAATTTCTTTTTTAAAGTCTTCAGTTTGTTCGTTTATCGCAATAATGAATGTGCTTGCGGCAACGAATATCGATTCGAAGACGCTGAAAATGCTCAGGACTAAAGTCTTTATCAGAATTTCGTTATGTCTGCTGTAGTGGATTCTTCGCGTGATGTTGTTTAGAAGAGCTATCGTTTCAGCGTCATCATTTTCTTCGGCTTTGTAGCGATTCGTGTATTTTTCGTTTAGGGGTTGCAATGTTTTGTTAATGAGTACTCTATAATCTTTTATGTCTTTTATTTTTGCGCGACTATCTCGGTTGATAATATTTGCTATCAGTGAGTAGTGGTAGTCTATTTTTTTGGGGGTTCCGTCTGTCATGGTTTTGCCATTCCGACTTCTATATTTTGTCTAAAGTTTATGTCTCGTCGTCAAACGATGCAGGTTATTGGACGGTCTTGACCATTTGCAGACTTTTTTGTCCGTCAAAGCGAACGAGCTTAGCAGATGATAGCTAAAGGCTATATTCTGTAGCACCTGCGAGAAGAGGACAAGGAGCGAGACAGGGTGTCAAACCGTAGCCAACTCGGATGGGTGGACTTTTCCAACGAAGATCGTGAGCGGGTCAAGCATGCGCTCAGCCAGCTGGCGCAGCCTGGCACGCTGGACGAATTGGGCATCGGAGGCTTGCGCGATGCATTCGCCGACCTGATGTTTCCGGGGTTTTCCACCCTCCAGACCCGGGCCAAGTATTTCATCACCGTGCCGCGGATCATCCGCGATTACTTGGAGCTCAGTTGCAAGCGCCAGCGCAAGCAGCCACTTGCCCACTACTTGGAAGAACAGGAAGCGCATCTTTCGGAGTTGCTCAGGCAGAAGCACCGTGATTCTGGCCAGACCGGCATCTCTGGGTTCTCTCTGCAAAAAGGTGAACGGGTTTCCCGACAGCCGTCGTCCATTTATTGGGTTGGCTTGCGCACCTGGAATCTGATCGATACCCAAGGGTCGCTGCGCCAGTTCGCGCAGGCCATTAGCTCGGGAGACGAGCCCTGGAGCTTCCTGCAGGAAGAGGCGGGGGATGACAGCGACGCGCACAGCCCGTCGATGCTCGTCCATCTGGATCGCCATGATCCGGCCTGGCTTGAGGATGTCAGCATCGAACTGAACGATTCTGAGGCGCGCTTCTTGAGCGAAAAACTCAAGGCCGGGCCTGGAAACAACCTCGTCACTCAACTTGAACGATCCGGTTTGCGTGAGCAGGCACTGGTCAAGGGCAAGTCCGGGTTCCCGGCGCTGTCAGCCTGGGTTAGCGATCAAGGGCGGTTGTCTCCTCAGACCCGCGACACCGTCGCCATGGCGCAGGCGTTCAGTGAGCTGATTTACGGTGCTCATCTGCGTTTGAACATGTTGCTGGTGCGTCACGGCGTCGAGCACCGGGCTCTGGTGGATATCTACAGCGAATACTGGGACGCCTGGCGTTCGCAGGCCCATGCCCAGCCGCAGGAGGTCGGTCGATGGCTGGCGCATACCCAGGTTTCGCTACCCGGCCATACCAGGGCATTTCTCGAAAACTGGGCTCGGGGGCTCGCTGGTAATGCTCAGGGGGACAAGCTGGACAGGTTGATCGAAGAGCAGGCCAGGGCCCACAAGAACCAGCGCAGCATCCTCAACAGGCGCCTGCCCGAAGACTTCGAATGGCATGGCATGTCGCGGCTGGACTACCGCTGGGCACAGGTGCGCAACGTGCTGCGGGATGTACAGGAGGGCTTGGCATGCTGAATCCGCATTCCAACCGTATCGACTACGGCGACAAGCTCACCGCGCCTGAAGGTTTTACCTTGAGCCACGCGGTGGCGACGACCTACTCGCTGGATCTTGAAACTTTGCTGTGCCTTCCATTGGCGCTGTCCTTCAATTGCACGCCTGAAGGCGACCTGAAGGCCGACAAGCTGGCGCTGCTCGAGGCGATCAGCCAGCTCAAGGGCAAGGTCAAAGTGTTCTTCCAGCAAGGCTGCATCAAGGCGCCGCGCCAGTTCAACTTGCTTTTCTCGCTGCTCGAACCCTTGTTGGTGCCTCAGGTGCCGACGCAAGTCTTCAGTGCGTTCCACCCCAAGCTGTGGCTGCTGCGCTTCACCGATCAGGCCAAAAAGGTGCGCTACCGATTGCTGGTGATGTCGCGCAACCTGACCTTCGACCGCAGCTGGGACCTTGCGATCGCCCTGGAAGGCGAGCTGGCCGGTACCCGCAGTGACGACAACCAAGGGTTGGTGGCGCTGCTCAAGTCATTGATGCCTGGCACCGAGGACTTTCGCAGCGAGCTGGCGTTGCTGGCCAAGGAACTGCCGCGGGTCATCTGGGACAGGCCAGATGGCTTCAGTGCCTTGAGCACCTTGCCCGAGAAACCCGGGCAGTCGCCGCTGCTGTCGTGCCCGAACGCTGACACCGTGATGGTCATGTCTCCGTTTCTTCACCCCGATGCCCTTGACCAGCTCAAGCAGGGCCGCGCCCGCCGTTGGCTGTTCAGCCGCGCGCAAGAGCTCGAGCACCTGGGCCAGGAAAGGCTACAAGGCTGGGAGTGCTTCGCGCTCAACCCCCGGTTGATCGACGGCGAGGATGAGCTCAGCCACGCCCGCCCGCAGGATCTGCACGCGAAGATGGTGCTGCTGCAGGAGGGGCCGATCAGCCACTGGCATGTGGGGTCGGCCAATGCCACCAAGGCGGCACTGGGTGGCAGCGGTGCGCAGCCGCGCAATACCGAGTTCATGTTGCGCCTATCGAGCGGCAATGCCCGGCAGTCGGCGCAGCAACTGCGTGCCGAGCTAGTGGGCAGCGAGCAGGAGCCCAATGGAATCTTCCTGCCCCACCGCTTTGGTGCATTGTCGTTGCAGCCCGAGCAGCCAACCGAAGAATGTCTGCGCAGGCTGTTGTACCGGTTGATCCAGGCCGACTGGTGCATGCGCGCAGTGGCCGATGCCAGTGGCACCTACACCTGCGTCATCGAGTGCCAGCCAGAAGTACTGGTGCCCGATCACAAATGGGTGATCGAGGCGCAGCCGCTGGTCAGTGGGCAGCCTCAGGTATTGGCCCCGCGCCTGGTGTGGGAGGGGGTGGGTCTCGCCCAGCTCAGCGCCTTCCTGATATTGCGGGTAGGCGCGGGGGCCGAGGTGGCGAGTGAACTGGTGATCAAGCTGCGCCTGGAGATCGAAGGCGATGACACCCGGGAGCAGCACATCACCACCACCCTGATCGACAGCCCGCACAAGCTGTTGGCCTACCTTCACATGCTGCTGAGCCCCACCCATGTCCACCGGGTCGACACCCGCGCGAGGGATGGGGGAGGCAACGACGGCGATGCCGACACGCTCATCGGCCAGATGCTCAACGGCCCCCTGCATGAAGCGCTACTGCGATGTGCGGCTCGCCAACCGCAAAAGCTGCAACGCATCGACGATATCCTGACGAAACTGGCCGAAACCGAGAATCTGATTCCCCCAGAACTCCACAGTTTGTGGGCACAGTACCAAGCGTTTTCGAGGAGCAAAGCATGACCGGGTGTGTATCGGACCGCGAAAGCATCGAGCTGGCCCTGCAGCGCACCTGGTGCAAGCTCAAGGATTTTCAGCGCGCAACCGTCGAGCGCATCAGTGCGCAATTCAATGATCCGCAGCATGGCGGGCGAGTGCTGGTCGCCGATGAGGTGGGGCTTGGCAAGACAATCGTCGCCAAGGGTCTGATCGTGTCGATGTTGCGCGACTGGCGCAAGCGCGAGCCCATGCGCGTCACCTATATCTGTTCCAACCTGAGCCTGGCCGCCGAGAACCTGACCAAGCTGGCCGTGTTCCCCAGCGGCAGCAACTGGGTTCGCCAGCCTTCCTATGAACGCTTGGCGCACGTCGCCCTTCGTCAGCCCGAGCAGGAGGGCGCGGTGCTGGAAATCTGCACGCTCACCCCCGCCACGTCGTTTGCGCTGACGATGGGCACTGGCAATCGTCGTGAACGGGGCATCATCCTGGCGGCGCTGCTGTGCCACCCGCAGTTGAAAGGCTCGCGGCGAAGTTTAACGGTGCTGTTTCAGGACCGGGTGAAGGATGCCGGGGGATGGGAGGAGGAGCTGCGCCAGATCGAGCGACAAGGTTTGTTCGAGCCGATCGTGACCCGCTTCCTTGCGCAGATCGACCGTGCACAGCCAGACCAGGGGCCGACACTGCTGGAGCAACTGCGCAGCGTCGCCGACCTGCGTGCCGAACGCCACCGTGCCAGCAGGCGCGAGATGA
Organism: Pseudomonas sp. MF6747; assembly: GCF_963890955.1. Taxonomy (NCBI): domain Bacteria; kingdom Pseudomonadati; phylum Pseudomonadota; class Gammaproteobacteria; order Pseudomonadales; family Pseudomonadaceae; genus Pseudomonas; species Pseudomonas sp. MF6747. The sequence goes on from NZ_CAWPSZ010000006.1 coordinate 121,682, forward strand.
TGCGCGCGCTGCGGGTGCTGTTCGCACAATGCTGCGCCACGCAGTTGCGTGCCGACCTATTCATCCTTGACGAGTTCCAGCGCTTTGAAAGCCTGCTGAACCAGGCCGAGGACAATGAGCACTCGCTGATCGCCCGAGAGATCTTTAGCCGCGAGCGCGACTGCAAGGTGCTACTGCTCTCGGCCACGCCGTTCAAGGCCATGAGCACGGTGGCGGACGACGAGAACGATGACAGCCACTTGGGCAAACTCAAGCAGATTCTGGCGTTTCTGAGCCTGTCGCCACTGCAGGACTACGAGCCGGCGCGCAAGGCATTGCAGGCCGAGCTGCTGCGTCTGGGAAGCGATAGCGTCAATGCCAGGACCCTGGATGACGCGCCCAGGCGGGCAGTTGAAGGCTTGTTGCGCCCGCTGATCTGCCGCACGGAGCGCGGCCAGATAGCGCAGGATGTCGATGGCCTGATCGATGCCAAACCCTTGCGGCCAGGGCCAGAACTGCGGGCTGACGATATCCGCGCCTACGTCGAACTCGACCAACTCGCCGTGCTGCTGGAAAACGACAACGCGCGGCAGCTGGCTAGCCAGCTCATGAGCTTTTTCAAGTCGGCGGCCTGGCCGTTGTCGTTCAGCACCGGTTACAACATTCAGTACCTGTTGCAACGCCATTACCAGCGCTCGCCTCAGACGCTCAAGCGCATTAACGCCAGCAAGCAGCTTTGGCTGCCCCGTGAGAGGGTGCACAAGTTCATTCTCGACGTTGCCCGCGAAGCACCCAACCCTCAGGTTCGCTGGCTGACCAACCACCTGTTTGCACAGGGGCGCAAAGCCGGCCCGGAAATGTTGCTGTGGCTGCCGCCCAGCTGGCCGCACTATCCGCTCGATGGGTTTTTCGCCGGCCATGAACAGTTCAGCAAAACCCTGTTGTTCTCCTCCTGGGCTATGGTGCCGCGGATGGTCAGCGGCCTGGTCAGCTACGAGGCGGAGCGGCGCGTGCAGCAGCACATCGGTGACAAGACCGAGTACTTCAGTAGGCGCCGCGCGGGCTTGAGTCAGGACGCGCAAGACACCCATGCGCAGCAGCGTCGCGCCGTGATCAAACTCGACAGTGGCGACCTGGCCAACTGGTCATTGATCTACCCCGCGCGCTGTCTGATTGACATCCCAGTCCAGCGTTCACCAGCCACCCTGCGGCAGCGAATCGCCGAACTGACCGGGCACTTCAAGCAGCAGCTGGCGCCATTCAAGCGCAGGTATAGGGGAGGGCACAACAGCCATTATTGGTATCTGTTCGCGCCGATGTTGCTGGACGAGGTTCATGGGAGCTGGACGAGCGATTGGTTCAAAGTCCTGTCGAATCTGGTGCCCGGGGGCGTGCAGCAACGCGCGGGTGAAATTGCCGATCGCATCGGCAAACTGGACGAGCTGGGCGCCATGCCGGCCGACTTGGCGGAACACCTTGCCAAGCTGGCGCTGGGGTCGCCGGCGGTCTGTGCGCACCGCGCCCTCAAGCAGCACTATCCGGAGCAGGACTGCCTGCATGGGCCTGTCAGCCGGGTGGCACTGGGGTTCGTCAGCCTGTTCAACGGGGTGGCCGGCAGCGCGATCGCCAAGCGGCTGGACGCCGAGCACCCCTGGCGCGGCATTGTCCGCTACTGCGCCGAGGGCGGTATCCAGGCGATGCTGGAGGAATACCTCTATCTGCTGGCCCCCAACCGCTCGCTCGAGGGCGTCGTGTCGACCCTGGAAAGCGTGCTGCGCACTTCGCCTTCGAGCGTGAAGGTATGGAGGCTCGACCGCGACCAGGACGACACCCACCTGCGCTGCCATTACGCGGTGCCGCTGGGCGCGCAGAAGTCCACGGACGATGCTGGCCAAGTTCGCATCGTTAGCATCCGGGAAAGCTTCAATTCGCCGTTTCGCCCCTTCGTCCTGGCATCAACCTCCATCGGCCAGGAGGGACTGGACTTTCACTGGTACTGCAGTGAGGTGGTGCATTGGAACCTGCCCAGCAACCCCATCGACTTGGAACAACGCGAAGGGCGGGTCAATCGCTACCAGTCGCTGGTGGTCAGGCGGCGTGTGGTACAGGCAGTGGCTGGGCCGGAGAAGCCTTCGACCAGTTGGGAGCACCTGTTCAAGTCTGCCGAGAGCCCGGCCTGGGGCACCGACCTGGTGCCGTACTGGCACTATCCGCAGGGCGACGCGAAGATTCGTCGCCTGATCCCAAGCCTAGCCTTCAGCGAGGAGGCACGGCGTTATCCGAATATGCAGAAGGTGCTGTCTCTCTATCGCTTGGCCTTCGGCCAACCTGGGCAAAGCGAGTTGCTCGAACATTTGAAAAGCCTGAACCTCGACAGCGATGCGCTTGCCTATCTGAAACGTCAGTTGATGATCCGATTGGCGCCGGTTTTGTACCGCACGGATGTGGGCCGACATTTAATCGCGGTGCAAAGGACCGTAAACGATGACTGAGAATATTAAGAACACGGCGATCACCGCTGCCGGCTACATCTATCAGAATAGGCAGGGGTTGAGGGTGTTGTGCGACTGGCTAGATGCGCCAAGTCGCTACGCAAAGGTCAAGTTCGAATGTGACGTCGAGGCGGATGCACCGATGGGGCTGGATGACATCGTGGTGGAGCGTTCAGACGGTCTGCAGGATCTCAAGCAGGTAAAGTTCACGCCAAACCCTGATGCACATCCGCTGTCCTGGGATTGGTTGCTTGAAAAGTCTGGTAAGACAGAGCGGTCCCGGTCGATGTTGAAAAAATGGTACGACGCATACAGGTCGCTGGATCCCGCGCGGATCGGCGAGATCTCTCTGCTGACCAATCGCCGACCAGATGCCGAGATCGAAGTCTGCCTATCGAACGGCAAGATTGATTTTTCCAAAGTTGCTGGTCCGAGGCGCGCGGCGCTTATCGCCGAGCTTGGCGACGAGAACGACTGCAAGAAGTTTCTCGACCAGTTGCAGATCACGCACAGCGATAAGGGTTACGAAACCCTTGAGCACGAGATTGACGCAAGGTTACGCGCGCATGGCACGCCGGAGGGCATCGCCATACTCAAAACCCTTGCGTTGAACTGGGCTACTCAGAAGGACTCTCCGCCGCCGTCCGGCTGGATTACGTTGCCAGAGCTTCGCGCGATCCTTCAAGCGACGCCGCCTGCACCGCTGCCCGAGGATTTTGCAGTCCCCAAAGGGTATGAGGTGCCCGATGCAGTCTTCCATCGCGAATTCGTCGAGGAAGCCATGCGCTCGGCCGGTAAGGCGATTGTCTTGACTGGGCCGCCAGGCCGTGGCAAGAGCACCTACCTCAGCGCTCTGTGCGACACGTTTGCCGAAAAAGATATTCCTACTGTACGCCACCACTACTTTTTGTCCACGACGGAGCGTGGTCGGGATCGCGTACACAGCTACGTTGTCGAGGAGTCCATCCGGTCGCAGATCAAACGATTTCATCCGAACGTTCCTTCTACCTCAGGCAGCCTACGAGCATTATTGGAAGCCGCTGCATCCCACTACAAGTCGCTCGACAAACCGTTCGTGCTGATCTTGGACGGTCTTGACCACGTATGGCGCATCCATGCTGCAGACAAACAACCGCTTGAGGACTTGTTTTCTCAGTTGGTGCCTTGCCCTGAGAACTTGGTGCTGCTGGTCGGTACACAGCCAGTGGACGACACTCAATTGCCTGCCGACCTTTTGGTAGCGGCGCCCAGGGCAAATTGGAAGATGCTCCCGCCCATGTCCGGCGACGCCGTCCTTTCATACCTGCAACAGGCAGTGCAGACCGGTCGGTTGAGCACGCGTCTTGAGCCCGTAGAGCTTGAGGAACCGGAACCTCATGGTGAGGAGAGTAAGGCTGAAACGTCTAGAGCTTCCGCAATACATGAGGCAGCTATCGAGCAGGAGTTGCAAAGTGCTGCTGCCGCGCTCCGCGCCAGGACCAATGGGCATCCGCTGCATGTCATTTACGCAACCTCTGCACTGGTGCTTGCTGGTGGCAAGGTTACGCGATGGGACGTCGAACAACTCACTGGTGATCTGAGCCAAGAAGCGAAGTTCTATTACGGATCACTGTGGGAGCGTCTTTCTCCTAGCTCGAAGGATGCCCTGCGATTGGTATGCACCTTTCCGTTCTTCTGGCCGCGAACCGCATTCGCTGAGATCGCTACCGCGATGGGGCTGGCTGCGCCGGAAATCGAGAAGGTGGCACATCTGCTTCATTCGTCGGCCGCTGGGCTGAAGGTCTTTCACGAGAGTCTGGCCGTATACGTGCGCTCGACCGATGGATACTCCGATCGTATCGCTGAACTGAGGCCGCAGGTTGCGCATTGGCTAGAGACTTTGGCGCCCGACGCGTTGAGGGTGAACTGGCTCTGGACGATCCAGGCGCAGCTCGGTGATCCAGGCAATCTTATCGCCGGTTTGACCCGTGACTGGGTGCTACAGCGCCTGGAAGAGGGTTATCCGCAGTCGCTATTCGACACATTGATCACCGACGCCGTAACTGCAGCGCTTGACCGGGCTGAGTTCGCGCAGGCCTATCGCCTTCAGCACTTGAAGGACCGCATGATTGAGGGCAGCAAATACCAGATGCCGGACGAGGACATGGCTCGACTGGCTTCCTATACGTGGACGCTGGCGCCGGACGATGGAGTGATCCAAGAAAACGTTGCTTCCAGGCACGAGGCGGAAATAGAACTTGTAGCGGCGTTGGGACTTGCGCTGCAATCGCGCGGCGACCATACCGTGGCTGAGATGTGTGGTGAAGAAACGCTGCGACGCTTCCGAGGTGCGAGTCGGTTCTCGAGCCAGTATGCGACGGGGAGCGGTTTGGATGCTTTCAGATTCCTGGCTGCTGCGTTTGCGCAGTTGGGTGCAGTAGGGACCACCCCGGAGTGGCTCACGCAGCTTGCAACACGGGCTCATCCGGAATGGTGGTTGCCGTGCGTACGGTTGATGGCCGCAGAGGGGCAACTGGACGAATTGATGTCACTCGCAGCGTCGATGGGTGACGGCTGGCGCAAGCATGTGGTCAGCGATGCCTGCCTCCGAGCTGCGGCTCAAGTCAATGTCAGCATTGTCGAGCGTCCCGACTTCAATGAGCTCTCGACGACACCCTTTGTTGCTGCTATCAGGGCTGGCTGCACACGGTCTGTGACGCCCTTGAGCGCGGATATCCCGATTGATTGGCTGGAGCTGGACTACCGTAAACGGAGGGTGGGGGTGGCGAGGTTGGTACACCACTGGTTTTTCAGTACCGTGCATTTGAGTTTTTGCATGGCCGCAGAGGCGCAAACTGAATTCAGCATTGTACGCGCACCAATCTATGCGGACCGAGAAAACATTACAGACTTCCTGAATGCCCTCTCGGGCGTCGCGACACAGGTTGCGAATCGCTGGTGGCGAGGAGAGTTTGTGGATTTCCACGACCTCTATGAGTTACTGGAGCCGCTCGAGTACCGACATTTTCGACAAAGCTACGACTGGCAATCGTCGGCTGATGATTTTCGGGCAGCGCTGCATCGCGTGGCCTGTGATGTCCGACTCGGCAGCATCCTGTTAGGCCATGACGTCGAAGCTGATCTGACCGAAGCTACGTTGTCCGCCTCACGGACCTTCAAATGGTTCGATGCCGTGTCCTTCCGTGAGCAGTATGCCTCTGGACGTTTGACGCAGATGTCTCATGAGGCCGCCGCAACCTTTGTGAGATCCCAACACGAGCTTTTTGATGCGGAAGTTCGTCAGGAGACCAGCGTGCATTTGCAGACGCCGCTGCAACTGTGTGGAATCGCCGTTGCGCATGGTTTGGAGGACCCCGCGCGTAAACTATGTCGACAGACCTGGGAGCTGGCAACTGGCTTTTCGCATCGCAAAGACCCGACGTTGAGCAAGACTCTTGATGCGATAGGCTTCCTGGTCGACCACGCGCCAGAGGCTGCACGCCAACTGCTGGCGCAGGTGGCTTCTCAAGTCCACTCGGTGCTCGACTACACGGACGGCAGTGGTACCCGACATGTGTTGGCCGAGGCAGACGTGTTGCTGGCCAAGCTGGCTCCTGCCGCATTAGTGACCAAGTATGAGGAGCATCTGAGCGCGGGGCAGTGGACTGCGGCTGAGAATAGTCTGAGTGCCTACATTGAGCAGGGAGTGAAGTCTGGCTGGCAGCTTGACGCGCTGATGCGCACAGGGCTGCATCCGAATGTTGGCAACGTGCTGCAGCGCCTTTCCAAGGAGGGTATTCCGGGTGCCGCTGAGCGACTGCAGGAACTCATCGCTCACGGAGGATGGGATATCGGTGTGCTGGATCGCGAGGAACATCCTCGTTCTAACACCGATCGAAAACCTTTTGATGGTGACGTCTCAGCCTTCGAACCCGAACAACTGGAGGCTTTGCTGGATCGTCTCTCGGGTCGTGGCTACGACGACGAAGCGGTGCTACAGGACTGGTATCGGTATTGGGAGGGTAACGGTCAAGGGAAGCGGCTTCTAGAGGCGCTCGATGTTCCGTTGTTGTCGGCCCGGGGGCTGGGCCGTGGTTTACTTCATATGTCCGGTCACGCCTTCCACACCAGACGCAAAATGAGTGGTCTGAGGGCGGCTTGGAAGTATCTCGTGGAGGCACAGATCAACAGTGGCGGGTGGATGAACTTCATGGAGGGCGAAGAGAAGACGCTGGCACGGTTGGACCTTGTGGCGAAGCATTACCCGAAGCGGTGCGACGAATTCGTAAGTGAAACGACCTATTCCATGTTCGGTGAGCCGGAGCGGCCCAGATTGGCTCCGGGCGAAGCCATGGTCTATTTCTATGCGAAGCAAAAGCGCATTGATGAAGCGGTCGCATTTGCGCAGGTGATGGTCGATTGCGTGCTCGAAGATACTCGAACGCTACCCCTGACTATACCGTGCTGGGGAGTCGAACTGGCGACAGCAGACCTTCAGGAGGAGTGATGGACGATCTTCGAATTCTCATTGCTCGTCTCGGATGGCCAATACCTGCAGGCCGATGGTGGACAATGCAGGAGTTGGCAAAACGACTGGGCGCCCCTGCCACAGCGTCAGAAACCGAGGCTGCGCTCCTGAGATTGCTGAACTCGTGCAAGCTTGAGGCGGAAGTCGTCGAGGCGCTTTGCATTTTCTGGATTGCTGCGGCGGTGGAGGGATACGTTGCCAATCTGGACTTGTTGAAGCGCACACCCAAACCGTCCCTGCTGTCCAACCTGTTCTTACAGGCCCTCGGTTTTGAGGCGCAGGCGCTCGATGTCGACCTTAAAGTGGCGCCGCCAGACTTCGAGATCCCTGCTGACTTCGATGGCATGCAGGGGCTGCAACTGGCCAGGAACTTACGAACGAATCTGAGCCGGCTAGAGAATCGGACCTCGCTCCCGCTAATCCGCCAGATGGCGTTCGAATGGACTCAGAACCAGACGGCTTATCCTGAGTCGCCCATACAGGGGGACTTCTGGCACTTTGCGCGGTCGCTGGGCGAAGGATTCGTGGGGCCGTACTCGAGTCGTGCCGCCCTTCGTGGGATTTCTGCCTATCTGCGTACCTTGGTGGTAGCAGAACAGTTGTGGGGGCTGCCGGCCGGCGTCGTTCGCCATTACGCGCTTAAAGCACTGCCCGTTCATCCAGCGCTGGCTGCGCTGAGTCCGTCACGTCCGGCATGGGGGCTGATTCGGGGGGACTTCAGCGGGGGCTCAAAGGTGATTGAGGAAATCCTGCGAGGTGTCGTCGACCGCGTTGCAGCCGAGCGGCCCGGTGATGAGTTAGTTGCGCTCAGCTCTCCCGTAGAGATGACGATGGGGCGTTGTGTTGAGGTATCGCTGGTGCGTTGGTTGCAGGTCGGTGACAGTGAGGTGGCGGATCAGGACTTGGCAGTACATCTCGACACCTACTGGCACGACATGCCTACGCTGTCGAGCGCTCCTACGAAGCCACTCGACGGAAAGATATGGCTGCGTAGAATGCCTATCGATGAGCTTTTGGACGACCCGTCGGCGTCTTTGCCTTTGGCGGGACGGGTTGACTTTGATCGCATGGGATACCTGCAGCTGCACCTCTATCCATCTAGATTATTTGTGCCTACTGTCGTGCATACTGATCAAATCGAGGTGCGCCAAGAAGGCGGTATGCTTGAGGTCCTAGAGGGTGAACAAGTGGTGGCGGATTATTCCCATTGGAACTCGGGCTGGGGGCCGGTGCGGCCGACGCAGCTGAGTGGGGCCTGTGGTGCAGCCTTAGTGTCGCGCGGAACGGCCTACCGCGAAGTGCCTGTCTCTGAAGGCCAAGTGGTTCGGTCATTCTATCTCTGGCAAGTTCGGATACTTCAGCGGAACAGCACGCAGGAAGCGTTCGATGAGGTCTTGAAGGGCGGGGTCTTCTTTGTCTAATCAACTGTCGCTTCCACGCTGACGGGGTAGGGCGGCGCTTGTACCGGAACGTGACGCCCTTGAGCTGGGTGACCACCCAGCGCAAGGTTGACTCAACCAGTCCAAGCGAACGAGCGGCATCGATACTGTTGTAGCTTTTTTCTAAGCACTGTACGAAGAGAGATCCGGCAGCAGGCCAACGTGACCATGGTGAGATAACTTATTGTGAGCTTGCAGTAACGCGTGGCCAGCCGGCGGTGCTCTTTCAGCCAGCCAAATAGACGCTCGATGACATCCCGCTCCCAGTACTTGGTTTGTCGAATAGCCGTAGGAGGCCGCGTTTCGGCTTGCGTTTCATGGCGCGGTAACCTCTGGCCGTTGGTCAGTGCCGATAATCCTCCGCGCCACGTCTGTTGGAGCAGCTTGGTTTTCGAAGGTGGTGAGCTTAAGCGGCGGTCTTACTCTCGGGAGCACTCTGGAAAGCGAAAAATCACCGCGAAGACAGTTTTGGCACCCAAGATGAACAGCGTGGTCGGCAGATTACCGAAAGCGCTGAGCATTTTCGGTTGGGGGCATCCTTTTCAAACCATCCAAAGCATGCCCTCAAATATGCCCCAAATTTAGCAATTAACTGGAAGCAAATGGCTATTCGAGGCTAGAAAAAGGCAGAAATGATCAACTAATCAAGCATGCGCGAAGCCCCTAAAGACTCTCAGGGTCGCCAAAAAACATTTTGACTTGGCTCTAGGACGGTGTTTACAGCCCAAAAAAAACTAATTTTGCCCCCAATTTTGCCCCCATTTACACCGGGTGCGCGAGCGATCGTGAATGGCGATTTCTGACGCGGATCTGGATGGTCGTGGCTGGTATTCAATGCTCCCCTGTATACTCGATGACCAATTCGAATCCGGCAAATCCTTGGTGGTTCGATGAGTCGATATCCTTAATCGGAGTTGTCCGGGATGTCTTTCAGCGCCTGTCCTGAAATTGGCATCGCCAAATACTCATGCTCTGCGCGATGTTGCAACGGCGCTGGTCGCCAGAGGGGTCAATCCACGTGCCCATCGGAAGTTGAGGCCCAATGCCAGGCGTCTAGATACGCAATCGGCGTTAAAAGTGCGGGGCAAAGTTGAGCATCGTGGTGGTCGTGGATCTCGATAGTCCAGTCGGGCCTAAAACCTCGTGCTTCGGCTGGCAGCGTTGGGGGCTAGAGGGAGCGTCTGTCCTACGTTATTCCTGGCCAGTCATGTCTGTGTCCTGAATCGCTGATCAGTCATCAGGCAAGTGCAACTGCACTACGGCCAAATCCGCTTCTTCGAGCAGTGCATGCGCGACATCTTCGTCGGTGTGCAGTACCCGGCCACCCGCTGAGGTACGCCCGATCAATCCGGCACAGGACGCAAACGCGTAGAACGCCCCGGCTGGACTGACTCATTCAAGGCCTGGGGTGTCGTTCAGCAGCGCCACCATCAAATCGCGACGACTCTGGAATGCTACCCGGCTTTCACGGATGAAACCCTTGGGACCTTCAAGTGCCGCGAGCGCGGCCTGTTGCGACGCAGCGATGGCGCCAGAGGTTTGCTGACCTTGCAGTTTTTCCATGGCGTCCAGCAACCAGCGCGGCCCTGTGGCGAAACCGATTCGCCAGCCGGTCATGGCATAGGCCTTGGACACCCAGTTCGTGGTCAGGGTGCGCGGTGCCAGTCGTGGTTCAACCTGGGGCAGGGTATGGAACGCTTGATCATCAAAAATCAGATGCTCGTAGATGTCATCGGTCAGAATCAGCACGTGAGGGTGAGCCAACAACATCTCGGCCAGGGCGTGCAGTTCTTCCTGGCTGTACACCGCGCAGGTCGGGTTGGACGGCGCCCATTGCTGCTGGGAAGCCTGGTGCTGTAAGGGCTGGGGACGCTGGGCTGTCCCACTGAACCTGGACTGGGGCATGCGACGGGAGATGATGAGTCAAAGCTATACGACCAGACTGAATGAACTGTGGACGGTGTCTTGCGAGTAGTCGGTCACTTCAAAAAACGGTCTTATTTTTCAGATAGGGCCTGATCAACAATGGCATGAATCGCTTTTTCCACTTTTGGGTCACCCATCATTGTCTCTGTTACCTTCTGCGCAATGTGCTTGAATTCGCCATGCTCAAGAATCCCATCCCCAAACTCCCAGCAAAGAATCTCCTGAACTGTGACGACAGGCGCAGCGTCACGAAAGCCTTCTGCGTGTTGATTCAAACTATTCAGGCGGCTGTGCAGGCGGGTGCGCAGCGTCTCCATGTTTTTGCCGGACTTTTGGTTTTTGCTGGGAGACGCTGGGTTGCTTGCGCTCGATGTCACTCGCTCTTTGGGTTTGGCCAAAGCAGCCAGGACGTGGGAGAGGCGAGTGGGATCGATCTTGCTCATTGTTACGGAGTCTCGAGATTGTCACGGTAGGCGCCAAGAAATACGCTGGGCTTGGTGATGGTATCGTCTTTTGCGGGAACGGCTGTATTCGTCAGACTGGCCAGCACGCGAGTCATGTCGGCCTTCAAGGCAGGATTCACGCATTCGGCCAGGCCACGTGACAGCTTATCAATGGCGCCCTCAGGCTGTTCATTGAGCAAGTCCAGGTAGGCGGTGGCAAACCATTTGAGGCCAGGGTCTTGTGCATGGCTCTGCAGTTGGTCGAACGCAGCGCGAGCCTCTTCGACTTTTTGCAGTTGCAGGTTCAAGAGGCCCAGTTGGAAGCGAGCGATATCCATGCGCGGATCCAGCTCTAATGCTTGGGTCATACCTGCATGGGCACGATCCATTAATCCAAGTTCGGCGTGTTCGGCTGCCAGGAAGTAGCGAACGGCCGCATTGTCCGGCTGTTGTTCCAATGCGGTATTGAGATAGTTCAGGGCGGCGTGGTGATTACCGTCCTGGCTGGCGTGAATTGCCAAGTGCAGGTATTCAGTTGCATCCAGCATAGTGTGGGTCTCCTGGGGCTATGACTTCAATGTTGGCCAGGGATGGGAGGCGCGGTACCTTGCTGGTGAAGCTGTAGCCATTGATTGACCAGCATGCGCCCGGTGATGTTGGTGCCCGGACGATTGTTCTCCAAAAGCCCGCTGATCAGGCGCTGAGCTTCCTCGGCTCGACCGGCCTGTTGCAGTAGTAGTGCTTGTGCGTAATGAGCGGCCAAGCTGTCTGGCTTGAGCATGAGCGCTCGACGGATACCCTTGCGAGCCAGGTCTGAATGCCCCTCCATGATATCGATAACCGCCAACCCACCATGGGTATCTCCAAAACTGCGGTCCAACGCGTAGGATTTATACAGCGCAGCACGTGCTTGAGCGCTGTCTTTGCGCAAGATGTAAATCCAGGCCAACAGATGCCAGGTCCCGATATGGTTGGGCATCCATTGGACGGCCGTCTTCAGATGATTTTCTGCCAATTCGAATTCGAGTTCGCTGAACTCTAACAGGCCCAGTCCCGACCACGCTCGACCGCAGTCCGGATAGACCTTGAGGGTGTGATGCCACGCTTCGCGGGCGGCAGCTACGTTGTGCTGTTCAAACTGAACCGAAGCGCATGCAATCAGTGCATCCCTCTGGTCCGGGTCAATGGCCAGGGTGTCATGCGCCGTGCTCAACGCCTGAGGAAGGTTGTCGTTTTCATAGCGTAAAAGTGCCAGCAGGCCGCGAATGTCGAGGTTGTCGGGTTCGAGCTGTTGAGCACGAATAACCAGGGCTTCTGCTTCTTCAGTCTGCTCCAGTTGGTGCAAGGCACGAGCGTGCGTCAGCAGCGTTGCGGCGGGGCAATCGTCGTGCTGGGTCAGATGCGTCAGTAGGGTGCTCGCAGCTTCGAAATCAGCGCTATAGAAGTGAGCGAGCGCGGTGTTGTACATCACTGCGGGATCGCTTATTCCCGCCGTTATGGCCTTATCTCCAAAGGCGCCTGCTGCCGAATAGTCGCCTGCCTGGAGTAATAGGTGGGCGCCATGGGCGAAGACTCTCGGGTCTTCGATACGGTAGTTGTTCACATGCTCGATCAACTTTCGCCCCGAAACCTGGTCGCCCAACGCGATGGTCAGGCCCATGGCATCGATGAGCAAGGTCAGGTTGCCTGGGTCATGTCCCAGAAACGTCAATAGACGTACCAAGCGTTGTTGCTCGGCGAGTGCGCTGTCTGTGCTCATCAATCAATTTTTCCCTGGAGCATACGTGGCATTGCCCGGGATTATTGCCTCAGCGTTTACTCAATGTCATGGGTTAAAAGGCGATTTTTGATTGAAACAAAAATAATTCCATTAGCCCTAAACATTTCTCGAAATCGACGCATAAGTACCGACAGAGGGGCTGATTTACCGCGTTCGCGGACAGCCAAATTGTCTTGGAACCGCCACGTCGGTTCAGTTGGGTCGGGGAGTCAGGGAAATGGTAGCGATCGTTGCCGGCAATGGATTGGGTCTGTTCAATACCTCGCTCAACTCGCTGGGCGGCGGTTCGCAGGGTCAGGGCAGCCTCGGTCAGTCGAGTGGACAGGCACTGGTCAATATCAGCAACGGTAATCTGGTCCTGCGATTTACCGATGAGCAATTATCCGGCCTTGGCCAGGATCTGCTGCATACCCGAACCTACAACACTCGAGGTGATTTCAGCGACGGAGATGGCGATGGCTGGCGGTGGGATGCCGAGCGCAGCGTGACGTTGGTGGGTGCGTTGAACACGGCCGGCAGTCAAATGGTCCGCGTCACCGGCGATGGCCACAAAACGCTCTATCGCTGGGACGGGACGCGCTATCAGTCGAGCGAGGGTGATGGTGCGCATGACACCCTCACGTGGGACGACCCAGCAGGGCAAGTGGTATGGACCGATGGTTCACGGCGCACCACTGAACGTTACAACTGGAACGGCCAGCTGGTATCCACCACCGATGCAAATGGTACCCGCATCAGTTACAGCTATGACCCCCTGGGACGTTTGAACAACGTCAAGGACAGCTCCGGTCAGGAGCTGGTGCTCAACTATAACGCCGCCGGCAAGCTGGAGCGCCTGGACACGCGGCGTTCGGCCGGTGAGGCGCTGACGCGCCAGGTGTATTACACCTATGACGGCCTGGGCCGCCTGACCAGTGTCAGCACCGACCTGAGCCCGCAAGACAACAGCATCGCCGATGGCAATGTCTATACCACGTCGTATACGTACTTTGAGTCGAGTTTCTACATTGCTGGTATCACACAGAGCGATGGAACCACTGTTAACTTCGGCTATGAACAAGTGGGTTCTGATTACCGCGTCAGCATCGTCAGTGACGCTTCCGGCATTACACGTTTCAGCTATGACACGGCCAATCGTCGCACCGATGTGCTCAACGGGCTGGGGCAGCAGTGGAGCTATTACTACGACTCTGAGGACCAACTGATCGAGGTACGCACGCCGGCCATCAATGGCCAGCGTCTGTCCACGCGCTACAGCTACGACGCCGACGGCAATGTCACCCAAGTCGTCGATGGGCGTGGCAACTCGGTGAGCTATGGCTACGACGCCAATGGCAACCGGATCCTGGAGCGCGACAGCGCAGGCAACACCCTCACGCGCAGCTACAGCGCCGACAACCAACTGCTCAACGAGGTGCGCTATCGCGTGCCGGCCACCTGGAATGGCAGCGGCTGGACCGAACCGCCAGCGAGCAGCGCCCAGGTCACGCGTTACGCCTATGACAGCAGCAACCGCCTGCGCTTTACCGTGGATGGCGCGGGCCAGGTGGTGGAGTATCGCTATAACGCCAATGGTCTGCGTACGCAGGAAATCAGCTACGCGGATGCGTCGTTCGTGCTGTCGGGGCTGGCGCCCACCGATGGGCTTTCCGAGTCTGCGTTGAACACCTGGGCGGCGGCACGCGATAAAACCCGTTCGACGCTGACTGAGCTCAGTTACGACTATCGTGGCAACCTCAGCCGCCGCGCAGTATATGCCGCTGTCGCCGCCAACGGCGCAGGCCTGCTCGACGGTGCCGCGAACGTGACCGAGTTCATTTACAGCGAACACGGCCAATTGCTGCAGACGCTGGCGGTGCGTGGGACGGATCGAAACGCCAAGGCGCTGCTCACCTCCCTGGTTTATGACGGCATGGGCCGTTTGCTCAGCCAGACCGATGCAGCCGGTACGCGTACCACGGTGTATAACGGCCTCAATCGCACGGTCACCACCACCAACAGTGCAGGGCTAACCGTCAGCCAGTCCTACGACACCCTGGGCCGGTTGATCACCCAAAGCGAAACCGCCGCCGATGCGACGCCGCGTTCGACGCTGTATGTGTACGACGCAGCAGGCCGGCAAACCATGGTCCAGGACGCCACGGGCGTACGGTCCTATGTGCTGTACGACGAAGCCGGACGGGTTAGCGCACAGATCAACGGTCTGGGTGCCGTCACAGAGTTTGTCTACAACGAAGCCGGGCAGCGGGTTCAGGAAAAACGCTACGCTACTTTGATCGACACCACCGGCGGGTACGACGGTACGTACGTCTTTGTGACCCTGGTGGCGCAGGTGCGGCCTCCGGCCCATGGTGATGATCGCGTCACCACGTTCACCTATGACTCCGCCGGGCGTTTGAGTACGACCACCGCGCCGTCGGGGTTGGTGACAACCCTGAGCTACGACGGCCTTGGCCAGTTGGTGAAGCAGCAGCGCGCGGATCGCATCACGCGGTTTTTCTATGATGCCGGCGGGCGCCAGACCGGGCAGTTGGATGCCGAAGGCTACCTGCGGGAGAACCGCTATGACGCCGCTGGCCGGCTGGTTCAGACCGTTCGTTACGCCACCGCTACCGCTGCCGCCAGCCGCGACACCGGCACGCTCGACCAACTAAGGCCGGGTGACGGCGGCGGTCTGTCGAGCTGGTATTTCTATGATGCGGCCGGCCGGCAGATTGGCAGCCTCGATGAACAGCAGTTCGTCACCGAAACAGTCTTCGACGAAGCCGCCAATACCCAGCAAACCGTCCGTTATGCGGCCGCCTATACCGCGACGGTCACCGGCAACACCGGGTTTTCCACGCTCAAGGCCGCCGTGTCCGGCAGCGCGCGGCAAACCACTACCACCGCGTTTGACGGCCAGGGGCGCGTGGCCCAGCGCACGGCCACCGACGGCACGGTAACGGCCTACGAGTATGACGCCGCCGGACGGCTGGTGCGCGAAACCCAGGCGCAAGGTACACCCGAAGCGCGCAGCACGCTCACGCGCTATGACGCCTTCGGGCAAACCCTTGGCAAGCTGCTGGGCGAGGCGTCTGGCCGTATCACCGTCGGCATGACCGATGCCCAAGTGGCTGCGGTTTACGCGCAATACGGCCTGACCTATCGCTATGACGCTGCCGGCCGGGTGGCCAGCGCCAGTGATGCATTGGGCAACCGCACGCTGTCCTATTACGACGCGGCGGGGCGCCTGACCCACGTGATCAACGCTTTGGGCGAAGTCAGTGAAACCCGCTACACCGCCTTCGGCGATGCCAGCGAACGCTCGACCCTCACCAACCGGCTCAGTGCGGCCACCACTGCGTCACTGTCGGGAGGCTTGTTGACGCTGCAAGTGAATGCACTGGTGCAGGCCATTCGCGATGCCAACAACGATAACCGCAGCTTTTACGCCTACACCACCTCCGGTTTGCTGGCAGGCAGCATCGATGCGCTGGGCAATGCCGTCGGTTATGGCTATAACCTGTTTGGCGAACAGACTGGCAGCCTGCGCATCAGCGCCAGCGGCGCGACGATCGTTGAAAACCGCTCTTACAACAAGCGCGGTGAACTGATCTGGCGCGCAGAAGATGTCGACGGCTTATCGCGCGGCACCGGCAGCGTCTACGACGCCTTTGGGCACGTCATCCACCGCATGGATGCGCGAGGGCAGATCAGCAGCACCGACTACCTCGACAATGGCCGTGTGATCGTTGAACGCGACCCCCTCGGCCAGACCCAGGGCCGTGAATATGACGCCTTTGGGCGAGTGCTGCGCGAGCAGGACGCGCGCGGGCTGATCACCACTTACAGCTACAACGACAGCACCCGCACACTGGTGGTGACCACGCCGGACGGCCTGGCCATGACCACCGTGCGCAATCGTCACGGCCAAACCCTGACCGTCACCGACAGCCAAGGCATCACCCAGGCCTTCAGCTACGACAAAAACGGCCAACAGCTCACCAGTACCGACGGCCTCGGTCGTACCACCAGCAGTGCTTACGATGGTGTCGGGCATTTGTTGAGCGTGACGGATGCGGCGGGCCGGGTGACGTCCTACGGCTACGACGCGGCGAACCGCATGATCAGCCGCACCGATGCCGCTGGGGTGGCGACGCAGTATGTGTTTGATGGCCAGGGGCGCAAAGTGCGCATGACCGAGGCCGGTCAACGCGTCACCGACTATGCCTACGACCGCAAGGGGCAGTTGCTGACGGTGGTGCAAGACCCCAACGGCCTCAAACTGACCACCACCTATACCTATGACGGCTTTGGTCGGCAGGTCCAGGTGGCACGCGGCACCACTGCCAATCCGTACCAGCAAGTCATCCTGTATGTGTTCGATAACCTCGGTCGCCGCACGGCCGAGCGCATCGATCCCAACGGCTACAACCTCACCACGCAATACCTTTACAACGCCAATGACCAAGTCACGCGCAAGCTGGATGCCGGTGGCAACAGCACCTGGTATGTGTATGACAGCGCCGGGCATTTGACAGACACCGTGGATGCCCTTGGCGGCGTCACCCGCAACACTTATGACCCCGATGGCAGGCTGGCCAGCACCACCCGCTTCGCTACCGCGCTGAGCCCTGCCACCTTGGCCGCCTTGGGCAACGCGCCGGCCAGTATTCCAATCGGCGCCAGTGCCAAGGACCAGGTCACCAGCTATCTCTATGATCAGATGGGCCGGGTGCGGGTGACTATCGACGCACTCAACCAGGTCACCGAAACCCTGTATGACCAACAGGGGCGTGTCACCGAAAGCCGCCTTTACGACAAGGCCATGCCCGCTGGTACACCCCGCACCTTTGACGGCGTGACGGCGGCGCTGACCAACCTGGGGGCGCTGGCGTATGCGACACGCTCGGTCTACGACGCCGCCGGGCAACTGAGCAGCGTGACCGATGTGACCGGCAAGACCGAGTCCTACACCTACGATGCCGTGGGCAATCGCGCCACCTTGACCAACAAGAACGGCGCGGTATGGAACTATCGCTACGACAGCGTAAACCGTCTGGTCGAGGAAATAACCCCGGCCGTTGCGGTGTCGAGCATCGATATCAACGGAGTGGTCAGCACCCGCTCGGTACTGCAAGTCACGCGTATCACCTATGACGCGTTGAGTAATGTCACCAGTCGCACCCTAGGGCGCTTGCGCGGTGCATTGGCGGCCGACCCGGCGGCGGATGACCTGAGCCAGGCCAGGACCACCGGATATGCCTACGACGCGGTCGGCCACCAGGTGCAGGTCACCGCGCCGGGCTGGTACAACAAAGTCACCGGAGCCTATCAGCAAGCCTGGGACGGCACCGGCAATACACTGCAGGTCACCACGGACGTGACCTACGATGCCTTGGGCAATGCCGTGCGCAATCGCGTACGGGTCAACAACACCGGCGCGCCGGGCACTGACTTTGTGGACAGCTACAAGGTCTACGACAGCCTCGGGCGGCTGACCCATGACGTTGATCCACTCAAGGGCGTGATGGCCTACACCTACGATGCCCAAGGCAATCGCCTGACCACTAAACGCTATGCCAACGCCCTGGCAGCCGCGGAGCCGGCGGTCGGGTTTTACACGGCCAGCGACCTCACCAGCGCCACCTTGACAGCCAGCCCCGCACAAGACCGCACGCTGACCACCACCTACGACGCCTTGGGGCGCAAAACAGCGGTGCAGCAGGATGCGGTAGGCATTTACACCTTCACCGGCAACAGTGCCACGTCGAGCCTGATCACCGCATCGCCCACCACGCTGTACAGCTACAACGCCCTGGGCCAATTGGTGCGTGAAACCCTGATCGCGCGCAACGCCAACGGCGTGACCGTACAGATCGGCGCCAGCAATGTGTACTACTACGACCAGGCCGGCCAACGCATCGGCAGCATCGATGGTCAAGGCAACTACACCCGCCTGGAATACAACATCCTGGGCAAGGTCAGCCGGCAGGTCGAGTACGCCAACGGCCTGAGCGGCTGGGAAGACAGCAATCCGCCAAGCCCGCCGCCGGCCAGCGCCAACGACCGCAGCACACGTTTTGAATACGACGCCATGGGCCGCTTGAACCAAGTGACCCAGGAAGGCGTGCGGTACTGGCAGCAGATCATCAATGGCCAGTCCGGCGCGGCGTCGGCCGTGGCGGTGGTGGGCAACCTGATGGTCAGCCAGATGCACTACGACGGCGTGGGCAACGTACGTGCAGTGGTGGACGCGGCAGGCAACGTCACTTCCACGGAATACAACGCCCTGGGGCAAACCGTGCGGCTGGTCGAACCCGCCCGCGCCACGGCGAAAAACGGCGCAGTGGACCCTTTTGCGGCCGGGATCGTCTATGCGTCACCCACCACCACCTACGCCCTCAATGCGTTCGGCCAGGTCGTGAGCGAAACCGAAAGTGCCGGTGTGGATTCGACGGGCAACCAGCAAGCCGGTGCCACCCGTGTCACCCGCACACGCTTTGACGCGGCGGGTTACGAGGTGCAAAACATCGATGCCAGCGGCTCGGCGCAGTCCTACAAGGTCGACGCGGCGGGCCGGCGCGTGGAAGAAAGCCGCCAGATCAACATCACACTCAGTGGCTGGACGGTGGGCGGCGCGGCCGTCACGCGCATCCAGACCATTCGACGTGGCTACACCTACGATGCGCTGGGCCAGCAACTGTCCACCACCGACTGGTACACCGCCGCCGACAACACCCAGAAAACCACCAACAACTCAGCGGTGTACAACCGTTTTGGCGAGGTTACCAGCCAGTTGTTGAATGGCTACCTGCAAGCGGCCTATTACTACGACCAGGCCGGGCGCGTGACCCAGCAGCAAAATGCCCAGGGCATCACCCAAGTCGACTACGACCTCAATGCCAAGGCCAGCCGCAGCAACCAACTCGGCGACGTCAATACCGCCGCCGATGATCGCATCACCTACACCCGCTACGACGTGCTCGGGCGAGCACTGGAGCAGCATCTGCCGGCGTTTGAAGCCAACATCAACGCCGACACCCTCAACAACATCAACCTCACACTGGCCACGCCGATCATCCGCCAGAGCTACGACCGCTGGGGCAACCTGCTGACCCGCACCGACGCGCGCGGCTACGTCACCACCTACACCTACGATCACAACAACAAGCAACTGACGGAAACCTTGCCGGTCACCGACATCCTGCGTGAAAACGGCACCAGCTACCGCGCCAGTCTGATCCATGAAAAGCGCTACGACGTGCAGGGGCTGTTGATCCAGGAGGTGGACTTGGTGGGGCCTTATGCCGGTGTGCCTGCCAGCACCGTCTTGCGCACACGCCAGCATCAGTACAACCAAGTCGGCGAGTTGCTGCGCGATTTCGACGCACTGGGGTACATGCGCACCTACCTGATGGACGTACACGGCAACCGTGTGGCCACCCAGGATGCACTGGGCGTGGTGCTGGTGGACGGTTATGACGCGATGAATCGTCAGGTCAGCCATGGGGTTGTGCGCAATGGCGCCGCCGTGACGTTGTTGACAAATCAGTATGACCAGGCGGGGCGGTTGGTCGGGGAGATCAGTGGGAGCAGTGCGGTTGAAGAGACATTGGTCAGTACTGCAAACACAAACGGGTCCAGTACTGTTTCAGGTGTGGCTGGTAATGTGCGTTACACCCTTTTCGACGAACGAGGGAATATTGTAAGGACGCGGAGCGAGTCTAGGGTAGAGAAAATAACTGAATATAATGAATTTGGTCGAAAAGTTAAGGATGCTGATGGGTTAGGTAACTATCTTAGTTGGACTTTTGATGAGGGGGTTTATGGTCGACTCGTAGGGCATAAAGATCTTAAGGGGCGAGTGTTTACGTATACCTATACAAGTTTTGGTCAGGTGGCATCCGAAACCAGTACTGGGGTAGGGTACTGGGAAGATGTGCCGGACTATGAAATAGCTCCCGATAAACTCACATACAGTTATTATGCAAATGGTTTGGTTAAAGGGGCGGAGTATAAGTTTTATTGGAGTAGTGAGTTTGGGGCGGACGGGCGTGTAACGTCTTACCATTATGATTTGTCCTCAGCAAAGGTTAGGGAAGTAAATAGTAATTGGATAGACGTCCCGCTTTGGGGGGCATTTAAAGCTGTAGGGACTTCAGATAATCGCTTTTCGTTTGATGAGGCCTCGCGCTTGAAGAGTGCGACCAATCCGGGCGGGGATAACTCTGCACGCATTGATGTACTTTCTTATAGTTACGACGAATTGGGGAATCGGCGTCGCGCATACATGGATACGACGGCCGCTGGTAATGCAAGAAGTATTATTGATAAGTGGTACAAGTATGACTTGGAAGGTAGGGTGACCATTGACAATGGCATGCTGGCAGAGGGTGCCATAATAGCAGGGAAGCAAGGCGCTAAGGCAAAGGGGCAAGCTATCACCTATGACGTCAATGGCCGCAGATATACTTCAGAAGTATGGGATAGAACCTCTGGGCAAACGGATATATATCAGCGCGTTGAGTATGGTTATAATGACCTGGGGCAGGTGCTGGGCCTCGGAACTCGGGAGTTGGTTCGTGCGTTAGGTGGTGGTAGTACAGCACCTGTTCAGGCGGCAGGTATTGCCGTGCTGAAGTTTGCGAATACCTACAATTTTCTAGGGCAGCAAGATTCGCAGACTAATTATTCGGGCGGGGTGGCAACGGGGGGGAACGCATACAGTTATCGGGGTGATGGCCAGCTTATAAGTCAGACCTCATATGTTGTAAGTGGGGGTAATCAACGCCTGTCTCAAGCCAGTTATTTTGGCGAGAGCGGGATGTTTGACTCAGTTGGGAATCAAGTTGCGTATAGAACTGTTGTTTATAATAGTGATGGTTTTACGGTGGGCTTTCAAAACTCATACAGTAAGCGATATGCGTTGTTCGATAGCTATAAAGAGGGTGGTACAACAGTTGTATCGACGCAAGCTAGTCAACCCGGAAAAACGTCTCTGATATATTCTGGTAGAGGAGATCTTCTTTTTATTTTTACGCAAGCAGGCGAGGTGCGAGGATTCGCCACAAATGCGGAAGGTCAGATTATTGCTTGGAAAGATGGGAATGGGGCGTATCAGAACTATATTTACTCTCAAGGTGGGGCTGTCGCGAATGTGGGGAGTGCCAGTGTTCCTGAAATTACAGATACCCTGAAACCAATCTCACCTGACTATCCTGCCAGGACGTCGAGTAGTTACATTATTAGTCAAGGTGACACGCTCAAAAGTATTGCCCAGTTGGTGTGGGGCGATTCGGCTATGTGGTACCTCATTGCAGATGCCAATGCGATTGATCCTGGCAGTAATCTTGTTCCGGGTACCACGTTGCGCATCCCTAATATAGTTGGAAGTACTCACAATGACGCCACTACCTTTAAACCTTATAGCGCCGATGAAATTATAGGCGATACAACACCTACTCCGCTGCCTCCCCCCCCGCCACCCAAACCGAAGAAAAAGAAAAGCAGCGGTCTTGCCACTGTCGTCATGGTGGTAGTGGCAGTGGTTGCCACGGTTCTGACTGCCGGAGCGGCCGCCCCAGTGGCCGCTGCTGTTGCAAGCTCAACCGCTGTCGGCAGTCTCGCGTTGACGGGAGCAGCAGTACTGTCGGGCGCAGCCGGATGGGCTGGTTTAGGGGCTGCGGTACTGGGTGGTGTCGTTGGAAGCGCGGCATCACAGTTGGCTGGCAGGGCCATGGGAGTCGTGGATGATTTTTCGTGGAAGCAAGTAGCGCTCGGCGGGCTGACAGCAGGAATTAGTTCTGGTTTTGGCACCTTGGCGCAGGCTGGCACTCTGGGCTCATGGGCAAGCACTGCGGCAGAAGCCATGAAGTCTGGAGGTACCTACGGCACCGGCTACGCGGCACTGGGAACTTTCAACTATGCCAACAGCCAGATCGCCAGCCGGGTGGTGGGGCTGGATAACTCGTTCAGTTGGCGCAATGTTGCGGCGTCTGCGGTCGGAGCTGCCGTTGCCGGGTACGTCGGTGGTAACGGCCCGGGAGTAGTGAGTTCAACGGTGCGTGGGCAAGTCAGTGCTTATGCTTCAGCGGTTTTGAAAGATAAGTGGTTTGGAGGTGCTCAACCTGATTTCGGGCAAGTGGCAGCCGACGCGTTTGGGAATACGCTAGGTGACTATATGTTGCACCAAATTCAACGCAGCACGGACTCAATTGAACAACTTACAGCCTCTCTAGCGGACAACCAATTCCAGAGGATACTTGATAGTGGGCAGTATCCTGATACGTTAACCAGTGACGATCTGAAATATTTGTCTAGGAGAGCTCGTGCAAACGGGGGGGTTCTTGAAAGCGGTTTATATGAATCTGTTTTTGGTGAAAAATCAGGCATTCGCCCATGGTTTTCAGCTTCGGTTAATAGCGATACAGACCTTTTAAGTACTAATGATCAATTGAAGGACTCTGGTTTCCTCCCCTTGGATTTGGCAAATGCTGCAGGCGCTAGCGTTTACAATATTGGGGCTAAGGGCTTAAACGCATTGTGGGCTGGGGCAAACGTCACACCGATTGCTTGGGCGGCGATCAGTAATCGAAGTTTCGAACAAGCCAGTACCGATCTGATGGTGCTCGGTGCACAGTTTGGACCTATGGGCGCTATGGGTGGGCGCATGTTAACGCCCGCAGCGATTACAATGGTTGACAAGGTCGACGCTTTACTGCCACGTGCGCTGCAAATCGACAGAGTCGTCTTAGGTGATTTGGACGTCCCCATTTCATCGCCGGTCATGGGTGCCACAGAGCTTTCCGTTTCAGGAGCAAAGGCCGCGAGTGCCAGGTTTTTATATATGGGGGCGACTCCGGATAAATATTCCCGAACAGGTCGAGAGGTAGTGGAACGCATGCGGGCGGACGGCTTGATCGTAGGTGAAGGGCCTCTCTTACGCGGAAACCCTAACAATTTACAACTGGTACTGGAGGGGGGCCAGCTGGTTCGGATAGACTCCAAAGTAGATATGGCGCATGTTGTTGATGCCGTCTCCTGGTGGAACAGCACAGGTAGAAGTTATGGAGCCAAAGCGCCAGAGGTTCGAAAGTTTATGCTCGATTCGAAAAATTATGTGCTGCAGCCGAGCTCTCAGAACCGTTCTGAAGGTGCTTTATTACGCCAAATGTACCTACCACCTAACACCCCAGAATTCACACTGCTTAGAAGGTAATCGTTATGAGTACGAGTCTGGAGCTTGATGCAGATTTACACGAAAAAATAAAAGACTATTCACGTGTTGGTGATGCATTGGCTGAAGAAGAAAAATATGAGGAGGCAGTAGCTCAGTACAATAACGCCTGGCAGTTAATTCCCGAACCCAAAAATGACTGGGAGGCCTCTACCTGGATTTTGGCCGCGATAGCCGATGCATGTTTTTTATCTGGTTACAAAGGTTCTGCGCGTGATGCATTGGAGTATGCAATGACTTGTCCCGGAGGCGTCGGTAACCCATTTTTGCACCTGCGGCTTGGGCAGGTTTATCTCGATGAAGGACAAGAGGATCGCGCAGCGGACGAGCTGATGCGCGCTTACATGGGGGCGGGACCAGAGATTTTCGCGAATGAAAGCTCGCACTACCTGAGCTTTTTGAAAACGCGTGCCATACTCTGATACAGAGTAATGATCAGCGACGACTCAGCATTAGCTCAGGTGCGGTTTTGCACGTGGCCTGAGCAAAGCTTGAAGCGAACACGAGTGCATCTGTAACGCCCGTCGGAGTCAAGCTGGCGTCCTCGTCCATCAAAGACTCACCTGTTCTTTTTAAATATTGTTGATTTTTATTCTTCGCCCCCCTTGTCGTCCCATTTCTGATCTGGCTATTATCTACCGATAAATAATGGCCAATCGCCACGGATCTACGAGTGACACACTCGCTCCGGCCAAGCCAAACGCCTGCCTGGGGACATGGATGACACAGGACTTCATGCTGTACGCGCTCAAGGAAGCGCTGCTCACTGCAGCCATGGTTGCCGCGCCCTTGCTCTTGGCGATCCTGATCGTTGGCCTGTTGGTCAGCATTCTTCAGGTGGCCACGCAGATCCAGGAAATGACCCTCACCTTTATTCCTAAACTGATCATCACCGTGGTGATGCTGTTGGTGCTGGGCAGTTGGATGCTGACGATGCTCAAGCAGTTCGCGCTCAGTGCCCTTACTCAAGCCGCTGGTTTCTAGCTGTGTTGACGCCGTACCTGGCCAGCCTGTTCCTCATCTCCATGAGGCTGGCGCCGTTGGTGGTTGTCGCCCCGATTATCTTTTTCTCACGCTTGCCCATGACGGTTCGGGTGCTGCTCGCATTGGTGTTGTCAGCCGTCCTGGCCATTTCCTTGAATGGGGTGGGCATGCCGCTTCTGAGCCTGTCGTCAGTGCTGGGTGAGTTGATGCTGGGCGCGTTGATGGCCTTTGCTTTTCACGCGGCCCATGCCGGGCTGGACATGGCCGGCAAGCTTATCGACACGCAGATCGGCTTGAACGCCGCCGGCGTCTTCGACCCGGGTACTTCGAACATGACCGGCCTGGTCGCCGAAGTGTTGGTGTGGACCCTGGGCATTCTGTTTGTGACCTTGAACCTGCATCACGACTTGCTGCGGGTGTTCAGCCTGATCCTGGTCGCGGTGCCACCGGGCAGTGTCTCGCTGTTGAATTTTTCCGGCCCGGTGATGGGCGTGCTCACCCAGCAATTTTTACTGGCGTTCATGATTGTGGTGCCCGTGATCCTTGGGTTGTGGTTGATCGACATGGCGTTTGCGCTGCTCTCACGTTCTATGCCGCAGGCGAATGTGTATTTCCTGTCGCTGCCGATCAAACTTGGCGTCGGCATTTTTATCCTGATCCTGACCTTGCCGATCATTGTTCAGCGCGTGCCGTTGTTGATCGAAAACGCCTTGCGCTTTGCGCTGTCACCCGCAGGTGCGCCATGAGCGATCAACAGGACAAGAGTGAAGAGGCCACGCCCTACAAACTCGAAGAGGCGCGCAAGAAAGGCCAGGTGCCGCGCAGCCCCGACCTGTTGTCGTTTGCCATGATCATCACCTTTCTGATGGTGTTCTCGGCCATCGCCGCGCCGCTTGCCGGCGTGATTGCGGCCCACACCCATTGGTGGCTGGGCAACGCCGGGCAGATGGGCACAAGCTTTGGTTACCTGGGCGAGCAGGGTGGCTACAGCGTGCGGCAAGTGCTGTACGCCTTTTTGCCACTGATCGGCGCGCTGTTGCTGGTGGCGGTGTTGACCAACCTGTTGTTCAGCGGGCCAGTGTTTTCGGCGTTTGCGATCAAACCCGACTTCAAGCGGCTTAACCCTATCCAGGGGCTCAAGCGCATTTTTTCGCGGCGTATGTTTGTAGAACTGCTCAAGGTGCTGGTCAAGGGCGGGCTGTTTGCGCTGGTGCTGTATTACCTGTTCCAGAGCCTGCTGCCGCGCCTGTTGAGTATGGCCAGCGTTTCACCGATGGAGCTGCCCCTGGCCGGCAAGCAATTGCTGATGCAGCTGGGCTTTACCGTGCTGTCGATCATGGCCGCCGCCGCGCTGTTTGATGTGTGGTATTCGCGGCGCGAGTTTGGCCGGCAAATGCGCATGAGCAAGCGTGAAACCAAGGATGAGCACAAGCGTCGCGAAGGCGACCCCGAGGTGCGTGCCAAGCGCAAAGGCATTCAGCAGGCGCTGCTGAAAAAGGCCTCTGCCCTGGGGCAGGTCCAGGACGCCGATGTGATCATCACCAACCCGACGCACTACGCCGTGGCCCTGCAGTACCGTCCGGCAAGCATGCTGGCGCCCAAGGTGTTGGCCATCGGGCGCGGCTTGCATGCCTGGCGCATCTGCCAGATGGCGCGCAAGCACCGGGTGCCGATTCTGCGCCGGCCGCCACTGGCGCGTACCCTGCACGCACTGGCGCGGGTTGACTCGGCGATTCCGGACAGCACGCAAACCGATGTGGCGCGGGTCTATCGTTGGGTGATTGCGCTGCCCGGCAACAAGGTGCTGAACCCATGAAGCCGTTCTTCACGCGCGCCTTGGCGGAAAGCAGCGACCTGTTGTTGGCCGTCGCCGTCATCGGCGTTTTGCTGGTGCTGTTCACGCCTATTCCAACCTGGTTGCTCGACCTGTTGCTGCTGACCAACTTTGCCGTCGCACTGTTGGTGTTGCTGGTGACCTTTGATATCGACAAGCCCTTGAGCTTCTCGACGTTCCCTTCGCTGCTGCTGATGACCACGTTGTTTCGCCTGGCGCTGAACATCTCCGCGACACGCCTGATTCTGGCGGACGGCGATGCCGGCCAGGTGATCGCCGCGATCGGCACGCATGTGGTGGGCGGCAATTATGTAATCGGTTTTGTGGTGTTCCTGATTCTGGTGGTGGTGCAATACGTGGTGGTCACCAGCGGTGCGCAACGGGTCGCGGAGGTGGCCGCGCGCTTTACCCTGGACTCGCTGCCGGGCAAGCAGATGAGCATTGATGCCGACCTGAACATGGGCATTATCGATCAGGACGAGGCCAAGCGCCGGCGCAGCCAATTGGAGCGCGAATCAAATTTTTACGGCGCCATGGACGGCGCCTCCAAATTCGTCAAAGGCGATGCGATTGCCGGGATTGTGATCATTGCGATCAACATCATCGGCGGCCTGTCGGTGGGCATTTTGCAAAAGGGCCAGAGCTGGGGCGATGCACTGCATCACTACACCTTGCTGACCGTGGGCGACGGTATCGTCACGCAGATCCCGTCGCTGATCATTGCGGTGGCCGCCGGCATCATCATTACCCGCGCGGCCACTGATGCGCGCCTGGGGCCGGAGCTGGGCCGGCAAGTCTCGGCTTACCCCAAGACGCTGGTGGTGGTGGCGCTCGTAACGTTGCTGCTGGCCATGCTGCCGGGCTTGCCCCTGGTGCCGTTGTTGATGCTGTTTCTGGCCTTTGCCGCCGCGGCCGCCTATTCGTTTCGCCAGTTGCAGCGCAAAGCCAAGGGCGAATCAGTGTCTGGTGACACGCCGGCCAAAGCCGAGACGGCCTCGGATGATATCTACGCATTGATGAACAATGACGCCTTTGAACTGCGCCTGAGCAATGACTTGGCCGCGCAGGTGTTGGCCGCCACCAGCACCTTGAGCCTGCGGATCGACAACCTGCGCAAACAGTTCGCCCGCGATTACGGTTTTGCCTTGCCGCAACTCAGTGTACACGCAGACAAAAAACTTTCAGCCGGCACTTATCAGGTGTGCGTCCAAGGCGCGGTGGTGGCCAACGGCGAGCTGGAGTTTGACAAGTTACTGGCCATCAACCCCGGCGGTGGGGCGGTGACGCTTGAAGGGCGTGAGACCAAAGAGCCGACCTATGGCCTCAAGGCGCTCTGGATCGATCAAGCCTTGCGCAACCCGGCGCGCATGGGCGGCTACACCCTGGTTGAGCCGGACACTGTGTTGCTCACCCACCTCTCCGAACTGGCCCGTCGTTACGCGCCGGACTTCCTGACCCGCGCGGAGACCGAACGGTTGGTCGAGAGCAAGCGTGCCGGGCTGGGCAGCCTGGTGGATGAGTTGATTCCCCAAGTGCTCAGTTACTCCGATATTCAGCGCGTGCTGCAGTTGCTCCTGCGCGAGCAAGTGCCGGTGCGCAACCTGGAAACCATCCTTGAGGTGCTGGTGGACGCCGGGCGCACGCAAAAAAACGCCGAAGACTTGGCCGAGCGCGTCCGTGAGCGACTGGGCGCTGCGTTGTACGAGCGGTTGGTGGATAAGAATGGCGAGCTCAATGTGCTCACGATCGCCCCGCAACTGGAAGGCTATATGCTTGCCGCCTCCCGCCCGCGTGAGGGCCAGCAGAGCGCATTGCTGCCGGCCCAGGAACTGGAGCGCTTTGTGACCACGGTAGCCCGCGAAGCCGAGCGCCAACTGAGCGACAACCAGCAGCCGGTGTTGCTGTGTGCCGCGCCATTACGACGCGTGTTGCGCGCCTTCATGTCACGGGCGGTGCCGCATATGGCGGTGCTGTCGGTAAATGAAGTCGGCCAGCATGCGCGTGTGACCTCGGCCGGAATGATTGATTTGCCTGGGTTCCCCAGCCTGGAGACGGCATGAGCGACATGATCATGCAACTGGCTGGAGTGATCCAGCGCGATATCGATACCTTGAAAGAGGTGTCGCAAAACGTCGCCAATGCCAATACCACCGGCTACAAGGCCGGGCGCGCGTTCAGCGTGCAGGCCTTGGAACAACCGGCCTCGGGTGTGGCCGTCGGGCTGGATGGCCTGCACACCCAAACCTCGATCAACACCGACGGTGGTGCGTTGCAGTACACCGGGCGGGTCACGGACCTGGCGTTGTCGGGCGACGCCTGGTTCGCCGTGCATACGCCGCAAGGCGCGGCGCTCACGCGTGACGGCCGTTTTCGCGTGGATAACCAGGGCTTGCTGGTGAGCAATGCGGGCTTCCCGGTGCTCGGCCAGGGCGGCCCCATCCAGGTGGGCGGCGGCGTGATCAAGGTGAGCAGCCAGGGTGAAGTGAGCGTGGATGACGCGCCGGTAGGGCAGCTCAACCTGGTGCATATTGCGCGCGCGGGTGATCTGGTTTCGCGTGGCGCCGGGCTCTATTCGGCAGACGGCGCCTGGCAACCGGCCACGCAGTATGTGGTGCACCAAGGCTCGCTGGAGCGTTCCAACGCGGCCATGGGCACCGATATGGTGAAGATGATGGAAGTGTCGCGACACGTCGAAACCCTGCAGCGCGCCTTGTCGGCCTACGACGGGTTGCTGAACAGCGGGATCAATCAATTGGGCAAGGACTGACCAGGGAGTGCGGGTGTGATTGATGCATTGAGTATTGCCAGTTCCGGCTTATCCGCGAACCAGGCCTGGATCGACAGCATTTCCAATAACGTGGCCAATATGCAGACCATCGGCTACAAGCGCAGCCAGGTCAATTTTCACGACCAGGTGCGTGATGTCGGCACGCGCGATGATGGCGGCGGCATGACCGAAAGGCTGCTTTCCGGTGCGGGCATCCAGGCGTCCGAGCCGACTCAGGTGTTCAGCCCAGGCACGGTGCGTGAGACCGGCAATGAGCTGGACCTGGCAATCCAGGGCGACGGCTTTTTTGAGGTTGAGTTGCCCACCGGCGAGTTGGCCTATAGCCGCGCCGGGCGCTTTCATTTGAACACCGACGGCCAGTTGGCGATGAGCACGGGCCAGGTGCTGACCGCCGATCTTCGCGTGCCGCCGGATGCGCGCAATCTGGTGATCAAACAGGATGGCTCAGTGCAGGCCAAGATCGTCGAGACCGGCGAAGTCATCACGGTCGGCCAGGTGCAACTAGCCAAGTTTGCCAGCGCCGAGGGCCTGAAAAAACTCAGTGATGGCCTGTACCGGCCGTCCCAGGACAGCGGTGAAGCGATCTATGCCGAACCCGGCCGGGATGGCCAGGGCGTGCTGTTGCAGGGGTATGTCGAGATGTCCAACGTCAACCTGATCGATGAGATGAGCAACCTGGTACTGGCCCAGCGCGCCTACCAAATGAACGCGCGCTTGCTGCAAGCTGGCGATCAGATCCTTGAAACCATCAATAACCTGCGCCGCTGATGAATATCAAGAGCGCTTGTGTCGGCCTGCTTGTCAGCGGCGTTTGTTGCGCCCAGGCGAGTGCGCTTGAGTGTGCCGCAGCGCCAACGCCCAGCCAGTTGGCCCGCACCATTGCCGAGCGCGTGCGCCCGGCCTTGGCCAACGATCAATTGGATATCCAGCTAACGCCCATCGGTGAACTGCCGGCCATGGCCTCACCCCAGGTGCGACTGTTGTCGACCCAATTGCGCAGCCGCGTGGCGGTTGAGCTTAAAGGCACGTTGTGTGGGCAGGCACACGCCAGCCAGGTCACGGTATGGTTCAAGGTTCAAGCCTGGGGCGAGGTGTGGGTGTATGGCCGCAATGGGCGCACAGACCAGGCGCTGGGCGATACCCAGCCACGTCGTGAGCGCCTGGACCTGGCCGCCGCGCAAGTCTCGCCGGACGATTTGGCCAGTCACCTGGAGGGTGCGTGGTTAGGGCAAAGGGTCAACGCGGGCATGCCGGTCCTTACCCGGCACTTGAAAGCCGAACCGCTGGTGCTGCGTGATGCCACCGTGACGGTGGTGGTCTTTGGCCCAGGCTTGATGCTACGTACCGAAGGCAAGGCGATGCGCCCCGGCGTAATGGGCGAACAGGTGCCGGTATTGGTCAACGGCGCGCAGTCGAGCCTGTTGGCGGTGGTGGCCGGTAAAGGGGAAGTGCATGTACAACGTTAAGGCGCTGTGGCTGGTTGCATTGCTGCCCCTGTGCGCCAGTGCGCAAAGCCTGATCAACCCCGATGGCTACCGCTCGCTCACCGGTGATCGGCGTGGCTACCACGTGGGCGATACCTTGACGATCCTGGTGGTGGAGTCCACCACCGCGCAAAGCGCTGCCGGCACCGGTGCCGACAGCAGCACTGATATTTCCGCGCGCCTGGGCTGGGACCGCGACAGCCATCAAGGCCGCCTCGGCCTGCAAGGTGATACCAGCGGCAAAGGCCAGACCAACCGCAGCGGGCAGATCCGCACCAATGTGTCGGTGCGCATCATTGACCAGTTGCCTGAAGGCTTGCTGCGCGTCAGCGGTGAGCAACTGGTGACCGTCAATGATGAGAAGCAGCAGGTGCGTATCAGCGGTTTGGTGCGCCCCGATGATATTGCCTACAACAACACCGTGCTGTCCTACCGCCTGGCCGATGCGCAAATCGACATCGTGGGCGATGGGGTTATCACCGATGCGCAAAAGCAAAATATCGTGTTCCGAACCCTCAAATGGCTGCGCATCCTATGAAGCGGTTGACGGTGGGATTAGTCGGCCTGTTGCTCAGCCTCTGGCTGCCAGGGGCATGGGCCGATGTACGCATCAAGGAGCTGACACGCATCCAGGGCGTGCGTGACTACGCCATGATCGGCTACGGGCTGGTGGTGGGCCTGGCTGGCACCGGGGACACCGACCGCAACCGGGCCACGCGCCAGTCGCTGGTCAATACCCTGAAAAACTTCAACGTGAACGTGGCGGACACCGACCTCAATGCCCGCAACACGGCGGCGGTGATGGTCACCGGCAACTTGCGCTCGTTCAGCGAGACGGGTGACAAGGTGGACGTCGAGGTTTCGTCCCTGGGCGATGCACGCAGCCTGTTGGGCGGCACCTTGCTGATGACACCGCTGTATGGCCCCGATGAAAAACTCTACGCCTTGGCCCAAGGCCCGATGTCGGTGGGTGGGTATGTGTTCGAAGCCAACCAGAACTCGGTGCAGAAAAACCATCCTACGGTCGGCCGCATTCCACGTGGCGCCAGCGTCGAGCGCTCGGCCTTCACCGAAAATGATGCCGCCGCACGCAACCTGGTGCTGGTGCTCAACGAGCCGGACTACACCACGGCGCAGCGCATTGCCGATGCGTTGACCCGTGAGCTGGGCTTGCCCGGCGTGCGCGTGGTGCATGCAGCAAAAGTTGAAGTGCCCTTGAGCAGCGCGGCAGGCTTGCCGCGGCTGATCTCGCGCATCGAAAACGTCTCCGTAGCGCCGGATTATTCCGCCCGCGTGGTGGTTAACGAGCGCACCGGCACGGTGGTGGCGGGCGCGCATGTGCGGTTGGGTGAGGTGAGCATTTCCCAAGGCTCGCTCAGTGTGGTGATCAGCACCAAGTACCAGGTGTCCCAGCCGTCCTGGATTAGGCGCACCGGCCCGAGCGTGGGCACGGTGGTGGTGCCGGATACCGAGCTGAATGTAAACGAGGAGCAGCATGGCCCGGTCAAGCTGGCAGAGGGCGCGACCGTGGGCGACCTGGTGCAGGCGCTCAATCAGGTGCGCCTGAGCACCCGTGAAGTGATCACCGTGTTGCAAGCCATCAAACAAGCCGGCGCCTTGCACGCCGAGCTGATTGTTCAATAAGGAGCGTTGATGTCTGCGGATATGAGTCTGGCGGTTGAGACCGTACGTTTTGCCATGAGCCTGGAGCATCTGCGGGCCAAGGTCGCAGCGCACAATATTGCCATGGCCAGCGTGCCCGGCGGCCAGGCCATGCGCGTCAACAGCCATGAGCCGCTGGCAGCGTTGCGCGGTGCCCAGGGTGACGCGCAACTGTTCGCGCAGTCGTTGCGCGCCCTGCAAGACAGTGAGCTGGCGCCTTATCTGCAGCACTACACGCCGATTACGCCGCTGTCACCTGACGCCGGGGTAGCCGAGTTGTCCGCTGCCAGCGGTCGCTACCAGGCGTTGGCCGATGGTGTTTCGCGCCAGTTCGGCTTGATGCAATTGGCGATCAAGGGAGGCCGCTGAGTATGCCGTTGGACAATATCAGTGAGGTGATTCGCGGCAGCATGGCCTACGAGCGCACACGGGTCGAGGTCGCCAGCTACAACCTGGCGATTGCCAATGTGGCACTCAGCCCAGGCCAGGATTCACCGCTGCTGCGCGTCGCGCCGCCCGGCAGTTTTGCCAGCCAGGTGGGTTTGCATGCGCCACGGGTGCAGGCTTA
Source organism: Pseudomonas sp. MF6747 (assembly GCF_963890955.1). Lineage (NCBI taxonomy): Bacteria > Pseudomonadati > Pseudomonadota > Gammaproteobacteria > Pseudomonadales > Pseudomonadaceae > Pseudomonas > Pseudomonas sp. MF6747. The sequence goes on from NZ_CAWPSZ010000006.1 coordinate 154,786, forward strand.
TCAGGGCAACGAAACCCGTGTGGTACACGACCCAGGGCACCCCATGGCCGATCAGGACGGCATGGTCCATTACCCCAATATCGAAGCCGCCCGAGAGATGGCCACACTGGTTTCGGCAACCCGCGCCTACGAGGCGAATATCCGTTCCTACAACAGCTTGCGCGCCATGACGCTCAAAGCCTTCGAAATCGGGAAGTGACATGACCACAGCGATTACACCTATTGGGCTGAACTCACCGTTGTCGTCGGCAAATGCGCTGGCCTTTGAGACAAATAACGTGACGGGCACTGACTTTCTTGGCCAATTGAAATCCGGCGCCGTGCAACTCAACGAGCAGACCGACCAGGCCACCGCCTTGCTGTCCTCCTATGCCGTGGGAGAAAACGTGGCGCCCCATGACTTGGTGATGGCCATGGAACAGGCAAAGTTGTCACTGCAATTGGCGGTCGAGGTGCGTAATCGTCTGGTGGATGCCTACCAGGAATTGGCGCGGTTGCAGATTTAACCCATGGAAGACAAACCCGTGTCGAAGCTTTTCAGTGGTCGTTCCAGCGTATTTCTCGCTGGCGTGGTGGTGATCATCGCGCTGTTGGCCGTGTCTGCCTGGTGGGTGTTGCGGCCCAGCTATGTGGCGCTCTACAAGGACGCCAGCGAAGCTTCGCAAGCCGAGATCCTGGCGATTCTGAGCCAGCGCCAGGTGCCGTATCGCATCAACGCCAAGGAAGGCGTGATCGAGGTGGCCGCCGAAGAAGCCGCCACCGCGCGCATGTACCTTGCGCAGGCGGGCATACCGAGCCGCAGCAGCAGCGGGTTCGAGCTGTTCGACAAGGCCGACTATGGCATGTCGGAGTTCAGCCAGAAGATCAACTACCAACGGGCGATGGAAGGCGAGCTGGCGCGCTCGATCATGAGCATGTCGGAGGTCGAGTACGCCCGTGTGCATCTGACTTTCAAGAAAACCAGCCTGTACCAGCAAGCCGAAGAGCCGCCCAAGGCCTCGGTGATTGTGCGCCCACGGGCGCAAGGCGCCTTGAACCCCCAGCGCGTGCGCGGCATTCAACAAGTGGTGGCCTCGGCGGTGGAGGGCATGGCCGTGGAGCGCGTTGCCGTGCTCAATGAAGACGGCCTGGTGTTGAGCAGTTCAGACGGCGCAGCGGCGGCGCCCGAGCATCAGCAACTGACGGCGCAGGTCGAGCAGGCGCTCAAGCAAAAAGCCGAACAACTGCTGTTGCGCCCATTAGGCAGCAATGGCGCTGATGTATCGGTGCGGGTGCAGATGAATTTTGACCGGGTCAAGTCCATCAGCGAACAGCCGCTGGCGGACAAGCGCTCCATCCGCCGTGAAAAGACCACGGCGTCCACCGACAACTCGACGGGTGAGAGCAATTCCAAACGCGCGCAAAACAACCGTGAGGTGGACTACGAGGTGGGTAAGGAGCGCGCCGAAACCGAACACGCCGCCGGCAAGATCGAACGGATCACCGTCGGCATCGTGCTCAACACGCCGGCGGCCAATGCCCAGCTCAAGGAAATCCAGAACTTACTGGAGGCGGCCCTGGGGCTGGATATGGCGCGTGGTGATCGGTTGGTGATTGCCTATATACCGCCGCTGGCGGTGACGTCGGCGGCGAAAGTCGCCGCCACCTCCAGCACAATCCCGGCAGTGGTCTCTTCCGATCCGCAGGGCGCGCCAGAGGCTTCAATCCCCTGGATGCGCTGGGGTATTGCTGCCCTGGCCGCGGCGCTGTCGATCCTGTTGTTGCTGCTGTGGATGGGCACTCGCAAGCGCGAGGCCCGCACAGCCAATAGCCTGCCGCGCCTGTCTTCGATGGAGCGTGAACAATTGCTCGGCGACTTGCGTCGCTGGCTGGTGGAGGGGCGCTGAACCATGCACATTTCCCCACTGCGCAAGGCGGCGGTGCGCCTGGCCTGCCTGCACGCTGATGATCGTCAATGGATCCTGGCCAATCTCGCGGCTGACGAACGCCGAAAAATCGACGCACTGCTGGGGGAAATCCACGAGTTGGGGCTGGCCAGCGAGCCCTCGGTGTTGGCTGGCTTGATCAACGAACTGGCCGCCCAGCCCCAAGCCCAGGCCAGTGCCCACAGCCAGGGTGTACATGCGCGCTTGCTCCAGGCCGACCACCCGTTTTGGGCCGGCCTGGCTTTGCAATTGGAAACGCCTGCGCAGCGGCGCGACGCGTTGAGCACCTTGGCCAATAGTGCATCCATCAGGCGCTGGGACGCGGCGTTTGCCAAGTACACCTTGCCGCCGGCTCTGGTCACCAGCTTGCGTGGTTATCTGGAGCGCTCGGGAGGCACGGATGAGCACTAAGGCGCCCGGGCAAACCACGGTGCTGCGCCAGCCTGAGCAGGGCAACGGTGGGCGGCGTCTGCCGGTGGGTAGCAACGTGGCTCCCACGCCACCGGCACCAGCACTGGACGTTCTGCGCGTGACCTTTGCGCAGGAACTGGCCGAGTTGCATCAGCAAGCCCATGCGCAAGGCTTGGCTCAAGCGCGCGAGGCATTCGCCAAGCAGGCCGCTGCGGAACTGGCACAGCAGCAGCAGGCCTGGCTCAAGCAAGAAGCGGCGTTGCGCGAGGCCTTGGCGTCACAACGAGCGCAACTGGTGGAACTGGCCAGCCAGCTGGAGCAGCAACGCGTGCAAATGACGGCCTCGATGACCCCGGTGATTGGCCGGTTGGCATTGGCAGTGGTCGTGCGTCTGTTGGGCCAGCATGCACCCAGCCGCTCGCTGGTGGCGGACATGGCCGGGCAAGCGATTGAAGCGTACCAATTGCAGACGCCGCTGCGCATTCGCGTGGCGGCTGCCGACTACGCCACGCTACAGGCGCGCATGCCGGCTGATCCGCTGCTGGCGCTGTTTCAATCCGACCCGGCAGCCACGCCGGGCAGTTGCCTGATCGACCACGGCATAGGCCAACTGGACGCGAGTCTGGACACCCAGCTGGCAGCCCTTAAAGCGCTATTGGCCGCCGACACCGGAGGTGACGCCCATGTGGCAGGCGTATGAGCAGCAACAACTCGCGCAGCTGGCGCGGGCCACGCTGTGTCGGCGTGTGGGGCGCTTGATTTCAATCCAGGGCTTGGTGCTGCAAGCGACCGGGTTGGAAGTGAAACTGGGCGAGCTGGTGGACATAGTGCCGGCTGCCGAGGGCGCTGCGCTGGTAGCTGAAGTGGTTGGCTTACGCCGTGAATGTGTGTTGCTCATGCCCTATGGGCCGGTGGACGGGCTGTGCCTGGCGAGTGAAGTGGTCGCGCGTGGCGAGGCTTATCGGGTGCCGGTCGGGCAGGGCTTGCTGGGGCGCGTACTGGACGCCACGTGCCGGCCTTTGGACGATAAACCCGCGCCGGTGGGCCTGGTGCTGATGCCGCGGTTTGTCACGCCGATCAACCCGTTGCACCGCTCGCCGATTAGCCAGGTGTTGGTCACCGGCGTCAAGGCAGTCGATGTGTTTATGCCACTGGGGCGTGGGCAACGCGTGGGCATTTTTGCGGGGAGTGGCGTGGGTAAAAGCACCTTGCTGGGGATGATGAGCCAGTACGCCGACGCTGAGGTGATTGTCATCGCCCTGATTGGTGAGCGTGGCCGTGAAGTGGGTGATTTCATTCGCGAGAGCCTTGGCTCCGAGGGGTTGAAAAGGGCGGTGGTGATTGCCGCCGCCGCTGAACAACCTGCCGTGCTGCGACGTCAGGCGGCCTACACGGCGACCACCATCGCCGAGTGGTTCCGCGCCCAGGGCCAGCACGTATTGTTGATCATGGACTCGATCACCCGTTTTGCCCTGGCGCAGCGTGAAATTGGTTTGGCCACCGGCGAACCGATGGGCAGTCGCGGCTACACGCCCTCGGTATTCGCGCTGCTGCCGCCGTTGATGGAGCGCGCCGGTGGGCTAAATGGCCAAGGTTCGATTACCGGCGTCTATACCGTGCTGGTGGAAGGTGACGATATGAATGAGCCAGTGGCCGACAATATGCGCGCAATTCTCGACGGGCATATTGTCTTGAGTCGCAGCATCGCCGCTCGCGAGCATTGGCCGGCAATCGATGTGCTGCACAGCGTCAGCCGCCTCGCCAATGCCTTGCGCACCGACACGCAAAAAGCCCAGGTCGAGTCGCTGCGTGCGGGGCTGGGGGCGTACCAGAACAGTGCGGACCTGATTGAGTTGGGCGCCTATGAAAAGGGCTCCAGCCCCGTGCTGGACACCATGATCAGGATGAAGCCGCAGTTCGATGAGCTGCTCCAACAGCGCTCGAGCGAGTCCGTACCCATGGCAGACGCCTGGAACACCGTGGGGCGTTTGGCGCAGCAACTGACCACCGGAACCGCCTATGCAGGGTGAACAGCATGCAGGATGAACAGCGCAAGCTGCGGCAACTGGCCGCCGCGACGCGCTTGCGGGCGTTGCAGCGCGAAAAAGTTGCATTAAGTCACGCCGCCTGTTTACGCGAAGTGGGTGCGGCCGAACGTCTGTTGGAAGCAGAACAGCAGCGCTATGGGCAACTGCAATCGGCGTTTGCACAACAAGGCCGCCCAGGTGCGGTGTTGGATCCGGCGCAATACGAGCAGCGCCTGCTGGCCCAGTCACACAGTTTTACCTCTTTGCAGGCGCGGGTGCAGGCCTTGGACGCAGTGCAGCAAGAGGAGCGCGCATGCCGAGCGCTGTTAGGGCGCCGCACGCTGGAAGTGCAGGTGACTGAAAAGGCCTTCAACGCGGTGCTGCGCGACGTGCAGCAGTCCCTGAGGGCTCAGGAATTCATCGACATCTTTGATGCGCAGCAGGCGCAGGGAGCGGGGCATGGGGCTTAACGTGGGAGTGTCGCTGTGGGTTGCGCCGCCGGATGCGCAGGCGCCAGTGCCGCGTGACAATCCTCCCAAGGGGCAGACGTTCGCGCAAAGGGCGGGAGTTGAGCCGCAGGCGGCCAGGGCGGAGCAAGCGTTGCTCACCACCGATGAGTCTTCGGCTCGCACGGCGGACCTGCTTGGCACCCAGCGCCTGCTGCAGACGAGTGTGGAGGCGCCTGAGCGCGGCGTGCTGTCGCTCTATGGTCTGGGGCTTCACGCCGGAAACCATTTGTCGTATGTGCCGTCAGCTTTTGCGGCGACGACACTCGCTGAACGCTGGACACCTGTGGCGGGCAACGCCCCCGCGCTGTATCAAACCGCAGGTCGCATGCAGATCCAAACGCCGCTGCCCTCAGTTGATGGCAACAATGCCCCTGAACGTACCGCCTTGCGGGTTGCCAGTGATGAGTTGGCTGAGGGCAACCCTGAGCTTCCTGGTAGTGCGCAGGTGTCGGCCTACCTGATGCGCAAGTGGCCCGAGCGGCATCTGCATGTGCTGCCACGCGGTAAAGGCATCGAGGTGATCATCCGCGACTACCACCTGGGCCAGGAGGAACAGCAGGCCCTGGTGCAAGACCTGACGCGCCAGGCGCTGTGCCCGCAAAGCATCTGGATCAATGGCCGGCCCGTGTGGCAGGCCCCCTCTCTCTCGCGGCATTCAACAGGCGACGCCCATGGCCATTGAAGCGATTGGCAATGAACTGAGTACCACCACTTCGGAGTTGGCGCAGAGCCGCCTGGGGCAGGAGGACTTCATCAAGCTGTTCCTCACCGAGTTGACCTTCCAGGACCCTCTGGAGCCGATCAACAACCGGGAATTTCTGGCGCAGATGGCGCAGTTCGCCAACCTTGAGCAAACCCGCGTCACCAATGAAAACACCAACAACCTGGTGTCCATGAGCGCCACGTCACAGTCGCTTGGGCTGCTGGGGCGTCAGGTGGAAATCAACATGACCACCGGCGGCAGCGTCATCGGCGCGGTATCGGCGATTGCGTTTTCCTCGACGGGACCGGTGCTCTCGATCAAAAAAGCCGACGGCTCCGTGTTGACGGACGTGCGTATATCGCAAATCAAACTGGTCAGGCAGGGGGCATGATGCTGCAAGCTTTCTATAACGGAATGAGTGGCCTGTTTTCCTTTTCTAAGGGGTTGGACAACGTTTCCAATAACGTCTCCAACATGAACACCCCTGGGTACCGCGGTAGCGACACGTTTTACCGCAGCGTCAACGGCCAGAACGGGCAGAGTTTCGGCGCCGGTATCGCCGGTACCGAGGTGCGGATCAAACCCGGCGAAAACCGCCAGACCGGCAACAACACCAACGTGGCCGTCAACGGTGCAGGTTACTTCGTGCTGCGCGACGCGCACGGTGAACTGTCCTACACCCGCGCCGGGCAGTTCCAGGTGGACCAGGACGGCTATCTGGTAGACACCGTGACCCAGCTGAAAGTGGCCGGCATCGACTCGGCGGGCAACCTGCGCGATATCAACATCAAGGGCCAGCGCACCTTGCCGCCCCAGGCGACGACGCGCATCGAAATGGTCGGCGCCTTGGCGCGCAGCGGCCCTACGGACTCCACACACCAGATCAATTCGATCCAGGTGTTTGATGCGACGGGTGCCAGCCACACCCTGAGCGTCAAGTTCGAGCCGCAAGCCACACCGCCCAATAGTTGGAAAGTCAGCGTATCCGAGGCCAGTGGTGCGTTGCTGCAAAGCGGCACCATTGCCTTCGGCCCCGACGGCAGCCCTGTGGCAGGCTCCAATACACTCAACTTCACCCTCACGGCCAACGGCGCGGCCCAGAGTATTCAGCTGGATTTTGGTACGCCCGGCAGTTTCAACCTGGCCTCACAGGTGGCCAGCGGTCCGAGCCATACCCTGGGCGCGCGGGTGGTCGACGGCAGTGCGATTGCGGGGTTGAGCAGTTACGCCTTCGATGAAAAAGGCGTGGTGCAATTTACGTATGCCAACGGTGAGAAGCGCAGCGGCGACCAGTTGGCCCTGGCCGATTTTGCCGACGAGACCGCGCTGATTGCAGGCGCCAACTCGCAGTACAAAACGCCGTCCACCCTGCGTGCCGAGTTTGGCCGGGCAGGGCAGGCGCAGTTCGGACGCATCCAGGGCGGTTACCTTGAGTTGTCCAACGTCGACCTGGCGCAGGAGTTCGGTGACATCCTCATTATCCAGCGCGGTTATCAGGCCAGTTCCCGGGTCATGACGGTCTCCAACGAGATGCTGGAGCAACTCTACAACGGCACTCGGGGTGGTTAATCGATGAGAGCGTTGGGGGTTGTGGGTAAGCGTCGCTGGCACGAGGCGGCGCAAAAACTGCCAGCGGCGGTGCAGGCATGGCGCGAGCAATGGTGCTTGAACCCAGTGGCAAAACCCTGGGTGGTCGAATGCCTGGCGCTTGTCGAGGCAGATGACCCGGCGCGTGCACAAGGCTTGGAGTGGTTCAAGGCCGATGCCGCAGGCGCAGGGGTGTATGTGGCAGGCAACTGGGTGTCGTTGGTGTTTGGTGCGTTCGCCCAGGAGTTGCCCGCAGGCGAGACCGCGAATTATTTGCTGCACGAAGCCCGGCAAGCGCTGGTCAACGGCGTATTGGCGTCCATCGGCCACGTGCCCTCCACAGGGTTGGTCGCGACCGCTGCACATGCGCTGGGCAAACCGCTCAGCAGCGACATAGTAGTGCGTGTGCGTGTCGAGTCGTTTTGGGCTTATGTGGTGCTGGACGCTGCGTTGTTGAACAGCGCGCTGGGGCCGCACGAGGTGAAACCGCCGCTGTTTGCCCGTGAGCAAGCGTTGGGCAATGCCAAGGTCAGGCTTTCGCTGCAGTTACCGCTGGCCTGCCTGTCTATTGGTGAGATGAACGACCTGCAGCCGGGAGACACCTTGCGCGCCCAGGCCCTGCTTTCCCAAGCCCTGCAATTGCGGGTGGGCCAGAGGGTAGTGGCGTCGGGGTATCTGGCCCGGCAGCAGGACCATCTCGCCGTACAACTGATTTCCGGCCAATAGCCCAAGGAGTTTACGCATGACAGTGACAGTCGATTCAATCGAGTTGGAAGAGGCAAAAAGCGTCGCCAATGAAGGCATGCCAACGCTGATCAAGCGGGATATGAACCTGATCAAGCACGTGGTGGTGGAACTGGTGGTTGAACTGGGCAATGCGTCGATGAGTGTCGACGAACTGTTTGCGCTCAAAAGTGGCGATATCGTCAAGCTGTTGCAGCAAGTACATGAACCCGCGTCGTTGTGCCTGGATGGCAAGGCCGTGGCGCGCGGCAATCTGGTGGCGGTCGACGATAATTTTGGCATTCAGTTGACGCACATACTGTGACCACGCCAATCACTAGCCAGCCTTTAGGGCTGCCGCTGCGCCAGGACGACCCGCTGTCGTTTGTGCTCATGATCAAGGTGCTGTTGGTCACGGCGTTGTTATTGGCCATCGTGTACGTGGTCATGCGTTGGTACTCCAAGCGCCAGGCCCCAGGCAATGCCAGTGTTGCCTGCGCGCCATTGAACTGCACCCGCGCGTTGCGGCTGTCGAGCAAAACCAAGGTCTACCTGCTGAGCGCCGAGGGCGCCCAGGTATTGGTCACGGAGTCCTCCAACGGGGCAACAGTGACCGTGCTTGGCCAATCGGCCTCTGCACCCGCTGCGGATGTTCAATCGTGAAGGGCCGCGGCCTGGCGCTCGTGCTTCTGGGGTTATTGCCTCTGAAGGCGCTGGCTGTCGATGACTTTTCTGAGTGGGGCAGCCTGCACATCAATCAGATCCAGTCGCCGACCAGTATTGTGGTACTGCTGACGGCACTCTCGTTTGTGCCCTTTATGGTGATTGCCCTCACGACCTTCACGCGAAATATCGTGGTGCTGTCACTGACGCGCCAGGCGCTTGGCCTGCAGCAAACACCACCCAACATTGTGTTGATCGTGCTGTCGATGTTTCTGACTTTGTTTGCCATGGCGCCGACCCTGGAAAAAACCTACGACGTGGGTGTGCGTCCGTTTCTGGCCAGCAAGCTGGGGTTGGAGGGCGCCGCGCAGCAGGGCTGGGTGCCGATTCGTGATTTTATGGTGCGCCAGACCCAAGAATCGGATCTGCGGCTGGTCTACGAGCTGGCCAAGGCGCCGCTGCCCACAAGCCCGGATGGCCTGTCTCCAGTCAAACTGGTGCCGGCCTTCATGCTCAGCGAGCTGAAGGTGGCCTTTCAGATTGGCTTCATGATTTTTCTGCCTTTTCTGATCATTGACTTGGTGGTGGCGTCCATCCTGATGTCCCTTGGCATGATCATGGTGCCGCCTATCACCATTTCACTGCCGCTGAAAATCATGTTGTTCCTGCTCATCGATGGTTGGGGATTGATCGCCCAGACGTTGATGCGTGGTTTGGGTTAGCCAGAGTCGACCCACTCCATGGAACCGGAAAAAGATGCTGACAAAACCGATGAACTTTCGCTCTGGCAGGCTTGGCTGAGCGAAAAATCCAGCGATGCCCGCAGCCATCTGTTTTTCTTTTACGGGCAGTGGTTGCGCATGATTACGCGCTTGCTTTACGTGCGATATCCCCACCCGCTCGCCGAATGGCACGACTACGTTAATCTGGCGTCTATCGGCTTGCTGCAAGCCATCGACCGATTTAACCCGATATTGAAGACCCGCTTTCAGGCCTATGCCGAACCCTATGTGAAAGGCAGCGTACTCAAAGGCCTGGCGTGTTACGTACGTGATAGCCGAAAAATGTACCAGGACCGTCTTGTGAGCCTGTCTGGTAGTGAGGACGAAGACGCGAGCGATCTGGAGCGCGTTGCCAACGTAGCGATAGGATTGGCGTTTGGACTGTTCTTGGAGTCAGGCATCATTGATCATGAGCCTGAGGCCAGTAACCCTTTGAATGTGTATGAGGCGGAGCAAAACCATGACCACCTGAATGAATGCGTGAAACAGCTGCCGCCCAACGAACAGCGGGTAATCGTTGCTCATTACTATCAACACTTGAGCTTCACGGAGATCAGTGAGCTGATGGGCCTTTCAAAAGGAAGGATTTCACAGTTGCATGCTCAAGCGCTGAAACGTGTGCGGCAAAATCATGAGCATTTCATGAGCGGTGTCCGGTGGTAGGCATAAATGGCGCTGGCCTTGAGAGCCTCCCTGGCCAGCGCGCTGTACATCGTCAGGCGGTAGGTCTGACCCGGAAGGCCAGGAACACCGGACCGGCCGGGAAGGTGCTGACTTCCAGCTCATCCAGCGGGTTAAGCGTGCGCGTCCGGCCTCCAGCGTTGCTGTAGATCGTATGGCTGCTCGATGTTGCGATGTTGATCCTGCCGGCGGCTGCCTGGATCAGAGTGACCTTGAAACCCTCAACCACATCGTCACCCAGCGTAAGTGTGACGTCAGTGTTGCTGATGACGAGAATCGACTTACCTGAATCCGCCATGGTCAAGGGCCTGCTGGCCGTGATCGACACATTGGTGTGCACATGACCGCCGGCGTGGTAAGTGACCATCCTGGGGTCGGCGAAGACACGGGCGAAAGCGGCGACATAGTTGACACTGGTGCGCATGTCATCGAATTGCTCCACCACGAAGGTACCGACGCTACCGGAGACTTCAGAGCCAGGATCCAGTACCCATTTGCGTCCGATCATCAGCCCGATCTGGGTGTTGTCGCGTACACCTGCACGCATCTCTTCCAGAAACAGCGCACTGATCTGACCTCCACCTTTGCCCTGTGCATAGGTAAACCGTGCAATTGAGTGGCTGTCACCTGTCGGATTGGCCAGCGACGTATCGACCTTGTAATCGACAAAATCTGCCGAGACGACGGTGCTCGTGGTGTTGAGGTTGGGTAACCAAGAGAAATCCAGGACCCGTCCTGTTTTGACCTGCTCCAGTGAGGTGGTGGGTTGCGAAGTTGTGGTAGATCCTGAGTGCTTCAAATCATCGTTCATAATACTCATCCTTAAGTAAAATTCGTGCTTGAGTGCGGGTCGAAATAACCCTAGGCATATGACTGCCGTCATACAGCCACTTCACTACAGCGTAACGTCGCTTCATTTGATTCGGATCGAATGCGACTTCAGCGGCCATTACAGGTAGTGACTGTATGTATATACAGTGTTCGTGGTTTGTCGTCACTCTTTTTTCGAGGGGCTGCTGGAGATTCAGGTTTGATGTTCAGCGCTCCGATAAAGCCCGAGATGGATTTGGTCACCAATTCGGCAGACTTAAATGCCAACCATTGCTCGGCTACGTACGCGAAGGTGCGCTCTTCATTGAGCAACTGCGCCTCGATCTTGGCGGTCTTGGCCTTGAGCGGAGCGGTGTGGTTAGCCACGTCGCGGCGTGCACCGCGGGCAATGTCGCGCGCCTCCTTGAGACCAATGTGGGGGTAAGCGCCGATGGAAAATCGATTTTCCTTGCCATGCAGCCGGTACTTCAATCGCCAAACCTTTGAAGGGGATTTGCCGGCCTTGCTCGACGCCCTTACCTCCAAGTAGAGGCCAGGGACTTCGCCGTCGGCGTGCTTACCGGGTTCGGCCAAGGTGCGGATGAAAGCATCGCTGAGTTTTCGTCCGAAAACAGCAGCACTAGCGGTTGCGATCGGTGGGGGCATAATTTTTTAAAACCAAAATTTTCCCCCCAAGCACCCTGGAATCCATTGGATTTAGACGGATGGCAGTGGACTAAAGCTCGTGGTAACCAACTGTTAATAAAAGTTTTTTGGACCGTTGTGGAATTCAGTTACAAGCTATCGGGGTCGCCAAAAAACATTTTGACTTGGCTCTAGAGCACTGCTTTCAAGCAGCAAAATTTCAGATATGCCCCCGGTTTTGCCCCAATTCGTGTGGCGTATATGAGCGTTCACGAATGACGCGCTGACGATATCGAGGCCGTACGGGGTGGTCTTCAATGTACTTTCGCGCGGGGATGGCCGGTAGCCGGACTGCCTCTACGGCAGTTGCCGACAGGGCTACGTTCACCCTCCAGCATGCGGAGTGCTTTTTAGGTCAGTGGCAACGCCGGGTCCACCTTGAGGCGTCACGCGCAACCGGGAATCTTGCCCACTGCTAACCGGTAAATCTGTCAGCAGGGTGGCCATGCGCGTGGCTAATTTGAACGAAAAGCGCCGAAGCTCAGGGACGGCGGTGGCTTCCCAATACTGCGCCTTGAGCATGGGCCCCACATAGCTAAGCCAAGGTATCGGTTGATGCAGCTGATCCAACACGCGCAATTGCTCGTCCACAAGTATCCCGAAGCCACACGGGGCGGCGCTAAGAAGCCCTTGCTCCAGCAAGTTGTTGACCAAGGGGGTATCGACTCGCCGGATGTCAAGGTTGGGGCCGGTGCAATTGATGATGCTGCTGACCTTGAGCGATTCAGTTGCCTGACCGCTGCGCCGTTTAAAGTCCACAATCAAGCTTTTGCCCAGCAGCGCCACATTGCTCAACCTGCCGGCATGAACGGCCAGTTGTCCACTTTCCAGAAGACGTTGAAAATGTTCGAAAGTGGCGGGTGCCAAACGATGACGGTGGACGTCCCACCAAGGTTGGACATGTCGTAGAAATTGTCGCTGCTGCGGGGTATCCATCGCGCACCAGAGTTTTTGTACCCACGGACGCAAGCTGTCGACCACGGCTCGCCAATCGCCTCCTCTGCGCTGGTGTTCCTTGACCCGCTTGCGCAGTGTCGCCATCAGCTGTCGAGGTGAGCCTCGTCCCAGGTGCACAGGGGCGCTAAGGGGGGCAATGGCCTCCGGTGAGTGGCCCAGGGGCAAGAGCCCGCGCCGAGAGAGTAAATGGATTGGGCCGCTATGGCCTTTTTGAACCAGCTGCAGCGCCATGTCGACCGCTGTCAAGCCGGAGCCGATCAACAGCACCGCGGTGTCTGGATCGGACGCCAGACATAGGGGAGGATTCCAGGGATCATGCGCGTAGGTCTGCGGACGTAGGGTCTTGTTCAAGTTGCAGCAGTCGGCGGGAGGGAAGTTGCCAAAGGCGAGGACCACATGATCCGCCTCGAGGGTACACCCATCCGACAGCTTGAGCCGGGCGCCGTCGCCGCAGGGTTGCACCTGTATGACCTCCGCGACAATCCGTGACAACTGCACGCCAGGATTTAATCGTTCAGCGCGGTTGAGGACATCGTTCAAGTAGTTGCCATACAGGCTGCGACTGACGTACGAGGTAGACTCGACGTTGAGATGCCGGCTTTTGCAGAACCTCAAAAAGTCTTCGGAATCATCATCCAGCGCACTCATTTTTCCAACGTTGGCGTTCAATAGGTGGAGAGGGCTGTTGGTGCCGTAGGCCAGCCCTCGCGCCATGGCCCGCGTGCGATTGACCAATATTATGCGCAGTTTGGTACCTGCGCTGCGCAGAATCTGTGCCGCAGTGGCCACACCGCTGAAGCCAGCACCAACGATAACCAGCGTCTTCATAATGGTTGCCCCGTGATGAACGTAACGGTCAATTCCAGAACCGACGGTTGTGCAGGAATGCTTCGATGGTGTGCGCGGCCTGCTCGACAGAGGTCGTTGCGCTATCGATCAAGATGTCGGGGGATAGAGGCCGTTCATAGGGGGAGTCGATACCGGTGAAATTCTTGATCAGGCCCTTACGCGCCTTGGCATACAACCCTTTGGGGTCGCGTCGCTCCAGGACTGCCAGCGGCGCATCAATGAATATTTCGATGAAATCGTCGGGGGCGAAGAGCGCTCTGGCCATGCGACGCTCTTGTTCGAACGGTGAGATCAGGCACACCAAGGTGATCACGCCCCCATCCACCATCAGTCTGCCCACCTCAGCGGTGCGCCTGATGTTTTCCTTGCGATCTTCATCGGCAAAGCCCAGGTCGGCGGTCAGGCCCTGACGAAGCCGGTCACCGTCTAACAGGCACGTATGCAGTTGACGCTCGTGCAGGTTGGCCTGGACCCGGTTTGCGATGCACGACTTGCCTGCGCCGGACATGCCGGTGAACCACAACAGGAGCGAACGGTGGCCCTTCAAATCGGAATGCTCCTGACGCCCGATCTCGAAGGGGTGGGAGACCAGGTCCGAATGCACCGGGACGGTTGGCGGTAGTGCCAGCGAAGAAGGCATGAGGTATCTCCGTGGAGCTTGTGTGGGTCAGAACTCGACGACGGCGCGATAACGCACTTGGTTGTTGCGCAGTGCATCCAGGGCCTGGTTGATTCCTGTCGCCGGGAATGTTTCGACCAGGGGCCAGACACGGTGCACGCTGGCAAACGCCAGCATCTGCAGCATGTCGTGGCGCCCGCCAACGTTGGCGGTGGAGACCGTCAGAGTTTTGTAGGTCATCGCCGCGATATCTAGGGTGACGGGGTTGGGCATGCCTGCAAAGCACAGGGTGCCGCGCGGGCGCAGCAAGGCGATGGCGCTCTCCCAGTCCTGATCGTTGGAAGCCGTCACCAACAGGAAGTCCAAGGTGTTTGCCTGGGCTTTCAGCGTGTCCGGATCCAGGGTGTAGAAGTGGCTAGCGCCCAATTCCATGGCTTGGGATTTCTTGTCTTCGGAGCTAGACAGCGCGGTCACGGTGCACCCGAACTTGGCGGCGAACTGAATGGCCAGGTGACCCAGCCCCCCGATGCCCAGCACGCCGACCTGCATGTCCGGACGAGTGCCACGCAGCAGTGCGGTGAACACCGTCTGTCCCGCGCAAAACAATGGTGCCGCCATGGCCGAGGGCATGGCATCGGGGATGGGGAATACGAACCGTGCGTCGCAGGTCAAAAAGTCCGCGAAACCTCCTCGGTGCCCATCGCTGCAGGTAGGCACCACCTTTGGGCAATGCTGCTCTTCACCCTTTAGGCACCACTCGCATGCGAGGCATGCCCCCTTGTACCAGCCGACACCAACCCGTTGCCCCGGGACGAGCCCCGTTACCGAGGCCCCGCTGCGGACTACTTTTCCGACCACCTCATGACCACACACCTGCGGGTATTGAGAGGCTTCTCCCCAGTTTCCTTCGATCAAATGCAGGTCGCTCGTGCAGGCGCCGCAATGGGTGACCCGGATCTCGACTTCATTGGGGCCCGGATCCGGGCGGGGGTACGTAAAGGGCTCCAATGGCGAGCCTGGGCTATGGGCCGCCCATCCGGTGGTAGTCTGTGTCATGGGGTCTCTCCTGTGTGCAGGTTGAGTGCCGTGAGGTACTGCTGCGTCCATTCGGCATCGATCACCGGGCATTTCAGCTGCGCGATTTGCAACGGGGCCGGATGACTGAAGTGTTTGAAGTCTTCGATGATCATTGGAAGGATCAGCAACGTGCGTTGCAGCACTGCGTTGCCGGGTGCCTGGGCTTCGAGTCTGACGCGCCATTGTGCGAGGGGGAGTGCGGTGAACCGGTCCGTCCCCAAGAGTGTCTGGACCCAACTGCAGATCTGTTCCCAGCGGGTGCTCTCTGGGTTGTAAAGGTGGTGGATTGACGTCGAGTGGGTCGTCGATTCGCCGAGGGCACAGTGCACGAAGATCCGTGCGACATGATCCACCGGCGTGAGATTCAGCGACCAGTCGCTTTCCGCCGGCCAGGCCTTGAGGGCAAGACAGCTACGAATCATCAGTCCGACATAGTCGTCGGGGTTGATGCGGTCGCAGGCATTGGCCCGGATGGGGGCGCTGATGTCCCCGCATCTCAGGATGTCCAGATCTATGCCGGTCTGCTCACGGAACCTTGTCGCCACGCTTTCGGCAACCAGCTTGGCACGGTTGTAGCCGGTGGTCGGGACCTTTTCAGGCAAGGTCGAGGCGATGACAACGCCAGCACCGCCCATGGCAGCCAGACGCAGCACTTCCAGGACTCCGCCTACGTTAGTCTCGGCCAGGCGTTCATAACGCTTGAGCCAGTTGACCTCGGCACCGCAATGAATGATGCAGTCGACCTCCGAAGACAAGCGACGGTAATCCTCGGGCGACAGGCCTAGCCCGGGCTGGCTCAGGTTCGCAACCACAGCCTCCACTGGTCCAAGATCCGCAACCCGTTGCTGTGCGTGGGCCGTGTCTTCGGCCCGCACCAGGCACAGAATGCGTTCCACCCCCGCGGCCTGTTGCAGCTGACGCACGATCATCCGTCCCAGGTACCCCGTGGCCCCTGTAACCAGTATTGTCCGCCGTGCCTCGCGTGGAGGCACATGCGAAACAGGCGCTTGCAGCCTGGACAGGTAACGCTCGGTTTCGGTTTCGACAGAGAAGGGGACCTCCAGGACGGGCTCGCCTTGAAGTTCAAGCGCGATCAGCTGCGTAATGCCCGCCAGGGTAGCGTCGCGGGTGACATCGGCAACGGATAGCTCGAAACGGAAAGTCCGGTTGATCAGGTTTATCAATTCCAACAGCAACAGGCTGCCGCCCATGTCGAGGAAGTCACTGTCGGGGCCCAGAGTCACACCCTGAAGGTTCAGGCAATCGCCCCATAAGGCTGCGACCCGAGATTGCAGGGGCGTGAGTGGCGGTTCGTCATCCGGCAGAGGAACCAGAGGCAGTTGCAGCAGTATGTTCGCACTCAGGCGCTTCTGACTGGCGCCGGCCGGGATCGATGGGGTCAGGAAATAGGCCACCGGAACGCTGAAGGCCGGCAAGTGCTGACTCGCCCATTGCCGCAGCGTGTTGGCATGGGGTGGGTGCTCGGCATCCGCTGGAGCGACAAAGGCTACCAGTTGCAGGTCCAGCCCGCGGCCGCGCGTGGTGACTAAGGCCATGTGTACTTCGGGATGAGCAACCAGGATGCGTTCCACATCGGTGCTGAATACCTTGAACCCGCGCAATTTTAGATGCGTGCTGCTGCGGCCCAGCAGGTGGATATTTCCGCTTTCGCTGAGTCGCACCCTATCACCGGTGCGCAGCAGCTGCGGGGCCAGGTCCGACCGTGTCGGCGCCAGCGGGTTGGATACGAAGGCCGACTGGTCGGCCGTATCGTCCTTCAGATAACCCGGCGTGAGTCCCTGGGTGTACACGTAGAGTTCGCCAGGGCTGCCCAGGCGAACGCACTGTAGTGTCGAGTCCAGCACGAAGGCTTCGGTGCCGGGGGTGAAGTGCAGGCGGCCTTCCGGGCCGACCAGGGCAACGTCCCCGGCTTCGTTTGAGCCATACAGATCGAGCACCTGGCAGTCGGGCAGGCAATGCCTGAGCTGTTCGCGAATTGCGTCAGGTAGCGGCTCGCCGCTCAGCCACAGGGTATGCACGTTCGCAAACGCCTGCTGGAATGCCTGTTCGTTTTGCAGCAGGCCTGCCACCAGACTAGGGGTGATCATCAATTGAGAGAGACGACTGTCCTGGATAAAACTTGTGAGGGCGTGGGGATCCAGCACCATGGCGTCCGGAATCAAGCAGGCCACCGCGCCGCTGAAGATGGGGTAGTAGACATAGCCGGTCATCCAGGCATTGAGGCCGATGCGATCACCGCGGCGGATATGCTGACGCCAGAAGGCGAGTGAATCGAGGCGACCGTGTTCGCCAATTGTGACGACCTTTGCCATACCCGTCGTACCCGAGGTCAGCAAGCCATAGGCCACATCACCGAATGGCTGCGGCCGAAGCTCTGGTACAGCGTCGCAGCGCTCCGGCAGGTGGTCCAGCAGCAGCGTGCGATAACGACCTGCCAGGGATTGGAGAGTAAGCGTATCGCCCACCACGACCACTGGATCGAGTTTCGCCAGGACGTTCGCGGTCGCGTCGGTGCCGTACCATTGCGGGATGTCCAGGTAAGGCCAGCGCAGCAGGCTGCAGGCGGTCATGGTCACCAGCGTGCGCAGGTCTTTGTCCAGGCGGATAGCCACCCACCCGCCGTGCGGGCAACTGTGCAAAAGCCGCTCAGCCAGCGTGCACGCCTGGGCATTCAGATCGCGGGCGCTCAGGCTTCGTTGAGGGCTTGCTGCGACCGTGCTGTCCGGGGCATCGCGCAGCAACTGACGCAGCTGCATGTGCCAGGACGGCGTTGTTGTGTGGGCTGGGGCGTCAGGACGCTGGGTCCTGATCTGCAGCTCGCGACTGTATTGAGCTGCCGCCCGCTGGTACTGGGCAATCCGTGGGCCGACTTCATCCATCGCCGGGTTATCTCGATCAACAATGATCAGCTTGACCTCGGTGTGGCGTGCCTGCGGGCTGTCGGGGCAGATCAGGCACAGCTGGCGATGACTCAGACGGCGCACGAACTCAAGCGACACCGGGTCACCAGAGGTCGTCAGCGTCACTAGGGGCAGGTCCTGCAACTGCTCGATTTCGCGGATGATTGCGTCGAAATGGCAGGCTGCGGGGCTGCTCCATAGCCAAACGGCGTAGTCGCCAGGCAATTGCGCTGCCCATTGCAACGCACGCAGGTGCTGCTGCCTCGTCGATGCCAGTAACAGCACGCGCAGATGTGCCTCCGCCGGTTCATGAAGGCAGGCAAGGTGATCCTTCGTGGGGGGCACGCGTTGCCAGGCGGCTGCCAGATGGAAAAAGTTGTAGAGGGGTTGCTTGTTCCGAGCCGTACATTCGACGGCATCCGGAAACGTGATTTCGGGATGCGCGACGTGGGCGAAACCGCAGGAGCGCTCGGCATCGTCATGCCAGCCTTGGAAAAATTGCCATTGTTCGACCTTTTCCGGTGCCCAACTCAACAGGCGAGGCGAAAAGTCGATACCGGCGAAATCACAAAAGCGCGCCAGAGTGCCTCGCGTATCCCCCATCAGGTCCTCATCACTGTCCAGGTAGAGCACCTGACTGGCATCACACTGTTCGAGCACCCGCTCATGGATACGAGCCAGCTCATCGAAGCCGGATTCATCCGCATCGAAATAGGTGGTGCCACCGCTCTGGCTGACGCGATACAGCGAGCGCATCACATCCCGCGGCTGGCGTACCAGGAACACATGCCTGAATTGCACCAGCCACGTGCTATCAATCGAGTCGAAGTCGACGAAGTAAGCAATTTCCTTGGAGAATTGCAAGCGGTGCGGTCGTGCTGGACGTTCGCCGAGCAACGCCATCGCCTCGGCGTAACCGGGAATGCCGGGCGGCCCGTTATTGATCCGGCGGGTGCGCTCAATCAGCGCATGTTTTTCGGGAAAATGCCTGGCCAGAAAAGGCTCGGAGAGCCTTTCGTGCAACACCCTGACGTCCGGATGCTGCATCACGGCCCGCTCGAAAGCGGTAGAGCGGCTGCGGGAAACCGCCCACAGAATCACATTGGGCAGGGAATCAGATGACGTCAGCATAAACAGCTCCTTGTTAAGGCCTGTGCATGTGAAGCGTTCAGCGCGTGGCGGTGGGCTTTTTCAGCAGGATGAAGCCTGAAATCAGGATAAGGGCCAGACCGGCCGCGGTCCGGCCATTGAGCACTTCATTGAACAGCAACGCCCCCCAGGCAATCGCGAAGATCAGGTAGGTGTAATCGAATGCGCCGATGATCGAGGTCTCGCCGATTTGATAGGCCCGGGCGATGCCGGTACTGACCAATACCATTAGAATCGCCAGCACGACCATCACGCCCCAGTCGCTGATCGCCATTGGCGACCAGCCGCCCACCAGAAATCGCAGGCCCTCGTTGGCCGGCAGGTGAGGGCCGGTCTGTGCGACGACAATGCTGCCGACCACCCCCATCAACAACAGGACGATGTTCAGCGCCAGGGCCAGGTGCATCGGCACCTCATTGGCGCACTTGCCCTTGGTCACGACCGCGGCGAGGGCATAGAAAATCGCAGCAAGCACGGGCAGCAGCGTCCATAGGTTGAAATCAGCCTGACTGGGCGCGAGCGTGACCAGCACCCCGGCGAACCCCACTAGAATGGCCACCCATTTTCGCGGTGTGACATGCTCGTCCAAGGTGACAGCAGAGAACAAAGCGATAAACAAAGGTGTCGTATAGATTGCCAATGCCGCTATGGTCAGGCTGATGAAGGGCAGGGCACTGTAAAAGGCGATCCACATCAGGGCGAGCAGCAGGCTTCTTGTCCCTATCCACAAGGGGGAAAGCGGCCGTTGCTGCGTTGTGCCGCGGCGGTACATCAACAAGGCGACGAGCATGCCGATGGCCAGGATCGAGCGAATCACGTAGAGCTGCCACATCGATGTCTCGGCGCTGGTGGCCTTGATAAGAGCGTCTGACACTGACAACAGGAACACCGAACCTACGACGATGAGGATGCTTTGTCGGTTTTCAGCGGCGGTAACGGTTGTGGTTGCAGACATGATGGATCCTGATGTGATCGACCTGGAGGATTCTGGTTGAGCTCGTATTGCATTTAAAGTGACTTATGGTTACGCAGGAGGAATGAAAATTATGGATAACTTCAAACGCTCACTGCCCCCACTTTCCAGCCTGGTTCCCTTTGAAGCCGCGGCGCGTCTGGAAAGTTTTTCCAAAGCCTCGGATGAGTTGCATCTCACCCAGGCTGCAATCAGTAAACAGATACGATCCCTGGAAGAATTCCTTGGCGTCGCGTTATTTACGCGTAGAAATCGCGCCGTATTTCTGACCGAGGCGGGCGCCGAGTTTCGCGACGCGGTGCGCACGGCGTTCCTGGGCATTGCTTCACGCGCCGAAGACCTGAAGTCAGGACGAGACAACAGTGAAATTGTCCTGGAGGTTCAATTGTGCGAAGCCTTTTACTGGTTGATGCCCAATATCACGCATTTGCACAGGAAGTACCCTGACCTGGAAGTTCGCCTCAATGCATCCATCCAACCGATTACCGAAACAGCGGAAAAATTCGATATAGCCATCCAAACCTCGGGGCGCCCATCCGGTGATCACACACGGCTGTTGACCTTGAGTGATGACGTGTTTCCTGTGTGCAGTCCCGGCTACCTGGCCTCGTTGGGCGATCACCCACTGACCTTGCAAACCTTGGTGGATCTGCCTTTACTGCATCACGTTGCCACGCCTCAGTACTGGAGCACTTGGAGCGACTGGCTGGGGGAGTTTCACATCAGGCCCGGAGAACTCAAGGGTAAGTTCTATGACAGTTATCCGGTCATGATGCAGGCGTGTGTCGAAGGCCTGGGTTTTGCCCTTGGGTGGCGTCGGACCAGTGAAAAGATGCTCGCCAGTGGTGACCTGGTACGGCCTTTTTCCGAATCGATACACCTCCCTGAAGCCCTGAGCGTGTACAAGTGGCGTGATGAAACCCTCAGCCCGTCAGTTCGCCACGTGCTGGAATGGTTGAATTCATCGTTCGCAGACTGACGCCTCGTCGTCCGTGTACAGCAGTCCCAGTGCGGCCAGGGTCTTTTTCTGAATGTCGTGCACGGCATGTTCGCTGTTGGCCCCTAGTGCCGGGTCAACTATAAAGCGACCTTGTTGGTAGCCGTCGCTGTTCAGGCCGCGCTGCACACTGGCGCACAAGGGGATATCTTCTTCACGGATCACGGCGACGAAGTCGATGACCTCCTGTTCTTCCCGGGAGGGAGTTGCTGCCGTGCAAAACCATTCAACCACCTGCAGTGTCTTGTCCACGCTGACCGGCAGGTGATGCAACACATTCATGTACCCTCCTGGATAGACCTCCAGGCAAAAGTTCGGCCACAGGTACCAGGCGCCGAATTCGCGCGATCGGGCCGAGTCTTGCTTCATCGTATAGCCCTGGTTGACGCCACTATCGCTGCTGATATGTGCGTGATAATGCTCGTGGATCGCCAGGTGATAACTCTTCAGGTCGAGGGTTGCCGTCGAGAGCGTGGGATGGCACATCGGGCAGTGGTAACACTCCGAGTAATTTTCCACAGAGACCTTCCAGTTGGACTGCACGCCGTATTCCTTGGAATAGGCGTGAAACAGCTTTTCCGGGGCTGGCGAGAAGGTTCGGATCGATGCGTCGAGCCCAGGCAGCAGGACCTGCATGGGCTGCGCATTCCAGTCGAAGTTGATGAAGATGAAACCGCAGAACACCTCCAGGCGTACCGGGTTGAGTTGAATCTGATCCGTGCTGAAGTCCTTGATGTGCTCGGATTTACGCGCGCTGATCAACTGTCCTCGGGTGTTGTAGGCCCAGGCATGATACGGGCAGGTCAATAACCCGGGCACATGGCCGCTGCCCTCGACCAGTCGATGCGCACGATGCTGGCAGACATTATGAAAGGCCTGCAGTGTACCGTCCTTGTCACGGACCACCAGCGCACTTCGCCGACCGAGGTCACGCACTCGGTAGTCACCCGCGTTGGGCAGTGCGGAGGTGTGGCAGACGTATTGCCAGGTACGTGCAAACACCGCTTCCATTTCCCGGTCGAATAACTGGTTGTCGATGTAATGCTCGTTAGGCAAGGTAAAAGAAGCAAAAGGGTCGATGTCGAACCCGCGGGCCAGGTGCAACGCGGAAGGGACGCTGGTCATGGAACCTCCATGGATCAGTTGGAAGGACAGTGAAATTTATCCGTACTGGGCGACGGGGTGCTCGAACTGCCGGGAGTCAAGCGTCAGCCCCAGGCCTGGGCCGTCACGCAGGTAGGCACGGCCTTGGCTGATTTCAAAATCCACCTCGGCCACGTGCATCTCATGGTGTCGGCAGCAATTCCAGCTGGCACGATGTAGGCGGCCAGGGGTCGAAGCTGCCAAATGCATAACGGCGCTGTCACTGACCTGGGTGCCGCCGACGTCTTCAATATTCATCCGTATGCCGTGGTAGATGCAGAAGTCCCGAAGCTGTCGGGCTTTGGTCAGTCCTCCCACGCGGCCAATCTTCAACCCTATCAGTTGGGCGATGTTCTGGCGCTGGCCTTGTACCAGGTCGCCAAGGGTCACAATGGACTCATCCAGAATGATCGGGTTGCGTGTCAGTTCCCGCACCGCTCGGCACTGCTCCAAGGATTCGCAGGGCTGTTCGAAGCACACTGTTGGGTCTTCCACGCTGTTCATTACGGCGACGGCCTCCGAAACCGTCCAGGCACGATTGACATCGAAGGTGATGACCTCTCCGGGCAGGCGCTGTTCGAGCAGGCGCTGGATCTGAGCCACATCCTCCTCCACCCCGATGCCGACCTTGCAGGAGTGGGTGCGATAACCCTCGCTGCGAGCCAAGGCCAGATGGGCCGCCATCTGCACTGTATCGTCGGTGGGAATGCTGCTTTGCAAGGCTATCGACGCCTGGAACCGGCCGCCAAGCAATGCGTATACCGGCAGTTGGCAGTGTTTGCCGAGGATGTCCCAGCACGCCAGGTCGATTGCAGCTTTCACGTAGGGGTGACCCGGAAGCATCAGGTCCATGCGTGCATTGATCTGATCCAGGTGCAGTGGATTTTCACCCAACAGGTGCGGCGCCAATTCCTCTATGCCGGCCCGCACGCCTTTGGCGTAGGCAGGCAAGTAAGTGGCGCCCCAAGGGCAACTCTCGCCGACGCCCACCAGGCCACTGTCCGTGGTGACCAGGACGATGGTGGAGTCGAGTGAGTCATAGTGCAGTCGCCCCCCGCTGAGGCTGTATTTGTTCTTGAGCGGTATATCCAGCTGGTAGACCTTGATGGAGGTGATTTTCATGGTGCGAACGCTCCCTGCCGCACCGCACGCCCGACTGCGCGGGCAGGGGAGGGAAAGCCCAGAATCGACTGGTGAAAAATTTGCTCAATGACGGACAGTTGCAGTGCCTGCTGGAGTTCGCCAACCGCTGCGATACTGTCCAGGCAAGGTTCATAGCTATCCAGGTGTTCGGCAACCCAACTGGGGCCGCAACTCCAGTTCACCACCTGCTCGATCAGCGTGTCCGAAAGACCCATTGCGCGACCGATTTGCCAGGCCTCGTCGAGGATGACCTTGTTGATGCAGGCCAGGAATTCCACCAGGTGCGAGGCCAGCTTGATCTTGTTGTCGTCGGTGAATACAAGGCCCGAATGAAACGTCTGTGCCAGGGCCGGAGTGATGCGGCCCAGGGGGTCCTCAATCACAACGCCGCTGTGGCGATAGTCGCGGTTGGCGCCATAGGGCGAAGGCGCATGAAAATCGGGCAGGGTGAGGGATAGTCCGTTTTCCCGCTCGCTCATGGCGGCCACCTTTACGTGATTGTCCTGGCTGTCGAACAGCGTCCCAGCCTGGTGGTAGCGCTGCGCGACGATGCGTCCCAGCGGCATGGCCACCCCCAGCTCATCGGCCAATGCCTCGGTGAGGCTGGTGTCCTTGACGGTGATTTCCAACGTGCAGGAATGATCGTAGCTGGCGTCGAATATGAATGGGGTCAGTTGGTTGCTGACAAAGCAGTTTCCCCGCGAGACTTTCACGTAATCCCACAGCCAGTGCAGCGGAATATCGTTGGCTCTGGCCATGACCAGCAGTTCGGCCCATACCACGGTGGCGGTGTAGAACAGCAGGTTGGTGAGCAATTTGACCGATTGGCCGGCACCGATCTCTCCCACGTAGAAAGACTTGCGTCCCATGGTGTCAAGCATGACCCGGCTCAATGGGTAGCCGCGTTCATCTCCGCCGATGTAGAAGCATACGTTGGCAAAATCCACGCCCATATGTGACAGGTTGCTGACGGGCGCTTCCAGGCTGAAGATATTTTTTTGCCTGGCCAATTCAGCGATATGTTGGGTGTTGTGATAGTCGGTGGTGGAGGTGTCGATCCAGACCGTACCTTCGGCCATTCCCGCCAGAGCGCCGTGCTCCCCCGTCATGTTTTCCAGCACGTGGTGCGGTAGCGGCAGGCATGTCACCACAATCTGGCATGTGTGGGCGCACAGGGCAGGGGTGTCTTTCCAGAAAGCGCCCAACTCGATCACCGGTCCAGCATGCGCGGGGTCGATATCATGGACCTGGACGTGATAACCCGCATTCAGCAGACGCTCTATCAATGGACGGCCCATATTGCCGGTACCGATGAAGCCGACTTTCGGCTTGGCAGCTTGCATATCGATTCCTCCTGATGGTGGGGTCAAGCGAGTTCGCGTGCCCTGCCGGCACCCTGGCCGGTTACCCAGATTGAGTTGAAATTTTCAAGCATGACTTGCTGGCACGACACGACCTGGTCGCTGCCCAGAGGGTTGAACCTGGCGTCCACGTTCGGGTACACAAAAAACGGCAGCGATACCCTGCCACTGTTCGCACGGTGAATGACTTGGTGGGGTGTACTGGTAAAGAGGCCGTTACTCCACTTCATCAGCATGTCCCCCAGGTTGATCACCACTTCGTGCCCGCAAGGCGGAACATCGATCCAGCGTCCTTGGGAAAAAGCGCGTAGCGCGCAGGCATCACCGGCCTCCTGGAACAGCAAGGTGAATATGCCGTTGTCCGTGTGTTTGCCCGCGCCACTGCGCAGTGGTGGGTAGTACAGGGCACGCTGTATCAGCACCGGATCAGAAAAGAAGGGCTCGAAGAACAGCTTGTCCAACCCCAGGGCAAGCGCCAGCCCTTGTAATAATCGAGGCACCACTAGGTGCATGACTTGGTCTTGCAGGGCCAGCATCGCCTTGGCGAAACCGGGAGCTATTTGCTCGTCGGGTAGCAAGTTCGGACCTGTGAAAGGTTTTTCGCACAGGGCGGCCTCTCGTCCCATGTCGAAGTGCTGTTTACAATCGGGACCGGTAGGGGCGTGCAATGTTTCGCCAAAGGTATGTACATAACCCCGGCAAGTTCTGGGGCTGACCTGTTGGTGGTCTTGGGAAAAATGATTCTTGATCTCCAGCGGCAGCGCGAAGAATTGTCGCGCCGCACTAAACGCCTGATCGATAAGCAGCGGACTTATACCGTGTTCGGTTAAATAAAAGAAACCGTCCTTAATACAGGTTTCACGTAGGCGTCGTACTTCGCGCGGCGTATCAATAGATTCAAGCACTTCAAGTGAAATGCGATTCAAGGCCTCCATGCTCGAGCCCCCCTTATCGGGTAATTCTAAATGCTAGGTAGTGAGCATGTACCTCGTCTAAATAAGGAGCATTCATAAGTGACGGTAGGGGGGATAGTTTTTTTGTCGCGACTAAACTGCCCAACAGGTCCGCGAAGTTTTCTGCCTCATAGAACGTGCATCGCGTGCTAAACAGTAAAAGTCCGCCGGGGGCAGTCATGCGAATAAGTTCGTGAATGGCTTCTATGGGCAGGTGACCCTCGATGAACGCACCGCAGCACAAGGTTGCGTCATACCCGCTGTCCGCAATTAACGTGTTGTGTTCGGTCAGATCCACTCCGCCGTAGAGCGCCCCATATGCTTGGGTCTGACGCGCCAACTGTGTCATCGCCGGTGACAGATCGCAACCGTCTATAGTGCTAAAACCTCGTTGGGTCAGTTGTTTCCCCACCAACCCGGTCCCGCAGCAGGCATCCATGATGCGTAAAGCACTACGAGGTTTTCTGTTGTTTGTGTCTGCGTTGCCAAGAAGCGATGTCAGCAGGTCGCTGATTACGAGTGGACCGCAATAGTTCTCTTCGGACACATCATTGTCATAATCAGTAGACCATGTTTCATAGTAATCCCTGAGGCGAAAGTAATCGCGATTGAAGTTGAGGGCGCGATTCACCGATGTCGAGGAATAAGCGGTAGAAATTCTCGTGGCGTTATTTTCGCTGGCCATTCTGTATTCTCCGGAAAATTATTTTTCAGGTTGAATGAATCAGGGTGGGGCGTGAGTGGGGGGTTCATTCTTATTCGCCGGTACCGCGCTGTAAAGACCAAATAGATGACTTATCCTTCGGATTTTTCCTACATGGATAACCAGGTGTTATACATGCCGTTTTCCTATGGGACGCTAGACAGGACTTATTGGAGTATTCCTACTTCACGGTACAGGTGGTTGATCTGTCCACTATTGCGCTGGAACACTGGGTTGCTCCCACCCTTGGGCGCAGAGGAGCATCTCATCGGCCTAACTTCACTCAGCGGTGTTTGCGCAGAGTAATGGGGCAGTTTTCGAGAGGGGACTGTAGTACGTGAGGCTGGGGGCATCCGCTTCAAACCATCCCAAGCATGCCCTAAAATATACCTTCGAACGTAGCAATTCCCTGGAAGTGCATGGACTTCCATGGTCTATCAAAAAGCAGAAGTGATCAGGATGAACTGGCTTCGTGACGATGCTTAGAGACTCTCAGGGTCGCCAAAAAACATCTGAATCCGCGAGCGCAACCAGCGCTCTCCCGGATCGTTGTCCTGCGAGCCACGCCAGGCCATGTGCAATTCGAACGAGCGTACGGGCAACGGCGGGTCTTCTGCGCGCAAACCGCCCGCTGAGGTCAGCGCCTCGGCGGCGTAGTCCGGCACGGTGGCCAGGATATCGGTGCCGGCCAGCAATGTGCCCAGCCCATTGAACTGCGGCACGGCTAGGACCACGTGGCGCTTGCGGTCGAGTTTTTCCAGCTCTTCATCGATAAACCCGCTCAGGTCGCCGGCGAATGACACCAGGGCGTGGGGGCGGGCGCAGAAATCATCCAGGCTCAGCGAGCCGGGCACGCTGTCGGCGCGCAGCAGTTTCGGCAGGCTGCGGCGCAGGACCTTGCGCTTGGCGTTGGCCGGCAGGTCGGCGGTGTAGCTTACGCCGATGGAAATTTCGCCGGAGGCCAGCAGACCCGGCATCAGGATGTAATTGACCCGGCGCACCACCAGCACGATGCCCGGCGCTTCGGCGCGCAGGCGTTTGAGCAACTGGGGGAGCAGGGCGAATTCGACGTCGTCCGACAAACCGATGCGGAACACGGCCGTACTGGTGGCTGGGTCGAATTCGGCGGCGCGGCTCACGGCGGTGGAAATCGAGTCCAGGGCCGGGGAGAGCAGGGCGAAAATCTCTACAGCGCGGGCGGACGGCTCCATGCTGCGCCCGGTGCGCACAAACAGCGGGTCATCGAACAGTCCACGCAGGCGCGACAACGCCGCACTGATGGCCGGCTGGCCAAGGAACAGCTTCTCGGCAGCACGGGTCACACTGCGCTCATGCATCAAGGTTTCGAATACGATCAAGAGGTTAAGGTCGACACGACGCAGGTCGTTACGGTTCATCTTGTGTCCTGGAAGAGTCAGCGAGCTTGACGAGAGCGG
Source organism: Pseudomonas sp. MF6747 (assembly GCF_963890955.1). Lineage (NCBI taxonomy): Bacteria > Pseudomonadati > Pseudomonadota > Gammaproteobacteria > Pseudomonadales > Pseudomonadaceae > Pseudomonas > Pseudomonas sp. MF6747. The sequence goes on from NZ_CAWPSZ010000006.1 coordinate 182,593, forward strand.
CCACATGTAAACAATGACCAGCATGAATCTTACGGGGAAAGGCTGGTACTCTGCACCGGCTAATTGAGTTTTCCTACAAGATCTGGGGTCCATTCCTCAGTTGCGGAATCAATGACAGGCATGTCGACTATTAACGGCGACCGGTGGTCTTACCTGGAAAGCCCAGATAGAGTTCATGGCATTAGAGGTTACTTTGACGAGGTTTGCGATGTCCCGCACGATCCGTTTTCACAAGTTTGGTCCGGCCGAGGTGCTCAAGTGCGAAGAGCATGTAGCCGCGCTGCCCGCACCGGGCGAAGTGCAGGTGCGTGTCGACGCGATTGGCATCAGCTGGTACGACATTTTGTGGCGCCAGAACCTGGCGTCTTCCCATGCACGTCTGCCATCCGGCCTCGGCCATGAGATGGCCGGGGTGGTTGTAGCCCTCGGCGACGGCGTGGATGACTTGGCGGTGGGCGATAAAGTGGCCAGTTTTCCGGCCGAGAGCCCCAACGATTACCCGGTGTATGGCGAACAGATCGTCCTGCCCCGTTCGGCCCTGACCCGTTACCCGGACGTCTTGAGCCCGATCGAAGCCAGCGTGCACTACACGCCGCTGCTGATTGCCTACTTTGCCTATGTGGACCTGGCGCGGGTCAAACCCGGCCAGTTTGCCCTGGTGACCGACGCCAGCCACTGCGCCGGCCCCTCGTTCGTACAACTGGGCAAAGCCCTGGGTGTGCGGGTGATTGCCGCGACCAAAGACAGCGCGGAGCGTGAGTACCTGCTGTCCCTCGGGGCAGAAAAGGTGATTGTCACCGAAGAACAGGACTTGCTCATGCAGGTCAACAAGTTCACCGACAACCGCGGCGTTGACGTGGTGTTCGATGGCTTGGGCGGCCCGCAGATGTCGTTGCTCGGTGACGTGCTGGCACCGCGTGGCAGCCTGGTGCTTTATGGTCTGCAAGGCGGCAACCAGACACCGTTTCCGGCGTGCGCAGCGTTCCAGAAGAACATTCAGTTCTTTGTGCATTGCATCGGCAACTTCACCGGCAAGCCGGAGCTGGGCATCATTCAGGACCAGGTGGCGTTGCAGCGTGCGCTGCGTGATATCAACCAACTGACGGCCGACCGCGTACTGGTGCCGCTGAAAACGACGGTGTTTCCATTCAATCAGTTCGTGGAAGCGCACCGCTATATGGACGAATGCCCGTGTCGCGAACGCGTTGCGTTGCAGGTTGAAGCTGTTTGAGGTGTAGGAATATTCGCAAATGAGTCATCCGGGCCCTGGGCGCATGAGACAAATGCGCCATTTAGCAGGGCTTAACCCGCGCGTTGGATGAAACGCGCGCGCGTCTTTCGGTCCTGTAAACGATACCTTTGCCCCTGCCGCCGCCCTGATTTTCAGCGCGGCGTCTTTGTGTGCGCGCTATTTACGCCGCAACGGATAATTATCTGAACTGGTTTTCGACCGGCTTCTGTATCTGTTAATCATTATTCCAGTCCTGATAATTGAGTCTTCACGTTCAACACAAGGACCGAGTAATGATTGATACTCTGATACCCCAACAGGGGCTGCCTGCAACTCCCCATGATAATGCAGCAACTGCCTGGACCCGAGGATGCGGGTACTTTCCAGGCGAGCCTCAATCGATAAATCAGCGGAGGTCAAAGTTAGAAGCTTTTTATGTGTCAGATTCATCTTCTAGTTTAAGGATAAATGAGTGTAGGGGGCCGTCAGAGCATTCCTAGGATTGCCGCATTGACGGCCTGGACGCCTCACGCACGGCCTGTTGGCGCAATGGATGCTCCAACTGCGCTCCGGTGCATATTCCATGTCGATTAATTGCACAGTGCTAGTGTTTATTTATCGCGAACACGGTAGCGCGGGCACCCCTTCTTACAGATGCAATAGACCGGACAGTACGTCTCGGTAGTTGCTTGAAACTGATATTTCAACTCAGGTAGTAGAGCTATGAGCGCTATTCACGAACAAGCTATGAATTATGTTTACCAGCAAGTACTGCAACGGCTCATTGGGCACTTCAATCGTGCAGAACGCACAGCACTTCAATTGTTGATACAGCGGATTGTGGTTGCCGCTGGCGGTATGGAGCAGGTGGGCGATTACAAGGTGCTGGTGGCCCATGGCGGCGGTGAAGTCAGCAGGTACACCCTGGCGTTGTTGCGTGCCGCGCAATTAAGCATCGCCGGCCGCGCGCCCAAGACGTTCCAACTGCGCGTGGCCACCTTGCGTCACAGCGGCATGACCCAAGGCACGCTCGACACGCTTCACCGCGGCTACAGCCAGTTGTTTTTTCACGACGACCCACGGGTTGAGCTGCTGATGGTGGAAAACCACCAGGTGCTGCCGTTCAACCACCAGCGCCCGGCCTCCGCCACTGGGCGCGAGGTCAGCCAGCGCAACATGTTGATGATGGGGCATCTGTCCTCCGGTGACGTTCGCGCAACACTGTGCAACGAGACCTATCTGGCCTTGGGCGACTTCTACCAGCGCGTCACCGCCTGGGACGGTGGCGTGCATGCATTGGTCAGCGGCGATTGCGCGCGCAAGCAGGGCCAGTTGCTGGCCTGGCTGAAAAAGACCGCCCAGGCCGCAGGCGTCGAGGTTCCTGCGGGCAGGCCTGCCACGCTCAATGGGCTGTTCGCGCGCATGGATCAGTGGAGTGACGACATTTATCGTGACTTGTACGGCGAGCACTATGTGGCGAAGAGCGACACCAGCCCGGGTGGGCACCGCCACCTCGCGTACATCGGTATCGCCGACCTGCTGGACGGCATTGACCGCGCTTGTGCACCGTTGCTCACCGAGTTCATGGCCTATAACCCGGACCCACTGGGCTTTCATCTGAGTCATCCGACCTTTGCCAATCCGATGTTGATGGCGCACCTGCGAGGCCTGCAAGCCGAGAGCCTGAGGGCGCTGGATTACGAAGCGGGCGTCGAAGGGTTCATGCTGCAGGCAGCGAATTACCTGCGTCGTCGGCAAGTGTGCGAAGCGTTGATCACCCAAGCCGTCAGCCGCGAAGGGCGCGCCATATCGGCCCAGCACGCCCAGCAGTTTTTCGGCCTGGATGAGGGCCAGTTGATCTGCCTGCTGTTTTCGCCCTTTATCCACCACGGTGAGCGGCTGGAAGGTTATTTGCGCCAGTGCCACTCGGGCATGCTGGTGGCCCTGCCGGAACTGCACAAAGTGCTGCAGGGCAAGCCCGCTGCCGAGATGCTGCAGCAATGGGTAACCGACGCCAGCGGGCTGCCGCTGCCGTTGCTTCAGCATCTGTACCGCAAGCGGCCAATGCCCGGCGGCCGCGGCAGTACCGCTCGTGGTTGCCGTCAGGAACGGTCGATGGCCAGTGCCGACATGGCCTTGCAGCTGTCCGGGCGATGACGCTGCGTGGTGTGCGGCAGGTGGAGTTCGCCTATCAGGCGGTGTATCGCTACATGATCAACCTGATTGACGAGGTCAGCAGCGATAGCCGAGTAAAGCTGCCGTCTCTGCGCCAGTTATCCCAGCGCCTGAACGTGTCCATTTCCACCATCCAGTACGCCTATTCGCTGCTGGAGAAAGAGGGGCGGGTGTATTCAGTGGCCAAGTCAGGCTATTACGCCTGGCCGCTTGCCGGCGGCACCTCGACGTGGCCAAGCGGGGATTTGCTCGAGCGCCTCTATGTGGCCGCGCGACGCCCGGGCATGGTAGTGCTCAGTGGCGATGAACCTGCCTTGTTGGCGTCGCTGGACAGCACGCTGTTGCGCCTGGAGCGGGAGTTGGTGCGCCAATACCCGCACCACTTGCAGCCCTGGTCCCAGCCATGTGGGGTGTGGGAGCTGCGCGCAGCGCTGGCGGCGCGTTACACCTCGTCGCCGACGCGCTGCTGGCACGCCGATGACGTGTATATCGGTGCCGACCTGCGCGGGGTGCTTGATATCCTCATCGAGGTGCTCGGCCTGCCCGGTTCTACGGTGATTATCGAGTCGCCCTGCGACTGGCTGATCCTGCGCCTGCTGCAGGATGCCGGCATCCGCCTGCTCGAATTGCCCTGGGCGCAGGACGGCAGCCTCGACCTGGTGTCGCTCGAAGGCCTGCTGCGCGACGAGCGCGTGAGCCTGGTGCTGCTCTCATCGACGGTCAGCCAGCCTTCTGGCGTGGCGATGGCCCTGCGCGATCGCCTCAAGGTGGCGCAATTGCTCGACCAGCATGGGTGCTGGCTGTTGGAGAACGACACGTGCGGGGAGTTGAGTTTCAAACCGCCCCACACGGCCTTGCGCGATCTGGTGAACCCGGAGCGGCTGATGGTGTTTTCCTCCTTCGAGAAAATTCTCGGCCCAGAAGCGCCGTATGGCTACGCGCTGTCCCGGCACATGAGCAGCCAATTGCAGCGCCAGTTTCTGCTGCGCTCGTTCCGGTTGTCGTCAATTCGCCAACGCGCGATTGCCCGCCTGTATCAGAGCGGGCAAATTGATCAGCACCTGCGTACCCTGCGTCAGTTGCTGCGTGAGCAAGCCGGCGCAATGAGCCTGCTGCTCGACCAGCATTTGGGCGATCAAGTGACTTATCGTATGCCTGCCGGCGGCGCTACGTTCTGGTTGGGTTCGACCCAGGCAGTGGATATGCGCCAGGTGTTCCAGTGTTTGCTGGCCCGGCAAGTGGTGGTGGCGCCCGGCGAGTTGTTCAGCGTCGGCGGCCTGCACCATCAGCACATGCGTTTGAGCCATACCTTTCATGGGCAGCCCAACCTGGACGTTGCGCTGGCGGCGCTGGCTGATGCCCTGCGGCAGGCACAAACGGGCTAGATGCGTGAAATTTCTCTGAGTTTTGTAGGATCGATACCGTCGCGTAGTAGTCCAACTCTCAGTAAACTGTCGTTTTTTCCAAATCCTTCTTTTCGAGGTTCATGCATGACTATCAGTCCTTTTGCGGGCAAGCCGGCGCCAGCTCAGTTGCTGGTGGATATCCCGCGACTGGTCACGGCCTACTACACAGGCCAGCCTGATGCAGCGATCTCCACCCAGCGCGTGGCTTTTGGTACCTCCGGCCACCGCGGCAGCTCGTTTGAGCTGAGCTTCAACGAGTGGCACGTACTCGCCATCAGCCAGGCCATCTGTTTGTATCGCGAAGCCCAAGGCATCAATGGTCCTTTGTTCGTCGGCCTGGATACTCATGCGCTGTCGACGCCGGCCGGTGCCAGCGCGCTGGAAGTCCTGGCGGCCAACGGCGTGCACGTGATGCTGGCCGAGGGCGATGAATACACGCCGACCCCGGCCATTTCCCACGCCATCATCTGCTACAACCGCGGCCGCACCACGGGCCTGGCCGACGGCATCGTTATCACGCCGTCGCACAACCCGCCGCAAAGCGGCGGCTACAAGTACAACCCGCCCAATGGCGGCCCAGCCGATACCCACGTCACCAAGTGGATCGAAGCCAAGGCCAATGAACTGTTGGCCAACAAACTCGCCGGGGTCAAGCGCATCACCCACGCCCAGGCGCTCAAGGCCGATACCACGCACCGCCATGATTACCTCAACAGCTACGTGGCCGATCTGGTCAACGTGATCGACATGGACGCCATCCGCAGCGCCGATTTGCGCCTGGGCGTCGATCCTCTGGGCGGAGCAGGGGTGCGCTACTGGTCGGCGATTGCCGAGCACTACCGCTTGAACCTGGACGTGGTGAACACTGAAGTCGATTCCACCTTCCGCTTCATGAGCGTCGACTGGGACGGCCAGATCCGTATGGACCCGTCCTCCAGCTATGCGATGCAAGGCTTGATCGGCCTCAAGGAGCGGTTCGACGTGGCCTTCGCCTGCGACCCGGACCACGATCGACACGGCATCGTCACGCCGTCAGGCGGCCTGTTGGCACCGAACAATTATCTGGCCGTGTCCATCGATTACCTGTTTCAGAACCGCCCGGACTGGCGCGCCGATGCAGCCGTGGGCAAGACCGTGGTCAGCAGTGGCTTGATCGACCGCGTGGCCGCACGTATCGGCCGTCGTCTGTACGAAGTGCCCGTAGGCTTCAAATGGTTTGCCGATGGCCTGTTTGAAGGCTCTCTGGGTTTTGGCGGCGAAGAGAGCGCCGGCGCCTCGTTCCTGCGCAAGGATGGCACTGTGTGGAGCACCGATAAGGATGGCTTGATTCCGGCCCTGCTGGCGGCGGAAATGACCTCGCGCAAAGGCCAGGACCCAAGCCAGATCTACCGTGGCCTGACCGATGCGCTGGGCGAGCCCTTCGCGATCCGCGTCGACGCCAAGGCCACCCCGGCGCAGAAAGCCTTGCTGGGCAAGCTGTCGCCGGAACAGGTCACGTCCACGCAATTGGCCGGGGAAAGCATCCAGCAGATCCTCAGCCATGCGCCGGGCAATAACCAGGCGATTGGCGGTTTGAAGGTGATGACCGAAAACGGCTGGTTTGCCGCGCGCCCATCGGGCACCGAGGACATCTACAAGATCTACGCCGAGAGCTTTGTGGGCGAGGATCACCTCAAGCAACTGGTAGAAGAAGCGCAGGTGCTGGTCGACGGCGCAATCAGCCAGTAATCACGCCATATCGGCTGTGGGAGGGAGTTGCTCCCTCTCACATTCTCAGGTTAACGAAAGTCCCTTCAAGCCAGATCGACCAGCACGATCTCGCTGTCCTCGAGCGCCGTCACCCGCAACAGGTGTTCATCCTCAACCGCCACGCCGTCTCGCGCTTGCGCACGCAAGCCATTGACTTCAATCACGCCCGTCGCCGGCACCAGGTACGCGCGGCGCCCGCTGTCCAGTCGATACTCGGCACTTTCGCCCGCTTTCAGGTTGGCCGCCACCAGACGTGCGTCAGCGCGGATGCGCAGGCTTTCGCTGTCACCGGCCTTGCCGCTGGCCAGGGTCACAAAGCCCTCGCGATCTCCCTGGGGAAAGGGTTTGGCGCCCCATGAAGGCGGCAAGCCGGCTTCGTTTGGAATAATCCAGATCTGGAAAATCTTGGTCGGGGTGGCCTCCAGGTTGTATTCGCTGTGGGCAATCCCGGTGCCGGCGCTCATCACCTGCACATCGCCGGCCTCGGTGCGGCCCTTGTTGCCCAGGTTGTCGGCGTGGCTGATGGCGCCTTCGCGCACGTAGGTGATGATTTCCATGTCGCGGTGCGGGTGCTGCGGGAAACCCGTGCCCGGCGCGATAATGTCGTCGTTCCATACCCGCAGGTTGCCCCAGTGCATGCGCTTGGGGTCGTGGTATTGGGCGAATGAAAAGTGGTGATGGGCGTCAAGCCAGCCATGATGGGCGCCGCCCAGCGTGTTGAAAGGTCGAAGTTCGAGCATGAGAGTCTCCTGTTGATGGGGACCATGATCCAGCAGTGCATGATCGATAAAAAGCGTAAAAATTGCTGGATTCTCATCCAATAATTCGATTGGTTACAGGCGTTTCAACTTTCACTTCATCGCCTAACTGCATGACGTCAAAGCAATTGGCTGGAACTGAGCGCCGATTCCGGCGACCATGGCGCCTTCGCCAAAACCAACCTCATCGCTGGAGTCCGCGTGCCGCAACAAACGCCTGATTTGCCCCCTGAGCTTCGTCCTCTGGCAGAAATGCCGCTGCTGAAACGGCTGGCCGCCCGCTTGTTTGGCCACGGCCTGACGCGTCTACGTGCGCAGCATCGGTTTTCCTGGCTGCACGGCCAGGCTGACGGATTTCGCAGCGGGCACGAAGCCGGTGTGGAATATGGCTATCGCGAAGGCAAGGCTGACGGAATAGAAGAGGGCCGCCAGGTATTGCTGATCCGTGACTTCCGGCCCGAAGAGCACAAGGCGCCAGGCGTGGATGACAGCCTGTTCGACGACTGGCGGCTGCCGCTCAGCGCCGACGTGAAGAAGCGCATGAAGGCGGATGTGGCGCGCTTACTGCCAGCCCATGCACAGCCGAGCAGCGCGCAATGGAAAATGATCTTCAGCGACACGCCTTCGACGTCGGTGATCGCCGGTGCGGGCGCCGGTAAGTCCACCTCGCTGGTGCTGCGGATCCTGTTGCTTACCCATTACCTGGGCTTTGAACTGAGCTCGATGACCGTGGTGACGTTCACCCGCGAGTCGCGCAAGGACTTCATCAACAAGCTCATGGAAATTCTCAGCCTGTGGGGCCAACCCCTTGGCAGCAAAGAAGCCCAGGCCGTGGTGCGTACCTTTCACTCGCGCATCTTGCCGATGGTACGCAGCTTGCCTGGCTTTGAAGGGCTGCAGGCGTTCGAAAACCTCAGCAGTGGTGTCGAGGACGCGGACAGCAACCCATTCGACCTGCGCATCGGCGATGCCCAGCGCCAACAGATGAATGCCTGCTACCACCGGCTGCACGGCCGGCACGAGCGTTTCCGTGAACTGATTGCACCCTTGGCCCGTCATGGCCTGCAGCTCAAGGAGCTGGAGCGCGACCATCCGGATGTGCAAAAGCGCATCGCCGTCACCGAGTTGGCCGCCAAGCGTGATGAAGAACTGTGCGATGTCATCGAAGACCTGTGGTTTCGTGCGGGCGCATGGCCGATCAAGGGCATTGAGCCGAGCCGTCAGACGTTTGAGATCAATGGCGCGCAGTTTCACTGTCACGGCTATATTCCCCAGTTGGACGCCTGGGTGGTGCTGGGCTTCGATTCACGCGAAAACGCCCAGATCAGCCGGCCGAATTCGAAGCTTTCGGTACGTGCCGAGTGGGCAGTAAAGCGCACCCTGTTTCAAGCTTTCTGTCGTAAGCCTATGATTTGGCTCGATAGTTACGAATCTTCCAAGCGGCTATTAAGCAGCTTGGCCGGCGATGCTACCGCAGGGCCGGGCTTCGATTACAAGGTCAAGGGCGAACTCGCCTCGGCGCCACTGCTGGACAGCTTTGTCATGGCTGCCGGGTTCATCGAGAACCTCGGCCTGGACGTGCCGACTGCCGTGGGCCAGATGAGCTTTGCCAAGGACGATCCCGACCGCTTGTTTTTTGAAGCCTTGAGCATCTTCTGGAAAGCCCTGGAAGATCACTTGCTCGACCAATCGCCGCCGATCATGACCTACAACCGGATGTTTTCGCTGTTCGGCGAAAATACCCCGGAAAATCTCAAGCTGCTCAGCGATCCGTTGCTGCGGCCGATGTCGCACTTGATGATCGACGAGTTTCAGGACGTGTCACCGCAGATCGTGTCGTGGATTCGCGCCAGCCTGCGGGAAATCCGTAGTCGCGGCCCGGCGATGCACGTGGGCCGAGGCGCACAGCGCTCATCCTTGCTGTGTGTCGGCGATGACTGGCAGTCGATTTATGGCTGGCGCGGCAGTTCGCCCCAATACTTCATGGCATTCAACACCGAATTCCCGTCGCCGAGCACCACCCGCGTGATGCTGAGTGAGAACTACCGCAGCCACCAGCACATCATCGACGCCGCCGAGCACATTGTGCGCGCCGCCCCTGCAATCCCCGGCAAGAAAGCCAAGGCCAGTGGGGCGCCCAAGGCATTGGTACCCGTGACGGTGCTTGAGCGCGACGATGCTGCGTTGGGTCGGCAGTTGCTGGCGCACTACCAAAGAGGCGAATCGGTGTTAATGCTTTATCGAAAAAGTAGCGATAAGTTATTGATTCAAGAGCATATTCAGCCTGTAGTTAATGCTGATTCTAGCGTGCCGCTGCCGGCCCGCAGGCTGAGACAGCTGACTTACCACAGCGCCAAAGGACTACAGGCCGATGCGGTATTTCTACTCGGTGATTGTCAGCATGTGACCAGTTCGCCTTACAAGAATCAGGTCTACCGCATGGCTGGCCTGGGCAAGGCTGGTGACAGCGAGCCATATGACTCTGCCCAAAAAGACGAAGTGCTGCGCCTGGCCTACGTCGGGATCACCCGCGCGGTAAGCCATTGCTATTGGTTCGTGGAAAAGCCGGAAGGCCAGGGCGTGAATGTGCCCAGGGCTTCGGAACGGGTAGATGGCAACAAAGCGTTTTTCGACGATCAGCGCGGCCAGTGAGTGCAACGTGATGTGGGAAGGCGCCAGCCGTTCCCACATTAGCTATACATCGCCTGATAACCTGAGGTCAGGCCCGCAAGGACAGCGGCGGCACAAAACACTCCAGCTCATCTTCGACCGCTTCGATGATGCGCTCTACATCGGCGGCATTCATCACGGTGGCACAGGGAATGCCGGCAATCGCGATCAACGTTTCGCCGCTGCTGCGATCAAACAGGCGGGCGACCATGCTGCCGGGGGCGTCCATGCTCCCCTCAAAGCCCATCGGGTGAAAATGCCAGCGCATCAGCTGGCAAGCGTTGGGAAACGTCACTTTATTCATGTTGCCCACCTTCTTCATTGAGCGCTTCCTTTAGCTCGCGGCAGGGGCCATGACCGTCACTGGCCAGGGCATCGAAGACGTTCAAAATAACATCCGTTCGCAAGCGCAAGGTGACTTTTTTAGGCCCGTTGGGCAGTTCTTTTTCAATAACTTGATGTGGGTCATGTCCTACTACAAACTAGGCAAAAGGCCAGTATTCAGAAGCGCCAATTGACCATTGAAGGCTGCCCTGAAATTCGGCACTCTCCAGGGTTTACCCGCAACAGAGCCGCCCATGCCGCAGACCGCCCCGGACGATGATTGCCAACACACCCAAGCCACGGGCGATCTGGTGCTGCGTCACCATCTGTGCTGGCGCCATCGTGATCTGGATGGCGTGATGTCCTATTACCACCCGGACATCCAGTACCACGACTTCTTCCAGAACCGCGTCATCGGCTACGCCGAACTGCGTGAATACCTGCAAGCGAGCATGCCGCGTGGCGCCGATGAAGCCATTGAGCACACCGACCGCATTCGTGCCGACGGCGACACCGCGTTCATCCAGTACCGCATCACCTTGCGGGGCGGCCAGGGCCTGGTGTCGTTTCGCACCAGCGAGGCCATCACCGTGCGCGACGGGCTGATCTGGCGGGTCAACGAATACGCGTCACTGGTGCACGAACAGCCGACCCAGGCCATGCGCCCCACGGTCAGCCGCCTGGGCTTGTCGCCCCAGCAATTGGGGCACATGGCCAATGACCTGCAACACTATTTCGAACTCAAGCAACCCTATCTGGACCCGGAACTGGACCTGCAACGGGTTGCCAAGGAATGCGGCTACAGTCGCAATCAGATTTCCTACCTGTTGAACCAGGTGCTGGGGCAGAGCTTCTATCGCTACGTCAACCAGGCACGGCTTCAACACTTGCTGGCGGCGCTGGATAACGCCGTGCCACCGATCAAAGTCGATGACCTGGCATTCGCCGCCGGTTTCAATTCGCTGTCAGCCTTCTACAGTGCCTTTCGCCAGCACACCGGCCAGTCGCCCAAGGCCTACGTCAAACAAATTTCTCTGCGTGCACGCGCGCAAGACAGCCCATAACACCGCGCTCTAGGATCCAGCCTATCGAAACGAGGTAGGGGAGCTTGGCATGCCGGCATGGCGCAATATCAGTTTATGGATGGACCAGTTGGACGACCCGCTGCGGGCGCGGCCGGCGCTGGAGCATGACCTGGACGTCAATGTGGCCATCATCGGTGCCGGGTACACGGGCCTGTGGACGGCCTATTACCTGAAACGCCAGGCACCTGAGCTGAAAATTGCAATTATCGAAGCGCAAACCGCAGGTTTTGGCGCCTCTGGCCGCAACGGCGGCTGGCTGATGGGCAATTTGCTCGGCGAAGATCGCCTGCTCGCCGGGCTTGACCCGCAGCAACGCCGCGCCTCCTTTGACCTGCTGCACGGGATTCCCGATGAAGTGGCGCGAGTGCTGGCCCGTGAGGGCATCGACTGCGACTACCGCAAGGGCGGCGCGCTGTACTGCGCCGCGCGCTACCCCGAGCAGGAAGGCAGCCTGCGCCGCTACCTCGAAAAACTCTACGCCCAAGGCCTGACGGCAGACGATTACCGCTGGCTGAGCCCGCAACAACTGGCCGAACAGGTCCGTATCGCCAAACCCTATGGCGGCATCTACGCGCCGCATGTGGCGACGATCAACCCGGCCAAACTGGTGCGTGGCCTGGCGCGCGTCGTGGAGAGCATGGGCGTCACCCTCTACGAAAACAGCCCGGTCACCCATTGGCAGTCCGGCAGCCTGCGCACCGCCAAGGCGGGTGTGCGGGCCGCCTGGGTGGTGCCGGCTGTCGAGGGGTATGCCACCACACTGCCGCCGCTGGGTCGCTATCAACTGCCGGTACAAAGCCTGATTGTCGCCACCGAGCCACTGCCCGCCAGCGCCTGGGATGAAATCGGCTTGAGCCACGGCCAGGCATTCGGCGAAAGCAGCCGCCAGGTCACTTACGGCCAGCGTTCGGCCGACAACCGCCTGGTGTTCGGCGCGCGTGGCGGTTACCAGTTCGCCGGTAAATTGCGCCACAACTTCGACCTGACCGACAGCGAAGTGGAACTGCGTCGCTACCTGTTCGGCGAACTTTTCCCACAGTTGAAGAAGGTTCGGATTACCCATTCGTGGGGCGGCAACCTCGGCATGTCGCGTAACTTTCGACCGCACATGCTGTGTGACCACAAGACCGGCATCGCGCTGTCCGGTGGGTACGGCGGGGAGGGCGTAGGCGCCAGCAACCTGGGTGGCCGTACCCTGGCCGACTTGATCCTGGGCCTCGACACGCCGCTGACCACCCAGCCGTGGGTGATCCGCGAACGAGGCCTGGACGCGCTCAAGGCCTGGGAGCCCGAGCCGTGCCGCTGGCTGGGCTACAACGCGATCATTCGCAGTTTCGTCCATGAGGACCAGGTATTGGCCAACCCCAATACCGCGCCCTGGCGCCGCAAGTTGGCGACCGGCGTGGCCGGGTTCATGGAAGGTTTCATGCACTAAGACGTTTCACTCACACGGGAAAACCCATGAGCATCACTCAATTCAAAGACACGCTGAATGCCCACTTGCCGGACTCGTCACCGGTGGCCGTGCCCTTGGGCGAACCCGTCGCCTTGGCCTCGACCTTAAGTGTTGAGCGCGGCGACGGCGTCGAAACCGGCATCTGGGCGTGCACGCCAGGGCGCTGGCGTCGGCAGATCAAATCCCAGGAGTTTTGCCACTTTATCCAGGGCCGCTGCACCTTCACGCCCGATAACGGTGAAATCGTCCACATACAAGCCGGTGATGCACTGATGTTGCGGGCCAACAGCACCGGAATCTGGGATATCCAGGAAACCGTGCGCAAGACCTATGTATTGATTCTGTAACGCTTTGATCCTTGATCGCCTGCCATAAAAACAGCCCTAAAACCGCCAGGAAATCGAACCATGAAAGCCATTGCCCTGTTGCCCTTGATGTTGGTGGCCGCTATCAGCCAGGCCGCCGAGACGGTGAAGATCTATAACTGGTCGGACTACATTGCGCCGGACACCACCAAGAACTTCCAGCAAGAAACCGGCATCGGTTTCACTTACGACGTGTACGACAGCAACGAAACCCTCGACGGCAAATTGATGACCGGCAAATCCGGGTATGACGTGGTGTTTCCGTCCAACCACTTCATGGCCCGGCAAATCCAGGGCGGCGCCCTGAAAAAGCTCGACAAGAGCCAGTTGCCGAACTGGAAAAACCTCAACCCGGTATTGCTCAAGGCTCTGGAAAACAACGACCCGGGCAACCAGCACGGCTTCCCGTACCTGTGGGGCAGCACGGGCATCGGCTACAACATCGACAAGGTCAAGGCTGTGCTGGGCGACAACGCCCCGGTGGATTCCTGGGACCTGATCTTCAAGCCGGAGAATATGGCCAAGCTGCAAAAATGCGGCGTGGCGATTCTCGACAACGGCCCGGAACTGCTGCCGGCGGCGCTTAACTACCTGGGCCTGCCGCACCACAGCAAAAAGCTCGAGGACTACAAGAAGGCTGAAGACCTGCTGATGAAAGTGCGGCCGTACGTGGCGTATTTCCACTCTTCGAAGTACACCGCTGACCTGGCCAACGGCGACATCTGCGTGGCCGTCGGCTTCTCCGGCGACATCCTGCAGGCCGAGAGCCGTGCCAAGGAAGCCAAGAACGGGGTAAACATCGGCTACAACATTCCCAAGGAAGGCGCCGCCATCTGGTTCGACATGGTCGCCATGCCGGCCGACGCGCCTGACGAAAAGGCCGGCTATGCGTTCATGAACTACCTGCTGCGCCCGGAAGTGATGGCCAGCATCACCAACTACGTGCACTACGCCAACGGCAACGCCGCAGCCGACAGCCTGGTAGACCCGGCGATCAAAGCCGACACCAAGGTGTACCCGAGCCCGGAAATGATGGGCAAGCTGTTTGCACTCGAAGCGATGCCGCTGAACATCGACCGGGTTCGTACGCGGGTGTGGAACACCATTCGTACCGGGCGATAGGCTTAGCCGCTGTGGCGAGCAGGCTTGCTGTGACAAGGTCCTGTTGTGGCAAGGCCCTGTTGTGGCAAAGACCTGCTGTGAGAAGCGGGCGTCCTGTGGCGAGCGGGCTTGCCCCGCGTTGGGCTGCGAAGCGGCCCCAAAACCTGCCGATGAAGACTGTCTGATACACCGCACTCATCCCAACTGGGGCCGCTTCGCGCCCCAACGCGGGGCAAGCCCGCTCGCCACAATAAGCCTGCCAGCTGGAACGCGCCGACTCGGCACAACCGTGCATGCCGTCAGGGGGTTTCCAGATCATGGCCCAAAGACTGGATAAACAACGAAAACAGCTCCGGCTGTGACGAGATATCCAGCTTTGCGTACAGGTGTCGCCGGTGCACCTTCACGGTGTCCGGCGAGATCTTCAGGCGCTCGGCCATGGCCTTGGACGAGAAGCCGCGCAGCACCAGGCGGGCCACTTCCAGCTCACGCTCCGAGAGCACGCCAGTGCCGAATTGGTTCAGCGCATCCCTGACCTGGCTGTGCATCGTCGGCGCGCGTTGGGCGCTTTGCTGCCAATGTTGCTGCATCAGGGGCAACACCCAGGCCGCCAGCAGGGTCATCAGCCCGGTCTCCTCGAGACTGAAGCGCCGTTGCATGCCCAGCGACAGCGACAATGTCCCTGTGCCCGGCACCTGCAGGATGAACTGCACCTCGTCTTCCAGCACGTTGTCGTGGAAGTAGTTGAGGAAGTAATCGCTCTGGCGAAAATGGTCCGGCGCGACTTCCTCTAGCCGGTACACGCCACTGGCATAACCCTCGCGACAGGCCTGGTAAAACGGGTCGAGCACATACAGGCCGTTGAGGTAGGCCAGCATCGACGCCGGTTTGCTGCTCGGCAGGGCGTCGTATTCCTCCAGGGCCTGGGGCGGCCCCGCCAGTGGATAAACAATCGCCAGGGCGTTATCGAAGGGCAGGCACTGCTGCAGCAACAGCACCAGTTGCTTCCAGAACCGCTCGGTGCCGATGTGAGCGACGGTGCGGCCAAGGCCTGCGTGCAGACCGACCTCTTTGAACAGGCTCATGTCACAGGCTCCCGCCCTCAAAAGATCGGCCAAGGGTTCGGCTTTTGGCGAATACCGTCAAGGGGAGTACGCCAATAGGGGCATTGGCTGACAGGCCGGCAGGCGCTACCGTCAGCCTCATTTCGCGCAATTACAGGTAAGGAGTGGCTATGCGTGCACGTCAAATCGGCATCACGTTGGGGCTGGGCACGCCCGGCGAATTGAACGCCATCACCGATGTGCCGGGCGTTCGGGTCGGTCATAGTACGCTCAAGGCGTGTATCGACGGCAAACAAGTGCGGACCGGCGTCACCGTGATCCAGCCGCGCGAGGGCGAGGCGCGCCAGCAACCGTGTTTTGCCGGGTACCATGTACTCAACGGCAATGGCGATGCCACCGGCCTTGAATGGATCAGCGAAGCGGGGTTGCTGACCACGCCAGTGGCCATCACCAACACTCACAGCATCGGCCTGGTGCGTGACACCTTGATCGCCCTGGAGCGTGAGCGCCTGGCGGACCCGGCGGTGTATTGGTGCATGCCGGTGGTGATGGAAACCTACGACGGGCTGCTCAATGACATCTGGGGCCAGCACGTCAAGCCTGAGCATGTGCGCCAGGCGCTGGATAGCGCCCAAGGCGGCGCGGTGCAGGAAGGAGCGGTGGGCGGTGGCACCGGGATGATCTGCCATGAGTTCAAGGGCGGCATCGGCACCGCCTCGCGGCGATTGCCGGCCGAGCAGGGCGGCTGGACCGTCGGCGCGCTGGTGCAGGCCAACCATGGCAAGCGCCAGGAGCTGCGAGTGGAGGGTTACCCGGTTGGTCGTCACTTGATGGGCATTGCATCCCCCTTCGCCACGCGTGGCACGCCAGGCATGGGCTCCATCGTGGTGATCATCGCCACCGACGCACCGTTGCTACCACATCAGTGTCGGCGTCTGGCGCAACGCGCCTCGATCGGCATTGCGCGTACCGGCGGCGGCACCGAGGACTCCAGCGGCGACCTGTTCCTGGCCTTCGCCACCGGCAACCGCGATCTGCCGCCAGCCGATTACGGGCGCAAAGGCTCGCCACTGAGCACTGCGTTGCAGATGGTCAACAACGATCACATATCACCGCTGTTCACGGCCGCGGCAGAAGCCGTGGAGGAGGCGATCATCAATGCCCTGCTGGCCGGTGAGGACATGACCACGGAGCAGGGGGTCACGGTGCCAGGGTTGGCGGGTGAAACGTTGCTCGAGGCATTGGCGAGGTCCGGCTGGAGTGTGTCCCGGTAATAGGGGGCAACTAATAATTAATAGTGTAAGTAGTGGCTCTTTAATGTCGCCAATGACACCGTGACAATATATTGGATCCATTATTCAAGTGCGCCGCTCAACTTGAGCGGCTTTACTTCTATTTAATATTTAAATAACACGGGGTCTGCGCCCGTTGGGCAAATGCAATGGCCCCCAATAAACATTGCCCGCGACTTCCTTAAGTTGAATCCACGTCACATTTTCGCTGCGGAAATATTTGTAGACGAAAGATTTCAAGTTGTGTCAGTTTCGATACGCCTTCAAAAGAGGCGAGTGATAGGACGATCTCGCCCGCGGGGTTCCTATCGACCAAAGACTGATGCACTTGCAAACAAGGAAGTACGTTTATGTCAAAAGTAAAAGACAAAGCTATTGTTTCTGCCGCGCAAGCCAGCACTGCTTACTCGCAAATCGATAGCTTCAGCCATCTGTATGACCGTGGCGGCAACCTCACGGTGAATGGCAAACCGTCCTTTTCCGTGGACCAGGCAGCGGACCACCTGCTGCGCGATGGCGCCTCGTACAAGGATGTGAATCACAACGGCAAGATCGATCTGACCTACACCTTCCTCACCTCGGCTTCCTCGGCCACCCTGAACAAACATGGTATCTCCGGGTTCAGCCAGTTCAACGCCCAGCAGAAAGCACAGGCCGTACTGGCCATGCAATCCTGGTCGGATGTCGCCAACGTGAGCTTTACCGAAAGCGCCTCGGGCGGTGACACGCACATGACCTTCGGCAACTACAGCGGTGGCCAGGATGGCGCGGCTGCCTTCGCTTACCTGCCCGGCACCGGCGCAGGCTACGACGGCACTTCGTGGTACCTGACCAACAGCAGCTACACGCCGAACAAGACCCCGGACGTGAACAACTACGGCCGGCAGACCCTGACCCACGAAATCGGCCATACCCTGGGCCTGGCTCACCCTGGCGACTACAACGCCGGGACCGGCAACCCTTCGTACAAAGACGCGGACTATGGACAGGACACGCGTGGCTACAGCGTCATGAGTTACTGGAGCGAAAGCAACACCAACCAGAACTTCACCAAAGGCGGCGTCGAAGCTTACGCGTCGGGCCCGCTGATCGACGACATCGCCGCAATCCAGAAGCTCTACGGTGCCAACTACAGCACCCGCGCCGGCGACACCACCTACGGTTTCAACTCCAACACCGGGCGTGATTTCTACAGCGCTACGTCCAATGCCGACAAGCTGGTGTTCTCGGTATGGGACGGTGGTGGCAACGACACCCTGGACTTCTCCGGTTTTACCCAGAACCAGAAGATCAACCTCAATGAGGCCTCGTTCTCCGACGTTGGCGGCCTGGTGGGCAACGTGTCCATCGCCAAGGGCGTCACTGTCGAGAACGCCTTCGGCGGTTCGGGCAACGACCTGATCATTGGTAACAACGCAGCCAACCTCATCAAAGGCGGTGCCGGCAACGACATCATCTACGGCGGTGGCGGTGCGGACCAACTGTGGGGCGGCGCCGGCAACGATACCTTCGTGTACGGTGCCAGTTCCGATTCCAAGCCGGGGGCTGCTGACAAGATCTTCGACTTCACCTCGGGTTCGGACAAGATCGACCTGTCCGGTATCACCAAAGGTGCAGGCTTGAGCTTCGTCAATGCATTTACCGGGCATGCCGGCGATGCTGTACTCAGCTATGCCTCGGGTACCAACCTGGGCACCTTGGCCGTGGACTTCTCCGGGCACGGCGTGGCGGATTTCCTCGTCACCACCGTTGGCCAGGCTGCGGTCAGCGACATCGTAGCGTGATGTAAAGCGCGCGGCGCTCCGGCGCCGCGCTCTATGATGGAGCAGAACATGCCGCGTTTTTCTCATTTGATCGCCTGTGCTTCACAGGTGTTGTTCGTGTCGGCAGGAGCCCACGCAATGGCTAGCAGTCTCGTTTTACCCACCACCGCCCAGTTGGCCGGCCACTGGCAGTTGCACCAGCAGGATCAAGTGTGCGCGTTGGACCTGTTGGACCAGCCGAACGCGCTGGCCGGTGACGTGGCGTGCGCCGCGCAATGGCTGGGCGATAAACCGCTGACCTGGTTGCCGACCCCGGATGGCATCTGGCTGATGAACGCCCAGGGCACCGGCATTATTCATTTGAACCGTGAAAAAGACGGCGAATATAAAGGGCAGACGCCTTCAATCCCCGAAGTTGTCCTGCAACGAACACCTTAATTAAAAGTTATAAGCATATAACCCGATTTTAATAGTTGGCCGCCCTAATGTGGGGCCTGGGCAACTAGTGCGCGTAATTCGCTTCAGGGAAGATCAGAAGATATGGCGAAGTCCCATGCGGTTGCGCCCTTATTCAGGGCGTTGGGTGAATACAAGAGTATTTTGATCAGCATCGGCTGTTTTACCGCATTGATTAACCTGTTGATGCTGGTGCCGTCGATTTACATGCTGCAAGTGTACGACCGTGTGTTGTCCTCCCAGAATGAAACCACCCTGGTGATGTTGACGTTGATGGTCGTCGGCTTCTTTGCGTTTATCGGCACGCTGGAAGTCATTCGCAGTTTTATCGTGATCCGTATCGGCAGTCAGTTAGAGCGACGCTTCAACTTGCGCGTCTACAAAGCCGCCTTTGAACGCAACCTGCAACGCGGTGAGGGGCACGCCGGGCAATCCCTTGGCGACCTGACCGTGATCCGTCAATTCATCACGGGGCCTGCGCTGTTCGCGTTCTTTGATGCACCGTGGTTTCCCATCTACCTGTTCGTGATTTTCCTCTTCAACGTGTGGCTTGGCGTGCTGGCAACGGCGGGCGCGGTACTGCTGATCGCGCTGGCGTGCCTGAATGAATACCTGACCAAAAAACCGCTGGGCGAGGCGGGCGCGTTTTCCCAGCAATCGACCCAGTTGGCCACCAGCCATTTGCACAACGCCGAGACGATCCAGGCCATGGGCATGCTCGGCGCGTTGCGCAAGCGCTGGTTCGCGGTGCATTCACAATTTCTCGGCTATCAGAACAAGGCCAGCGACACCGGCTCGGTGATCACCTCGCTGAGTAAGTCCTTTCGCCTGTGCCTGCAATCACTTGTGCTGGGCTTGGGCGCCTTTCTGGTGATCAAAGGCGAGATGACGGCCGGGATGATGATCGCCGGTTCCATCCTCATGGGCCGCGTGCTCAGCCCCATCGACCAACTGATTGCGGTGTGGAAGCAGTGGAGTTCGGCCAAGTTGGCTTACCAGCGGCTTGACCAATTGCTGCGCGAATTCCCACCGGAAGTCGAACACATGGCGCTGCCGGCGCCCAACGGCCAGGTCAGTTTCGAGCAAGTCAGCGCGGGCCCGCCCGGGCGGCGCGTGCCGACCTTGCATCAGGTCAGCTTCAACCTCGGTGCGGGCGAAGTGCTGGGCGTGCTCGGCGCGTCGGGTTCGGGCAAATCCACCCTGGCGCGCGTGCTGGTGGGTGTGTGGCCAACCCTGGCCGGCACGGTGCGCCTGGACGGCGCCGATATCCATCGCTGGGACCGTGACGACCTTGGCCCTCATATCGGTTATTTGCCCCAGGACATCGAACTGTTCAGCGGCAGCATCGCCGACAACATTGCGCGGTTTCGCGACGCCGACCCGGAACGCGTGGTGCAGGCCGCGCAACAAGCCGGTGTGCATGAGCTGATCCTGCGCCTGCCGCAGGGTTACGACACGGTGCTGGGCGACAACGGCGGTGGCCTGTCCGGGGGCCAGAAACAACGCGTGGCCCTGGCCCGCGCGCTCTACGGCGGGCCGCGCTTGATCGTGCTGGATGAACCCAACTCCAACCTCGACACCGTCGGCGAGGCCGCGCTGGCCAGTGCCATCGTGCAGATGAAAGCCCAGGGCAGCAGCGTGGTGCTGGTGACGCACCGGTCCTCGGCGCTTGCCCAGGCCGATAAATTGCTGGTGCTGAACGAAGGCCGTTTGCAGGCCTTCGGCCCCAGCCAGGAAGTGCTGCGCGCCTTGTCGGGGCAGCAGCAGGAAGCACCACGAGAAAAGGCCGGCGTGAGCCTCAGCCGTCAGTACCAAGCCGGAAGGAATCCAGGCGCATGAGCAGCCTTACATTTGAGCAACGTGATGCCGGTTTTTTCGTAAAAATGGGTTGGCTGCTGACCATCGTCGGCGCCGGCGGCTTCTTTCTCTGGGCCAGCCTGGCGCCTCTGGACCAAGGCATCCCGGTGCAAGGCACGGTGGTGGTTTCGGGCAAGCGCAAAGCCGTGCAAACCTTCAGCCCCGGCGTGGTCAGCCGGATTCTGGTGAAGGAGGGCGAGGTGGTCAAACAAGGCCAGCCGCTGTTTCGCCTTGACCAGACCCAGAACCAGGCCGACGTGCAATCCCTGCAAGCCCAGTACCGCATGGCCTGGGCCAGCGTGGCGCGCTGGCAGAGCGAGCGCGATAACCGCTCCAGCATCACCTTTCCGGCCGAGCTGAGCGCCAACCCCGATCCGGCCCTGGCCCTGGTGCTGGAAGGCCAGCGCCAACTGTTCAGCAGCCGCCGCGAGGCGTTTTCCCGTGAGCAAGCCGGGATTCGCGCGAATATCGACGGTGCCACCTCGCAACTCAATGGCATGCGCCGTGCCCGCAGCGACTTGTCCGCCCAGGCCCAATCCCTGCGTGACCAACTGTCCAACCTGCAACCCTTGGCCGACAACGGCTATATCCCGCGCAATCGCTTGCTCGATTACCAGCGCCAACTGTCCCAGGTGCAACAGGACCTGGCGCAGAACGCCGGCGAAAGCGGCCGCGTAGAGCAGGGCATTCTTGAATCACGGCTCAAGTTGCAGCAGCACAGCGAGGAATATCAGAAGGAGGTGCGCAGCCAACTGGCCGACGCGCAGCTGCGCAGCCTGACCCTGGAGCAGCAGCTCACCTCGGCCGGCTTCGACCTGCAGCACAGTGAAATCAACGCTCCGGCCGATGGCATTGCGGTCAACCTCAGCGTGCACACCGAGGGCGCCGTGGTGCGTGCCGGTGAAACCCTGTTGGAAATCGTGCCCCAGGGCACACGCCTGGAAGTCGAAGGGCGTTTGCCGGTGAACCTGGTGGACAAGGTTGGCACGCACTTGCCGGTGGATATCCTGTTCACGGCCTTCAACCAGAGCCGCACCCCGCGCGTGCCGGGCGAAGTCAGCCTGATTTCTGCCGACCAGATACTTGATGAAAAAACCGGCCAGCCGTACTACGTGCTGCGCACCACGGTGAGCGAGGCCGCACTGGAGAAACTCCATGGCCTGGTGATCAAGCCGGGCATGCCTGCCGAGATGTTCGTGCGCACCGGCGAGCGCTCGTTGCTCAATTACCTGTTCAAGCCGCTGCTGGACCGCGCCGGCTCCGCGCTGACCGAGGAATGAGCATGAAACCTGTGTTCATTTCGCTGCTGTTGATGTGTGGCTCTGCCCAGGCTGCCATGGGCCCGTTTGATGTGTATGAGCAAGCCTTGCGCAACGATCCGGTGTTTCTCGGCGCGATCAAGGAGCGCGACGCCGGCCTGGAAAACCGCACCATCGGCCGCGCCGGGCTGCTGCCCAAGCTGTCGTACAACTACAACAAGGGCCGCAACAACTCTGAGGCGCACCTGCCGGACGGGCGCGGCGGCAACTACCGCGACGACCGCAACTACAACAGTTATGGCTCGACCTTCAGCCTGCAACAGCCGCTGTTCGACTACGAAGCCTATGCCAACTACCGCAAGGGCGTGGCCCAGTCGTTGTTCGCCGATGAAAGCTTTCGCGACAAGAGCCAGGCGCTGCTGGTGCGGGTGCTGAGCTATTACACCCAGGCCTTGTTTGCCCAGGACCAGATCGACATCGCCCGCGCCAAAAAGAAGGCCTTCGAGCAGCAGTTCCAGCAAAACCAGCACCTGTTCCAGCAGGGCGAAGGCACGCGCACCGACATCCTCGAAGCCGAATCGCGTTATGAACTGGCCACTGCCGAAGAGATCCAGGCGCTGGATGAGCAGGACGCGTCGCTGAGGGAGTTGGGCGCGTTGATCGGTGTGCAGAGCGTCAACATCCAGGATTTGGCGCCACTGAACCAAAGCTTCGCCGCTTTCACCCTGACGCCGGCCAACTACGACACCTGGCATGAACTGGCGATCACCAATAACCCAACCCTCGCATCCCAACGCCAGGCCGTGGAAGTGGCGCGCTATGAAGTGGAGCGCAACCGCGCCGGGCACCTGCCGAAGATCACCGCGTATGCCAGCTCGCGCAAACAGGAGTCCGACAGCGGCAACACCTACAACCAGCGCTACGACACCAACACCATCGGCATTGAAGTCAGCGTGCCGCTGTATGCCGGTGGCGGCATTTCGGCCTCCACCCGCCAAGCCAGCCGCGGCATGGAGCAGGCCGAGTACGAGCTGGAAGGCAAGACGCGCGAAACCCTGATCGAGCTGCGCCGCCAGTTCAGCGCGTGCCTGTCCGGGGTGAGCAAATTGCGCGCGTATCAAAAAGCCCTGACCTCGGCCGAGGCGCTGGTGGTATCGACCAAGCAGAGCATCCTTGGCGGCGAGCGGGTCAACCTGGATGCGTTGAACGCCGAGCAGCAGCTGTACAGCACCCGTCGCGACCTGGCCCAGGCGCGTTATGACTATTTGATGGCCTGGACCAAATTGCACTACTACGCGGGCAACTTGCGCGACACCGACCTGGCGAAAGTCGATGAGGCGTTCGGCCCGGTGAAATGAGCAGTTATAAAAACAATAAGGATGGTTTAGATGATCACCGATTCATCACGCTTCAAACCCTTTACCGCAGGTTCCTTGCTGCTGTTGTCCGTTGCGGCACAGGCGCAATACACCGAGACCGGTTTACTGGGTAACCCCGCCAGCTGGCGTTCGGCCGAGTTCCAGAGTGACTGGGGCCTGGACCGCAAGAAGGCGAATGAGGCCTACGCCGCCGGGATCAGCGGCAGCGGGGTAAAAATCGGCGCGCTGGACTCCGGGTTCGACACCGATCACCCGGAAGCCTCCAAAGACCGCTTCCACCCGGTCACGGCCACCGGCACTTACGTCAATGGCAGCGCGTTCAGCACCACCGGCGCGCTCAACCCCAACAACGACTCCCACGGCACCCACGTCACCGGCACCATGGGCGCGGCGCGCGATGGCGTGGGCATGCATGGCGTGGCGTACAACGCGCAAGTCTACGTGGGCAATACCAACGCCAACGACAGCTTCCTGTTTGGCCCGACCCCGGACCCCAAATACTTCAAGGCGGTGTACACCGCGTTGGTGGATTCCGGCGTGCGCGCCATCAATAACAGCTGGGGCAGCCAGCCGCCGGACGTCAGCTACCAGACCCTCGACGGCCTGCACGCCGCCTACGCCCAGCATTACAACCAGGGCACCTGGCTGGATGCGGCAGCGGATGTGGCCAAGGCCGGCGTGATCAATGTGTTCAGCGCCGGCAACAGTGGTTACGCGAATGCCAGCGTGCGTTCGGCGCTGCCCTATTTCCAGCCGGAACTGGAAGGCCACTGGCTGGCCGTGTCGGGCCTGGACAAGGCGAATAACCAGAAATACAACAAGTGCGGCATCGCCAAATACTGGTGTATTTCCACCCCGGGCGCGCTGATCAACAGCACCGTTCCCGGCGGCGGTTATGGGGTCAAGTCCGGCACGTCGATGTCGGCGCCGCACGCCACCGGCGCCTTGGCGCTGGTGATGGAACGCTACCCGTACCTGAACAATGAGCAGGCGTTGCAGGTGCTGTTGACCACCGCCACGCAACTCGACGGCTCGATCACTCAGGCCCCCAATACCACCGTGGGCTGGGGCGTGCCGGACCTGGGCCGGGCGATGCACGGGCCGGGGCAATTGCTCGGCTCGATGAACGTCAACCTGGCGGCGGGGCAGGGCGATGTGTGGAGCAACGGCATCACCGACCAGGCGTTGCTCCAGCGCCAGGCCGAAGACCGCGCCGAGCACACGGCCTGGCAGCAAACCCTGATCGACAAGGGCTGGCAAAACGGCGTGGGCGCGACTGCCAGCCAGCAGGACCAGACCGACTACGCGATCGGCACCGCCCGTGATCAAGCCGCCGCGAACCGCGTGTATGAAGGCAGCCTGATCAAATCCGGCGCCGGCAGTTTGCTGCTCAGCGGCGACAGCACCTACCGCGGCGCGACCAGCGTCAATGGCGGCCTGCTGACGGTAAACGGCTCGCTGACCTCGGCAGTGACGGTGAACGACAGCGGCACCCTCGGCGGCTCCGGGCGCATCGGCGCCTTGGCGGTGAACAGCGGCGGCACCGTGGCACCGGGCAATTCGGTCGGCACCTTGCAGGTGGCGGGCGATGTGAACCTGGGGGCGGGCTCCACCTATGCGGTGGAACTGACCCCGACCACCAGCGACCGCATTGTCGCCGGTGGCAAAGCCGTACTGGGCGGCGGCACCGTCACCCTGGCGCTGGAAAACAGCCCGACATTGCTGAGCCAGAGCCAGGTGCAAAGCCTGATCGGCCGCCAATACACCATCCTGCAGGCGGCGGGCGGCATCCAGGGGCAGTTTGGCCAAGTGCTGCCCAACTACCTGTTCCTCGGCGGCACCCTCGACTATGCGGCTAACGGCGTGCAACTGGACGTGGGACGCAACGGTGCGACCTTTGCCAGCGTTGCCGCCAACCGTAACCAGCGCGCTGTCGCCGCCGCTGCCGAGCAACTGGGCGCGGGCAACCCAGTGTATGAAAGCCTGCTTCAGTCCGATTCCGTGGCAACCGCTCGGCAAGG
Source organism: Pseudomonas sp. MF6747 (assembly GCF_963890955.1). Classification (NCBI taxonomy): domain Bacteria; kingdom Pseudomonadati; phylum Pseudomonadota; class Gammaproteobacteria; order Pseudomonadales; family Pseudomonadaceae; genus Pseudomonas; species Pseudomonas sp. MF6747. Next base: position 208,004 of record NZ_CAWPSZ010000006.1, read on the forward strand.
CTTGCAGCAACTGTCCGGCGAGGTCTACCCAGCGATTGGCGCGATGCTGATCAACGACAGCCTGCAGCTGCGTGAGGCTGTGGGTGAGCGGCTGCGCCATGTACCGGTGAGCGGCGAAAGTAACCTGTGGCTCAAAGCCCTCGGCGCCTGGGGCAAGGCTGACAGCCGCAGCGAAACCGCGGGCTCGACCACCTCGATCGGTGGCTTGCTGGCCGGTGTGGACGGTGTGTTGGACGAGCAGACCCGCGTGGGTGTGGTGGCTGGCTACAGCGACAGCTCCTTGAACCTGGGCAGTGGCACGCACTCATCGGCGTCCATCGACAGTTACCACTTCGGTGCGTATGCCGGGCGGGAACTGGGTGACTGGCGCGTGAGCGTCGGCGGCGCCTACAGCTGGCATCGCGGTGATGTGAAACGCGACCTGCAATACGGCGACGTCAGCGGCAAGCAAAAGACCAAGCTGGATGCACGCACGGCGCAGCTGTTTACCGAGGCGGCGTACCGCATTCACCTGCAACCGCTGGCGCTGGAGCCGTTCGCCAACCTGGCGTACGTGCACCTGGACAGTGACTCATTCCACGAAAAAGGCGACGCCGCGGCCCTGGAGCGTGGCAGTGACCGGCGTGATGCGGTGCTCAGCACCCTGGGCCTTCGCGCGTTGAAAACCTTGCCTTTGAATGACCATCAGCGACTGGAACTGTCCGGCTCGCTGGGCTGGCAGCACAGCCTCACGGCGGTGGAATCCGAAGAACACTTGGCGTTTGTTGCCGGCGGGCCGTCATTTGCCGTGCGCAGTTCGCCGTTGCTACGTGACGCGGCGCTGGTTGGCGTGCAGGCCAGCCTGGCGTTGAGCCCGACCACGCGGGTCAACCTGGATTACAACGGCCAGCTGGGTGGCCGCGAGAAAACCCAGGGCGTGGGGCTGAGCCTCAACTGGCAGTTCTAGAGAGCAACGCAGGTCAAGAACTGTGGGCGCTGGCACGCCAGCGCCCACATTAGACGGGCGGCGCTGAAGAAAAGTGATTCACATACCGGCAATAAGAAAACTAAGGAAGGTCACCGTGAACAAACGCAAGTCAGGGTTAATCACCGCCACTCACACCGGCCCGGGTTACCCGCTCAAGGCCTTGAGCTGCGTGCCATACGGCGCGTTGCTGTGCTGCCTGGCAAGCCTGGGAACCGCCCAGGCCGCACCCTATGTGGAAGCGGGCAAGCTGGGCGACGCGGCCAGTTGGCGCAGCAATGAATTCAAGGCCGACTGGGGCCTGGGCGCGGTGCACGCAGATGCCGCCTACGCCGCGGGCTACACCGGCAAGGGCGTCAAGCTGGGGATCTTCGACCAGCCGGTGTACGCGCAGCACCCGGAATTCGACAGCCCCGGCAAGGTGGTGACCATTGTCACCGAAGGCATTCGCCAATACACCGACCCCTACATTCCGGTGAAGGCGGGCGATGCGTTCCGTTATGACGGCACGCCATCCAAAGACTCCAACGGCAAGCTGGGTAACCACGGCACCCACGTCGGCGGCATTGCCGCGGGTAATCGCGATGGTGGGCCGATGCATGGCGTGGCGTTCAATGCGCAAATCCTCAGCGCCGAAAACGGCGACCCGGGCCCGGAAGACGGGATCATCCTCGGCAACGACGGCGCGGTGTACAAAGCCGGTTGGGATGGGCTGGTCGCCAATGGCGCGCGCATCATCAACAACAGCTGGGGCATCGGCATCGGTGACCAGTACGCCAAGGGCGGCCGCGATCCGGCATTCCCCAACTTCACGGTCAATGAAGCGCAGGCGCAGTTCAACGTTATCCGGCCGATCCTCGGCACGCTTGCCGGCGGGGCTTATCAAGGCGCAATCGACGCGGCCCGCAGTGGTGTGCTGACCATCTTTGCCGCCGGTAACGACTACAACCGCAACAACCCGGATGCGATGTCGGGCCTGGCCTACTTCGTGCCGGACATTGCGCCAAACTGGCTGTCGGTGGCGGCCTTGCAGCAAAACCCGGACACCGCCAGCGCTGATCCTTATGTGATCAGTACGTTCTCGTCGCGCTGCGGGTATGCGGCAAGCTTTTGCGTGTCGGCGCCGGGCACCAAGATCTTCAGCTCGATCATCAACGGCACCGATCTGTCAAACCTCACCACCGACTGGGCCAATAAAAATGGCACTTCCATGGCCGCACCCCACGTGGCCGGCGCTGCGGCGGTGTTGATGGAACGCTTCCCGTACATGAGCGGCGACCAGGTCTCCACCGTGCTCAAAACCACCGCCACCGACCTCGGCGCGCCAGGCATCGACGCGCTGTACGGCTGGGGCATGATCAACCTGGGCAAGGCGGTCAACGGCCCGGGAATGTTCATTACCGGCGCTGATATCCCGGCCGAGTTTCGCATCGACGGTGCGTATGGCGACGGGCAGTTCGTGGCGAATTTGCCAGGGATCGGCGCCGTGGTGGATGCCGGCAAACCGACCCAGCGTCTGTGCACCGACGTGCACTGCGGGCTGGACGTGTGGAGCAACAACATCTCCGGTCACGGCGGCCTGACCAAGCAGGGCATCGGCGCATTGGTGCTGACCGGCAACAACACCTACAGCGGCCCGACCCTGGTCAATCAGGGCTTGCTGGCGATCAATGGCTCGGTTACCTCCGACGTCACAGTGAGCCAGAGCGGCGTGGTCGGTGGCTCGGGGCGTATTGGCTCGCTGTCCGCGAAAAGCGGCGGCACCGTGGCGCCGGGTAATTCCATCGGCACGCTGAATGTGGCTGGCAATGTCACCTTCGACGCGGGCTCGACCTATGCGGTCGAGTTGTCGCCGACCAGCAGCGATCGGATCGTCGCCGGTGGCACGGCCACACTCAATGGCGGCACCGTGACCCTGGCCCTGGAAAACAGCCCGACACTGCTGACAAACGCGCAGGCCCAGAGCCTGATCGGTCGCCAGTACAACATCCTGCAAGCCGCGGGTGGGGTTACCGGTAGCTTCGGTGCGGTTCTGCCCAACTACCTGTTTATCGGAGGCACGTTGAACTATGCCGCCAACGGTGTGCAGTTGGATGTGGCGCGTACCAACAGCTTCGCCAGTGTGGCCGTTACGCCCAACCAACGTGCGGTCGCCGCGGCGGCAGACCAGTTGGGCGCGGGCAACGCGGTGTACGAAAGCCTGTTGCTGGCACCGACGGCGGCCTCGGCGCAGGGCGCGTTCCAGCAACTGTCCGGCGAAATCTACCCGGCGTTGCAGAGCGCGCTGGTCAACGACAGCCGCTACGTGCGTGAAGCCGTGGGCGAGCGCTTGCGCAATGGCGAGATGGGCGCTACCAGCGAAACCCTCGAAAGCCGTGGCAACGTGTGGGTCAAGGCCCTGGGCGCCTGGGGCAAAACCGACAGCCGCACCGACACGGCGGGCTACACCACGTCGCTGGGCGGCATGCTTGTGGGCGTTGACGGTGCGTTGGACGAGGCGACCCGGATAGGTCTGGTCGCCGGCTACAGCGACACCTCGTTGAACATGGGCAACGACACCCACTCACGTGCCTCGGTCGACAGCTACCACTTTGGCGCCTACGCCGGGCATGAGATCGGTGCCTTGCGTTTGAGCGGGGGAGCGACCTACAGCTGGCATCGCGCCGATGTGAAGCGCGACCTGCAGTACGGTGATGTGGCCGGCAAGCAGAAAGTCAAAGTGGACGCGAGCAGCACGCAGGTGTTTGGCGAAGCGGCTTACCGCGTCAATCTGCAACCGCTGGCCCTGGAGCCCTTCGCCAACCTGGCTTACGTGCACCTGGACACCGATGGCTTTACCGAAAAAGGTGACGCCGCCGCGCTCAAGGGCCACGACGACAGCCGCGATGTGGTGTTGAGCACCCTGGGCATGCGTGCATTGAAGACCTTCAATGTGAACGATCACCAGCAACTGGAGGTGTCCGGCACCCTGGGCTGGCAGCACAACCTGAGCAGCACCGATTCCGAGCAGCACCTGGCGTTCGCGTCGGGCAGCCCGTCGTTCGCGGTCGAGAGTGCGCCGATGGTGCGCGATGCCGCGCTGGTGGGCGCGCGGGTGAGCCTGGCCTTGAGCAAAGAGGCGCGGGTGAACTTTGACTACAACGGCCTGCTGGCCAGCAAGGACAAAGTGCACGGTGTGGGGCTGAGCCTCGACTGGGCGTTCTAAAGGTTTCATAACCTTTGCATGCGGGCCAGGTGTCCGGTGGGTGCACGCCAGCTCCCACCGGACACCTGGCCCGTCGCTGAAACGTGTTTTCGCTTTCTCTACAAATCCAACAACAGAGAGGCACTACCATGGGTATCTTTGACTATAAAAACCTTGGCACCGAGGGCTCCAAAACGTTGTTCGCCGATGCCATGGCGATCACGTTGTATTCCTATCACAACCTGGATAACGGCTTTGCCGTGGGCTACCAGCACAACGGGTTGGGCTTGGGGCTACCGGCCACGCTGGTCGGTGCGCTGCTCGGCAGCACGGATTCCCAGGGCGTGATCCCTGGCATCCCGTGGAATCCGGATTCGGAAAAAGCCGCCCTTGAGGCGGTGCAGAAAGCCGGTTGGACACCGATCAGCGCCAGTGCCCTGGGCTACGCCGGCAAGGTCGATGCACGTGGCACCTTCTTTGGGGAAAAAGCTGGCTACACCACGGCCCAGGTCGAGGTACTCGGCAAATACGATGACGCCGGCAAGCTGCTCGAAATCGGCATCGGTTTTCGTGGCACTTCGGGGCCACGGGAAACCTTGATCAGCGACTCGATCGGCGACTTGATCAGCGATCTGCTCGCGGCCCTGGGGCCCAAGGATTACGCGAAAAATTACGCCGGCGAAGCCTTCGGCGGCTTGCTCAAGAATGTTGCCGACTACGCCGGTGCCCATGGCCTGACCGGCAAGGATGTGGTGGTCAGCGGCCACAGCCTGGGCGGGCTGGCGGTCAACAGCATGGCGGACTTGAGCAACAACAAATGGGCGGGGTTCTACAAGGACGCCAACTATGTTGCCTATGCCTCGCCGACCCAGAGTGCCGGCGACAAGGTGCTCAATATCGGTTACGAAAACGACCCGGTGTTCCGCGCGCTGGACGGCTCGTCGTTTAACCTGTCGTCGCTGGGCGTGCACGACAAACCCCACGAGTCCACCACCGATAACATCGTCAGCTTCAACGACCACTACGCCTCGACGCTGTGGAATGTGCTGCCGTTTTCCATCGTCAACCTGCCCACCTGGGTCTCGCATTTGCCGACGGCGTACGGCGATGGCATGACGCGCATCCTCGAGTCCGGCTTCTACGACCAGATGACCCGTGACTCCACGGTGATTGTTGCCAACCTGTCCGATCCGGCGCGGGCCAACACCTGGGTGCAGGACCTCAACCGCAATGCCGAGCCCCACAAGGGCAACACGTTCATCATCGGCAGCGACGGCAACGACCTGATCCAGGGCGGCAAAGGTGCGGACTTCATCGAGGGTGGCAAAGGCAACGACACGATCCGCGACAACAGCGGGCACAACACCTTTTTGTTCAGCGGCCACTTTGGCAATGATCGCGTGATTGGCTACCAGCCCACCGACAAACTGGTGTTCAAGGACGTGCAAGGCAGCACCGACCTGCGTGACCACGCGAAGGTGGTTGGCGCCGATACGGTGCTTACGTTTGGGGCCGACTCGGTGACGCTGGTCGGCGTGGGGCATGGCGGGCTGTGGACGGAGGGCGTGGTGATCGGCTGATTACTCACGCAACCGATCAGTACCAGTGCTGCCCCCGCCAGCCACCGCCCCAATTGGGCCGGTGGGGGTAGCCATAGCCATAACCGTAATAGTGATGTGGGTAGTAGTAAGGGCGTGGCGCATAGCCCCAATGCCCGTAATAAACCGGTGGCGGTGGTTGCACCACGATCACCCGCGGTGGCTGGCGAATGATGAGGGTGTCGGCGAATGCTGGCGCGCAGGCCAGGGCCGCCAGGGTCAGGGGAATCAGTAAAAGAGCGCGTACCGTGCGGGACATGAGTGCCATGGCCGTCGTTCCTCCGTTGTGCCGCGTTCGAAAATAAAAGCGGCTTATCGGTTAAACGCCCAGGCGGGGAAAATCCTTCGGTAAATAAATCTTCATTGATCAGCGGCGCAGCCTTGCGACGGATTAAGTGCGCCTGACGCGTTTAATCAGCACCTGCGAGATGTTTCGCGCGTCATGTGAGGAGCTGAGCATGTCCCGACTTCGATTGCTGCTGTGCGCCTTGGTACTGCTGGGGCTGGGCGGGTGTGCGGTGTACCCGGCCTATCCGGGCCCATGCTGCTACCGGCCGTACTACCACTCGTACTATTACCATCCCTACTATCACCCGTATTACCACCCGTACTACCGGTACTGAACCTGCAACAAAAAGCCCCGCATCTGCGGGGCTTTTTTTATCAGTTTTCCTTGCGTACCGTCGCTACGTCATCGGCCTTGACGCGCACATGCTTGCCAGCGATGTCGGTGAACTCGTAGAAGCCATCGGCCGTCTTGGTTTTAGGGGTGTCCTTGGTCAGATACTGCGTACCATTTTGCAATGTCACCACGGTTTGCGTTGAGCAACCGGCCAAAAGCAGAAAAGTGAGTGCAACCAGCGGCAGACCCAAATTCTTCATGTTCATAACCCTTACCTTTAACCCTGAAAAGTCCCGCAGCCTATGGGTGCGGGCCGTAAATGTTACGCCATCAACTGAGCTATCTGATCCTTTTTATTAGAAAAGTTGCGTGCGCCATTTATCTATTACCGATTGCAACAACGGGTGCGCGACGGCACTCTGTATGCATAACCAGTATTTGATCAGCGCGCGACATGGCCAACCCCCTCGAAAATCCCTTGTATTACCTGCACAACTTCCGCCAAGTCCTGCACTGGCTGGTGCAGCGCTATGCAGATTTGCTTGATGCGGACGAACAGCATTTCATTCAGCAATTTGACAGGTTGCCGCAAGCGTCACAGGCGCTGCTGGTGCGAATGGTCATGCGCAAGGGCGTGCATTTTCGCGCAAGCAAGCTCAATTACCTCGAGATTGGTTGCACACGTTCGGCCGCCCTGGCGCTGATTGAGCAGGGTTGGGTCGATGATCAAGGCGCGCTGTGCGTTGAAGAGCTGTTCGCCGTGCTGCAAAAAGGCGAAGTCCTTGCTGCCTTCAAACCCTGGATTGATCAACCCAAAGCCAAGAAAGCCGACTGGCTGGCGCCATTGACGCAGCATTTTACGCAGCAGCGCAGCTTTGCCCAGTGGTGCCCGGACCTGAGCGATGCACTGTACAGCCTCACTGTGATGGACCTGTGCGACCGCTTGCGCCTGATGTTCTTTGGCAATCTGCACCAAGACTGGTCAGAGTTCGTGCTGGCCGACCTTGGCATCTACACCTACGAAAAAGTCGAGTTCTGCGCCGAGTCCCGCGGCCTGCGCACCCGTGACGACGTCGTCGGTTTTCTATTTCTGCATCAATGCCAGCAGGCCTTTGAAGCGGGGGAAGCACTGGACGGCGTACTCGCGCAAATCGCTACGCTGTGCACCGATAACCCGTGGCTGGAAAAGCGTCGCGCCAAGCTGTTGTTCCAGATCGGCCAGTACTGCGAACGCAGCGCCGAACTGGACCTGGCGCAACGGATTTACCGCCAATGCGCCTATCCCGGCGCCCGCTCACGCCTGATTCGCGTGCTGGAGCGCCAGGAGGATTACCCGCAAGCCATGGCCCTGGCGTGCGCCGCGCAACAGGCTCCGGAAAGCGCCGCCGAGCAGCAACACCTGCTGCGCGTGCTGCCACGCCTGCGGCGCAAGCTGGGGGAGCCGGCGTTGCCCAAGGCCAAGCCGCGGCCCGTCACGCGTCTGGATCTGGCGCTGGAGGTGCCGCAGCCGCTGATGTCAGTGGAGTACTGCGTGCAGGCGCACCTCAGTGAGCCCGATGCGCCGGTGCATTACGTCGAGAATGGCCTGATCAACTCCCTGTTCGGTCTGTTGTGCTGGGAGGCGATTTTTGCACCGCTGCCCGGCTCGTTTTTCCACCCGTTCCAGCGCGGGCCGGTGGACTTGCACAGTGAGGATTTCCATCAGCGCCGCGCGCCGTTGTTCGCGGCATGTTTCGAGCAGCTTGGCGATGAGCGTTACAAGGCCACCATCCGCCAGCGTTACGTCGACAAATGGGGCATCCAGTCGCCTTTTGTGTTCTGGAACCTGCTCAGTGAAGACCTGCTGCAGCAAGCATTGGACTGCTTGCCCGCCGAACACCTGCGCTACTGGTTTGAACGCTTGCTGCTGGACATCCGCGCCAACCGCGCTGGCATGCCGGACCTGATCCAGTTCTGGCCCGCCCAAAAGACTTACCGCATGATCGAGGTCAAGGGCCCCGGCGACCGCCTGCAGGATAACCAGCTGCGCTGGCTGGAGTTCTGTGGCGAGTACCAGATGCCGGTCACCGTCTGTTATGTGCGCTGGGCGCAATCAGCTTGAGCTACAGCGTTGCGGTGCGTGCGCTGTGTGAATTCACGGCCAAGGTCGGCGACCTCGACCTGCGCTTCACGCCGTCGCCCAGCGCCCAGGAAGGTATCGTCGGCCACCGCACCGTGGCGTCGCGGCGCAGCGCGCACTACCAGAACGAAGTCGCGCTGGAAGGCCAATACCAACAGCTCACAGTACGGGGCAGGGCGGACGGCTACGACCCGGACAGCAATCGCCTGGAAGAAGTGAAAACCTATCGCGGCGACCTCGACGCCCAGCCCACCAACCACCGTCAACTGCATTGGGCGCAGGTCAAGGTATACGGCTGGTTGATGTGCCAGAAGCTTGGCCTTGGTGAAATCGACCTGGCACTGGTGTACTTCGACATCGTCGGCGAGGGCGAAACCCTGCTCAACCAGCGCTTTGAAGCGGCCGACCTTGAACGGTTCTTCAACCAACAGTGCGCGTTGTTCCTGGGCTGGGCCCAACTGGAAATGCAGCACCGCGACGCGCGCAACAGCGCCGCCCAGCGCCTGGCATTCCCCCACGCCGACTTTCGCCCCGGCCAGCGCGCCCTGGCAGAGTCGGTCTACAAAGCCGTCAGTACCGGCCGTTGCCTGATGGCGCAGGCGCCCACTGGCATCGGCAAAACCGTCGGCACGATCTTTCCGCTGCTCAAGGCCCTGGCGCCGCAGCAGCTGGACAAGGTGTTTTTTCTTACCGCCAAGACGCCGGGCCGCAAGCTGGCCCTGGACGCCGCCCAAGTCCTCAACGACAGCAGCCCCGATTTGCCCCTGCGCGTGCTCGAACTGGTGGCGCGGGACAAGGCCTGCGAACACCTGGACAAAGCCTGCCATGGCGATTCCTGCCCGTTGGCCAAAGGCTTTTACGATCGTCTGCCGGCCGCGCGCACGGCCGCGTCCAAGGTGCGCCTGCTGGACCAGCGCAACCTGCGCGACGTGGCGCTGGCCCATGACGTTTGCCCGTATTACCTGAGCCAGGAAATGGCGCGTTGGACCGACCTGGTGGTGGCCGACTACAACTACTATTTCGACTTTGGCGCCATGCTGTTCGGCCTGGCCCAGTTGAACCAATGGCGCGCCGCCGTGCTGGTGGACGAAGCCCACAACCTGGTAGAGCGCGCGCGTTCGATGTACAGCGCCAGCCTCGACCAATACAGCCTCAAGACCCTGCGTGACAGCGCACCCGAGCCGCTGAAGAAACCCTTGCAACGTCTGAACCGCGAATGGAACGCCCTGCACAAGGACCAGCTCGCGCCGTACCAGGCCTACGCCAACAAACCCGAAAAACTGCTGCAGGCGCTGAGCCTCTGCGCCAGCGCCTTGGGCGACTACTTCAACGATCACCCCGAAGCCCTCAGCGGCGACCTGCAGGCGTTTTATTTCGAAGCGCTGCAATTTGCCAAAGTTGCCGAACTGTTCAACGAACACTTCATCTTTGATATCAGCAAGCGCCAGTTCGGTGGCAAGCGCAGTGCTTCAACCCTGTGCCTGCGCAATGTGGTGCCGGCCGAATTCATTCGGCCCAGGCTGACCGCCGCGCGCAGCAGCGTGCTGTTTTCCGCGACCCTGAGCCCACGCCACTATTACGCCGACTTGCTCGGTCTGCCAGCGGATACTGCCTGGATCGACGTGGAATCGCCGTTCAAGGCCGAGCAATTGCAGGTGCGTATCGTCGACGCGATCTCCACACGGTTTGTGCACCGCCAAGCCTCGCTGGAACCGATCGTGGAGCTCATCGCCGAGCAATTCGCGCAACGGCCCGGCAATTACCTGGCGTTTTTCTCAAGCTTCGATTACCTGCAGCAGGTGGCGCAGTTAATGGCCGAGCGCCACCCGCAGGTGGCGCTGTGGTTGCAGTCACGCGGCATGGCCGAGGCCGAACGCCAGGGTTTTCTCAACCAGTTTACCCAGCACAGCCAAGGCATCGGCTTTGCCGTGCTGGGCGGTGCGTTTGGCGAAGGCATTGATTTGCCCGGCGCACGTTTGATTGGCGCCTTCATCGCCACCCTGGGTTTGCCGCAACTGAACCCGATCAACGAACAGATGAAAGCGCGCATGGCGTCGATCTTCGGGTCCGGTTACGACTACACCTACCTGTACCCCGGCATTCAGAAAGTGGTGCAGGCGGCGGGGCGCGTGATTCGCAGCCAGCAGGATGAGGGCGTGGTGATGTTGATTGACGACCGCTTTGGCGATGCGCGCGTTCGCCAATTGTTGCCGCGCTGGTGGGCGCCCGTCACTCAAGCGTGATGCCGCTCAGTTGTTCGCTCAGCGCCCAGAGTTTTTCGGCTTGCTCCGGATCGATGGCCCAGGCGTGAACGCCGCTGCGCTGGGTGTGATCTTCAGTGGGTGTTGCGACTTCACAGTCCTCGCAGTACAGGCCGCCCATGCCGTCAAGTTGCGGGCTGACGCCACACCACACCAGCGTCGCGGCGCCTTGTGCGGGGCTTTTGTAATGGCTGGCCGCACGCACAGTGCCGTGTTCATCCAGCGCGCCGACGAACGCCAAGTCCTTTTTGTCCAGATAGCGAACCAGGTCAGTAAGAATTTCGCCGGGGTGCACTGAAAAGGCACGCACGTGGTGGGCCTCGCCACGTGTGTCCAGCGCCACCGCAAACAGTGCGTTGGCGGTTTTTGATTGCCCGTAGGCCAGCCATTTGTCATAAGCGCGCCGGTCAAACTGCGGGTCTTCGAAGTGAAGGGGGCTCAGGCGATGACCCAGAGACGACACCGACACTACGCGCGCACCGTTAGCCTTGCACAAGGACGGCCACAGCCGGGCGGTCAGTTGAAAGTGGCCGAGGTGGTTGGTGGCGAACTGTGCTTCCAGGCCTGCGGCGCTTCTGTGCAACGGCGTGGCCATGATCCCGGCGCTATTGATCAGCAGGTCCAATGGCCGCCCGGACGCAATAAACCCTTGGGCAAAGCGCTCAATTGACGCCGCGTCGATCAGGTCCAGGCGGGCGTGTTCAACGCCCTGTATGCCGTGCAGATTGCGCTGCGCCTTTTGCACATCACGCGCCGGGACGATCACCTGTGCCCCGGCACTTGCAAGGGCGCGAGTGGCCTCCAGGCCAATTCCGGAGTATCCGCCGGTGACGATGGCTGTCATTGCGCGCAAGTCTTTAGCGGCCAGTGCTTGCAGCGCGGTGGTACTGGCATCAAAACCACTGTTGAGGGGGGCTTGTTTGCGCGTCATAGCGGTTCTCCGTTTGGGGTAGGGCTATGTTCTTCGTTGAAGGTCGGACGCGGAATACCCTAAAGTCCGTGTTTCTATCGCGATCGTCCGGAGCTTTTTAGTATGGATACGCTCTCCGAGGTATTGGCCCTCTTGAAAAGCCACCGCACGTTGTTCGCGGGCTTGAAGGCCGGCGGCACGTGGGCGGTGAATTTTCCGGCGCCGCAGGGCATCAAGTTCAATGCCGTGGTGGAGGGCAATTGTTGGCTGGAAGTGAAGGGCGAGCCGGTGCCCATCGCCTTGAACGAGGGCGATTGTTTTTTACTGACACACAACCGCCCATGGAGATTGTCCAGCAACCTTGCACCGGAGGGCGTTGACGCGCGTGACGTTTACCGCGAGGCGGTGGGCGGCATCGCCCGCGTGGGCGACGCGCAGGATTTGTTTCTGATCGGCGGGCTGTTCACCTACGGCGATGAGGCGCGTTTGTTGCTCGATGGGTTGCCGCCAGTGGTGCGTATCAGCGCCAGGTCCGAACAGGCCGGTGTGTTGCGCTGGTGTCTGGAGCGGCTGGCCCTGGAATATGCCGGCCCAAGACTCGGCGCGGCACTGATGACCGAGCATTTGGCGCAAATGATGCTGGTGCAAATCCTGCGGCTCTATCAATCTTCCCTGGGTGCCAGCACTCGAGGCTGGTTGGCAGCCTTGACCGACCCACGGTTGGCACCGGTACTTGCGCAAGTGCACGCCGAACCGGCGCGGCGCTGGACCTTGAGTGACATGGCCGGTATTGCCAATCAGTCCCGTTCGACGTTTGCCTTGCGCTTCAAGCAGCAGGTCGGGATGGCCCCTCAGGAGTACCTGACCCGTTGGCGCATGCACTTGGCGATAAAGGCCTTGAACACCTCCGGCAGCAGTGTGTCCAGCATCGGCCAGGCGTTGGGGTACCAGTCGGACAGCGCCTTCAGCAGCGCATTCAAGCGTCAGATGAAGTGCACCCCACGCGAATACCGCGAGCGCTCCCTGCATAACCTTCACACCATCGATCACAAGGAAGCCCGTGATGAGCGCTATCCAGCATGACAAGGTTCAGGTCAACGGTATTGAGTTGAGCGTCCACATCGCCGGGCCCGAGCAAGGCCAGCCGATTTGGCTGCTGCACGGGTTTCCCGAGTGCTGGCACTCTTGGCGAGAGCAGATTCCCGCGCTGGCCGGCGCCGGTTATCGGGTGTTCGCGCCCGAAATGCGCGGCTATGGCGAATCGAGTTCGCCTGCCGAGGTCGCCGATTACGAATTACTGACCTTGTGCGCCGATATTCAGCAGGCCATGGACCATTTCGGTCATCACCAGGTGGTGATGGTCGGCCACGACTGGGGCGCCGTGGTGGCCTGGCATCTGGCGTTACTGGAGCCTGCGCGGGTCAGCCGCTTGATCACGATGTCGGTGCCGTTTGCCGGACGTGCGCGGCGCCCGGTGATCGAGATCATGCGCGAGCTGTACGCCGATCGCTTCAACTACATCCTGTATTTTCAGGCACCGGGCGTAGCCGAGCGGGAGCTGGATGCCGACATCGAACGCACGTTGCGGCTGTTCATGCAGGATCAGGACGTGTTCCTGCAGAAAAAGCCAGCCAACGCCACTTTGTTCGACGGCGTCTCGGCCCCCGGTGCATTGCCAACGTGGTGCACTCAAGTGGACATGGACGTTTACGTGCACACCTTCAGCAAGTGCGGTTTTCGTGGCCCGCTGAACTGGTATCGCAACTTTGAGCGCAATTGGCAGCGCACCGAGTTCCTCGCCGGCCAGCCCGTGCTGCAACCCACATTATTCTTGATTGGCGACCGTGATCCGGTTGGCGTGTTTGAAGCTCACACCCTCAAGCGCATGCCCGACGCAGTGCCCAACCTGCAACAGCAGGTGTTGGCCAACTGCGGTCACTGGATCCAGAACGAACAGGCCGAGCGGGTCAACGCGCTGATGCTCGCGTTTCTAGCGAGAACCTGAAGGTCGCACCATGGCCTGGGCGCTCCACCAATTGAATGTCGCGCCCGTGCAATTGCAGGATACGGTGCACGATGCGCAGGCCCAGGCCGCCATCGCGGCGCGCGCCGCCGATGGTGAAAGCGCGCAGGAACAAGCCTTCGCGCAGCGGCGCGTCGATGCCTGGGCCGCTGTCGCTGACGGTGACCGCCACACAAGTAGCCTCGGGTGCCAGGATCACTTCGACTTCGCCGTTTACCGGTGTATGCCGCAGGGCGTTGTCGAGCAGGTTGGTCAATACACGTTCGATCAGGCCCAGGTCGGCCAGTACGGTCGGCACCTGTGGCGGCAGCGTGGCGGTGAGCGTAATGGAGCGGGCTTCGGCGGTGAGTTCGAATTTCTGGAAGATGTCTTGCACCAGGTCGGGCAGGGAAAAGCCTTCGATCACGGGCTGCACAAAACCATGTTCCAGGCGCACCAGCTCCAGCAGTGACTGGGCCAACCCGCCCACCTTGCGGCTTTGGTCGAGGGCGATGCCCAGGTAGCGGCGGCGCTCGTCGGGGCTGAGGCTGGCGTCCTTGAGGGACAGGGTTTCCAGGTAGCCGTGCAGCGACGCCAACGGCGTGCGCAGGTCATGGGAAATATTCGCGACCATTTCCCGGCGTTCCTGGTCCTGATGGGTGATGGCGCGCCATTGTTCGCCCAGGCGGTTTTCCATTTGTACGAAGGCATGGTCGAGCACCGCGATTTCATCGCCGCTGTCGAGTTCGGGGGTATTGATTTGCGTGGGTTTGGGGGCGCCGTTGATGTCGAACCGGCCCACCTTGTCGGTGAGCTGGCGCAGCGGTCGGGTGATCCAGGCAAAGGCGATCAAGCCGGCCAACAGGCAGAGCAGGGCGACTAGCCCGATGGACCACAAGGCAATCTTCAGCGCCATGCCCGTCGCGTCTTTGGCGTCGTACACATCATGGGCTTCGCCCAGCAGCACCACGTACAGGAAGCCGGTTTGCTGGCCGTTGGCCTTGAGCGGCGCCGCGCTGAATACCTTGCGCCCATCGACGCTGCGCGGGTCATCGCCGAGGATCGGCAGCATCGCGCCGCTGAGGAATCGGCGCACCGGTGCGAGGTCGACCTTGTCGCGCAGCAAGTGCCCGCTGGGCGCGGCATTCCCGACCACACGTCCGTCAATATCGAGCAAGTACACCTCGACACTCGGGTTGACCAGCATCAACTGGCTGAACAGGTTGCGTACCGCCTCGGGCTTGAGGCCGTCGGCGTCCATCAGTTGAGTGTCGCGAGCAATATGCGCAGCCAGGTCGCGGGACAGGCCTTGCACCACTTCCAGTTCATGCATGCGGTTGGAGCGCACCTGCAGCCATGCCGAGGTGCCGCTGCAGATCACCAGCAGCACGGCGAACACCACCGACAGGCGCTGGGTCAGGGTCAGTTTCATGATGCATTCTCGGCAAACTTGTAGCCCCGGCCCCACACCGTGAGGATGAGCACCGGGTTGGCCGGGTCGGCTTCGACTTTGGCGCGCAGCCGGTTGATATGCGTGTTCACGGTGTGTTCATAGCCTTCGTGGCTGTAGCCCCACACCGCGTTGAGCAGGTCCATGCGCGAAAACACCTTGCCCGGCTGGCGGGCGAAGAAATACAGCAGGTCGAACTCGCGCGGCGTGAGGTCCAGGCGCTGGCCTTGCAGGGTCGCGTCGCGGGTCAGCGGGTTGATGAACAGCTGGCCAAGGTCGAGGCTGCCGGCGTCCATTTTCAAATTGCGCGCCATTGCATCCACGCGGCGCAGCAGCGCCTTGACCCGTGCGACCAGTTCAGGCATCGAAAACGGCTTGGCCAGGTAATCGTCGGCGCCCAGCTCCAGCCCAAGGATGCGGTGCAACTCGCTGGAGCGCGCGCTGGTGATGATGATCGGGGTGTAGCGTGTCATGGCGCGGGCGCGCCGGCAGATCTCCAGGCCATCGACGCCGGGCAGCATCAAGTCGAGGATCAGCGCATCCCAGCCGCCCTGTTCGAGCAGGTGCAGGCCTTCATTGCCGTCGGCGCTGTGCACCACCTCAAACTGCTCGTCGCGCAGGTGCAGGCAGATCAAGTCGGCAATATGGGCATCGTCCTCGACCACCAGGACACGTTTGGGCTGATCCATGCTGAAAACCTTCGCTTGTAGTTCGCGCATTGTGCGGGTTTTGCAACAGTGTAGTTATCACGAATTGTTTAACTCTGCGTGAGGATTTCGCGACCGCCCAGGGCCCAGGATGACCTCAATGCAAGGGCGCTGGTTATGACACGACAGGTTTTTGTGGCGAGCCAGATCCCCGTGGCGAGCGGGCTTGCCCCGCGTCGGGCTGCGCAGCGGCCCCAAAAAAAGCGGGCGCTACGCACTCCAACGCGGGGCAAGCCCGCTCGCCACACCAAACCCTCCAGCCAGACGATCAGCGCCAGTCATCCATGAGGAAAATCCCATGTATTCACGCCGACAAATACTGCTAGCCACCGGCGGCCTGGGTGTCGCCGTCCTGGCCGGCGGCCTGCTCAAACAGCTCAAACAGCTCAACCTGGTCACCGACGCCGAAGCCGCGGAAACCTTCGAGGTCAACCACACCGAGGCCCAGTGGCGCAGCCTGCTCAGCGCCGAGCAATTCGACATTCTGCGCGAGGAGGGCACCGAACGGCCTTACACCAGCCCGCTCAACGATGAGCACCGCACAGGCACTTTCGCCTGCGCCGGCTGTGCGCTGCCTTTGTTCTCCTCGGCCACCAAGTTCGACAGCCACACCGGTTGGCCAAGCTTCTGGCAGCCACTGGACAACGCGGTCGCCAGCCACGTCGACACCTCCTTTGGCGTGGTGCGCAAGGAAATTCACTGCCGCCGCTGTGGTGGCCACCAAGGGCACGTCTTCGACGATGGCCCTGCACCCACCGGCCTACGCTATTGCATGAACGGCGCGGCCATGACGTTCACGGCGGCTTAAGCCGATGTTTATCAATACTTATAAGGGACGATCCCATGTGGCTTCTGGTTCTCGCGTATCTGGGCGGCGTGCTGACAATTGTCAGCCCGTGCATCCTGCCTGTTCTGCCTTTTGTCTTCGCTCGCACCGGGCAGCCGTTTATGCGCAGTGGCTTGCCGCTGTTGGCGGGGATGGCGGTGACGTTCGCCCTGGTGGCCTCGCTGGCGGCAGTGGGCGGCGGTTGGGTGGTGCAAGTCAATCAATACGGGCGCTGGCTCGCGTTGCTGTGCGTTGCCCTGTTCGGACTCACGCTGTTGCTGCCGCAATTGTCGGAGCGCCTGACGCGGCCCTTGGTGGCCGCCGGCAGTCGCCTGTCCGAAGCCGCTGGAGCCGACGCCAAACCGCGTCCGGGCGCCTCGTTCCTGATCGGCGTGGCCACCGGTTTGCTCTGGGCTCCCTGCGCCGGGCCCATCCTCGGGTTGGTACTGACCGGCGCGGCACTGCAGGGCGCCAGCATCGGCACGACCTTGCTGTTACTGGCCTACGCCGCCGGTGCTGCGACGTCACTGGCGCTGGCGCTGCTGGTCGGCGGTAAAGTCTTTGGCTTGATGAAAAAGTCGCTCGGCGCCGGCGAATGGCTGCGCCGCGGTCTGGGTGCACTGATGTTGGTCGGCGTGGCCGCCATCGCGCTGGGCCTGGACACCGGGGTGCTGTCGCGCTTGTCGACAGCCTCCACCGGCGGCCTGGAACAAAGCCTGGTTAACACACTCAGCGCCAAGCCCGAACAGAACAGCGGCGCGATGATGGCGGCGGCCAACCACAGCGATTCGCTGCCCATCGAAGGGGCTTTGCCGGCGCTGGACGGCGCGGTGCAGTGGCTCAACAGCCCGCCACTGAGCGCCGAAGCGCTCAAAGGCAAAGTGGTGCTGGTGGATTTCTGGACCTACTCCTGCATCAACTGCCTGCGCAGCTTGCCGTATGTCAAAGCCTGGGCCGAGAAATACCATGACCAGGGCCTGGTGGTGATTGGCGTACACGCCCCGGAGTTCGCCTTTGAGCGCGACGTGAGCAACGTCACCAAGGCCATGAAGGATCTGGGCATCACCTACCCGGTGGCGATCGACAACAACTATAAAATCTGGCGCGCCTTCAACAACCAGTACTGGCCGGCGCACTACTTTGCCGATGCCAAGGGCCAGATTCGCTATCACCACTTTGGTGAGGGCGATTACGCCGAGTCCGAACGCGTCATTCAACAACTGCTGCGTGAGGCTGGCGCGACCAACGTCGCCGGTGGCTTGATCGAAGCCGACGCCAAGGGCGTGCAGCAAGCGCCGGACATGAACGAGGTGCAATCGCCGGAAACCTACCTGGGCTTCCAGCGTGCGGAAAACTTCGTCACCACCGGCACCCTGAGCACCGACACCGTGGTGAATTACCCGGCAGCCGGCACTCTGGCGCTGAACAACTGGACCCTGGAAGGCCGATGGAATGTCGGCGGCCAGCAAGCCACCCTCGACCAGGCTGGCGGGCGCATCGTCTACCGCTTCCATGCCCGTGACCTGCACCTGGTGCTGGGCCCGGGTGCCGATGGCAAGCCGGTGCGTTTCAAGGTGACGATTGACGGCCAAGCGCCGGGCAATGCCCACGGCACGGATGTGGCGCCCGATGGCAGCGGCACGGTGACCGAGCAACGCCTGTATCAGCTCGTGCGCCAGCCTGCCGGGGTCAAGGACCGCACCTTCAGCATCGAATTTCTCGACCCGCACGTGGCGGCTTATGCCTTCACCTTCGGCTGACCCATCAATCTTGAAGTGAAAACCCAATCAATGTGGGAGCAGGCCAGCCAGCTCCCACACTCGACCGCGCTCTGGAGTGAGTTTTATGAGGCTTCTCAAAATTTTACCCGCATTGGCCTTCGCCACCTTCGTCGGTCAAAGCTCGGCCTTTTCTTTCGGCGCCTCCGATGACGCGGTGATGATCGCGCCGCCCGCGCTGGACCTGCCGGCCGAGTCCGGCAACCTGCAAACCGCGGTGTTTGCCGGTGGCTGTTTCTGGGGCGTGCAAGGGGTGTTCCAGCATGTACAGGGCGTGAAAAACGCCGTGTCCGGCTACGACGGCGGCGCGGTCAACACGGCGCAGTACGAGTCGGTCAGCGAGGGCGACACCGGCCACGCCGAGTCGGTGTCGGTGACCTACGATCCGAGCAAGGTCAGCTACGGCAAGCTGCTGCAGATCTACTTCTCGGTGGCCCACAACCCCACCGAACTCAACCGCCAGGGCCCGGACAGTGGCACCCAGTACCGCTCGGAGATTTTCGCGCAAAATGCCGAGCAGCAAAAAGTCGCCCAGGCCTACATCGCGCAGCTCGACGCTGCCAAGGCCTTCGACAAGCCGATCGTGACCAAAGTGGAGATGGGCAAGGCGTTTTACCCCGCCGAGTCTTATCACCAGGACTTCCTCACCGAGAACCCGTCCTACCCCTACATCGTGATCAATGACCTGCCGAAAGTGGCGCAGCTGAAAAAACTGTTCCCGGACCAATACCGCGCAGAACCCGTACTGGTAAAAAACCAATAACCGACGCAAAACCAATGTGGGAGCGGGCTGGCCCGCGATGGCGGTGGTTCAGTCACCATCGATGCAACTGAACCACCACTATCGCGGGCCAGCCCGCTCCCACATTTTTTAACCTTTGGTTTTTGCCAGATAAGGCGCCAACCGCCGCCCCATCTCTTCCCCCAACGCCTGCAACCCGCTCAGCGGCCGCACCATCACTTCAAACTCGACGATTTGCCCCGACTCATTAAAACGAATCAGGTCAATCCCCTTGAGTTGCTTGTCGCCCACCCGCGCGCTGAACTCCAGCACCACACTGAGCCCGTCGGCCGTGGCCAGTTCACGGTGGTACTTGAAGTCTTCAAACACCGTGATCACGGTGTTCAGAATCATCGACACCACGGGCGCGCCAGGGTAGGGCGTGTGGGCCATGGGTGAGCGGAAGACGGCATCAGGCGCCAGCAGTTCGGGCAGCGATTGCAGATCGCGCCCGGCCAGCATCGCGTGCCAGCGTTGCAACGTCTGAGCGGCGGCGGGGGTCAGTGTCAGTTCGGACATGCGCTGTACCTGTTCTGGGGATGGGAAGGCCTTTCACCTGCCCAACATAAGAGCGGCACCTGAGCAGGGTCAATCACCCGAACTGACAGTTAAGTGACTGCAACTCACACCACTTCCAGGTACGAGCTATGAATCGCCCGTGCCAGCTCACGCACCGTGTCGATAAAGTCCGTCAGGCGGCTGTGCAAGCCGTCCTCCAGAATCTCGTCGATCCCGGTATAGCGCAGGCGCGCCTCGAATTCCGCCGCCAGGCGCTGCGCCGTGCGCCCATAGCTGCCGGGCAAGCCCGCGAGGATATGGCTCAGCTCCTCGATACACGCATGCAACGAACGCGGCACGTCACTGCGCAGCAGCAGCAACTCCGATACCGAGCGCGCATTCAAGGCATTCGGGTACAGCTCGGTGTAGGCCTCAAACGACGACAACGCCCGCAGCAGGGCGCTCCACTGGTAATAGCCGCGTGCCGACAAGTCGCTGACTTCTTCCGACTCCTCGCCAAACATCTCATAGCGCGCGTCCAGCAAGCGCAAGGTGTTGTCCGCGCGCTCGACGAAGGTGCCCAGGCGTATAAACCGGTAGGCGTCATTGCGCATGATGGTGCCGGACGTCGCGCCGCGGAACAGGTGCGAACGCTGCTTGACCCAGTCACAGAAGTGGCTGATGCCGTGCCGCGCCAGGCCACCGGCGGCGATGCTGCGCATTTCCAGCCAGGTGGCGTTAAGGTTTTCCCACATGTCGGCGGTAATGCGTCCGCGTACCGCGTGGGCGTTGCCCCGCGCGGCACGCAGGCAGTTGTAGATGCTGGCGGGGTTTTCTTCGTCGAGGGCGAAGAAGTGCAGCATGAGCGTCGCGTCCAGTTGTTTGTGACGCTCCAGGTAATTCTCCAGGGTGCCGCTGCTGAGCAACGCCATCGCCAGTTCGTCCAGCCCATCGCTGTGCCCGGCCTGGGGCATCAGCGACAGCGAGTAACTGACTTCAAGCATGCGCGCCAGGTTTTCGGCGCGTTCCAGGTAACGCGACATCCAGTACAGATCTGCGGCGGTTCTACTCAGCATACTCAGCCCTCCACCACCCAGGTGTCCTTGGTTCCGCCGCCTTGCGACGAGTTGACGATCAACGAGCCTTCCTTCAATGCCACGCGGGTCAGGCCGCCGGGCACCAGGCGGGTTTCCTTGCCCGAGAGCACGAACGGGCGCAGGTCGATATGCCGCGGCGCAATGCCGTTTTCGACGAAGGTGGGGCAGGTGGACAGGCTCAGGGTCGGTTGGGCGATGTAGGCGTGGGGACGTGCCTTGATGCGTTGGCGGAAGTCCTCGATTTCGGCGGCGGTGGAGGCCGGGCCGACCAGCATGCCGTAGCCGCCCGAGCCCTGGGTTTCCTTGACCACCAATTCCGGCAAGTGGGCGAGCACGTGGGACAGTTCATCCGGCTTGCGGCACTGGAAGGTCGGCACGTTTTGCAGAATCGGCTCTTCGTCCAGGTAGAAACGGATCATCTGCGGCACGTACGGGTAAATCGACTTGTCATCGGCCACGCCGGTGCCAATCGCATTGGCCAGCACCACATTGCCGGCGCAATAGGCGGCAACCAGCCCCGGCACGCCGAGCATCGAATCGGGATTGAAGGCCTTGGGGTCGAGGAAGGCGTCGTCGATTCGCCGGTAAATCACATCCACCGGCTTGGGCCCGTCGGTGGTGCGCATGAACACCTTGAGGTCGTGCACGAACAGGTCGGCGCCTTCGACCAGTTCCACGCCCATTTCTCGGGCGAGGAAGGCGTGTTCGAAGAAGGCGCTGTTGAAGCGGCCCGGGGTCAGCACTACCACGTTGGGGTTGTCGAGGCGGCTGGAACTTTTCAGGGTCTTGAGCAGCAGGTTGGGGTAGTGGTCCACCGGCGCGATGCGCTGCTTGGCGAACACTTCCGGGAACAGGCGCATCATCATCTTGCGGTCTTCAAGCATGTAGCTCACGCCGCTGGGGGTGCGCAGGTTGTCTTCGAGCACGTAGTAGGTGCCGTCGCCGTCGCGCACCAGGTCAACCCCGGAAATGTGCGAGTAGATGTCGCGGTGCAGGTCCAGCCCGACCATCGCCTTCTGATAACCCTCGTTGCCCAGCACCTGTTCGGCGGGAATGATCCCGGCCTTGATGATGCGTTGGTCGTGATAGATGTCGGCCAGGAACATGTTCAGCGCATTGACGCGCTGGATACAGCCGCGTTCGATCACGCTCCATTCAGTGGCGGGGATGCTGCGGGGAATGATGTCGAAGGGGATCAGGCGCTCGGTGTCCTGCTCGTCGCCGTAGAGGGTGAAGGTGATCCCGGCGCGGTGGAACAGCAAATCGGCTTCGCGGCGCCTTTGCGCCAGCAGTTCCGGCGGCGTGTTGGCCAGCCAGCGGGAGAAATCCTGATAATGCGCACGGCACACGCCATGTGCGTCATTCATTTCATCAAAGAAAGATCGAGCCATTCCAGTACCTTGTCAGTGCCCAGGGGTGCTTGGGTGGCACTGCCGCTTTAAAAAACGCATTTTTTTATGAGCCCGTGGCTGATCGTGCCAACAGGCCTGGTCCTTACTTTCTTATGGGGTCGGCTCTGGGTCGGGGGGTAACGAATGCTCCTGAATCCGGGCAGATGAATGGATAAAGCAATGCGTGTGCCGGAACCGGGGATTGTGTTGATTTAATCCTGCGGCGAGCGGGCTGATGGTGGCAGCGGGGCGTGCTGTGGCCAGCCACCTCGCCCCGCGTTGGGCTGCGCCGTGGCCCCCAGGGAAAGCAGGCGCGCTGCGCACGCCAACGCGGGGCAAGCCCGCTCACTACAAGGGTGCAGGGCCTGTTCCACAATGGTGCATGAACAAACTTGAACTTCACCGCTGCCTGATTCTTCTAATGAGACTCGCAATCTTGTGGAGCACCGTCGTGCCCAGAATCATCTCCCCGAACACCCCCGAAGCAGCGCTGGACGATCACAGTGAACACAACGCCAAGATTTTTGGTTCGCCCAAGGACCGACTTGACTTCTATCGCCGCGAGATCCAGTACGAAACCTCCATCCTGGCCAACCGCACCGACGCCTACCTGACGGCGCAGTCGTTTCTGGTCATCGCGTTTGTCTCCGGCATGGGCAACCTGAACCCGGAATGGGGCAAGTTTTTCACCCTGATCGTGCCGGTGTTCCTGGCCTCGCTGGGTGTGCTCAGTTCCCTGAATGCCTGGCCGGGGATCCGTGCCGCGTACGAAATCATCGACCACTGGCACTACAAACAAAGCGAATTGCTGCGCAGCGAGCCGGTCATGGGCATGGCCTATGACGATTCGCCGCTGTTTTGCGAAACCGAGTCGTCGCACAAGGGCTATCGCAAGTCGCTGCTGTTTTCCATGCGCGCGCCGTGGCTGTTCATGGTGTTCTGGCTGTTGCTGGGCGTCTACGCGTTCTACATCCAGATCGATAACCCTGTGTCTTGAGCACTGCTGCTTAAATCATCGGAACTTCATCGTCCTGCGCGGGACCTTACCTTTACGCAGGATGTGTTTTCCGAAACTGCGAAGAGGTGACCCCGATGAACACAAGCAACGATCCGCAAGTCAGCAACCGCAACGACCCGGCCATTGATGGTGGAGAGCCGGCGCCGGGTACTGGCGCCGACGCGCCTAAAGACCCCAAGCCTGCCAGCGATCCAAAAGCCAAGGAAAACGACTACAGCCCCGACTTCAAGCCTGAGCCCGAAGCCAAGCCTGAGACGGATGCCGATATCGATACCCAAGGCGGTTAGAGGAGACGGTCATGTCAGAACAAGACGACGAAGAACTCAACGACCCGGGCAACGAAGACCCGGGCTCATTGATGGATGATGCAAAAGTGCCGCTGAACGATCTGGATGACGCGGCCGATGTAGGTCATACCGAAAATCAGGACTGAGCTGCAATCTTTTGAGCTTTCACCTTGGCACGTCGTTCATACCAGACCAGCATCGGCTGGGTACTCAGGCCATGAACGACGATGCTCAAGGCGATCACCGACACCGTAAGGTTCACCGCCACCGCACTGCTGGTGCCGATCAACCCATGGTTGAGCGCGTAGAACAGGTAGTAGATGCTGCCGATCCCGCGAATGCCGAACCAGCCCATCAAGCCACGCTGCCGATAGTCGATCAGGCTGCCCCAGGGCACGGCCAGCACACTCGCCGGCCGAATCACGCAAAACAACAGCGCTGCCACCGGCAGTGCGCGCCAGTCCCAATGACTGACCAGAATGATCCCCAGCAGCGTCACCAGGAAAACCTCCATCGAGCGCTCCACCAGGCTGCCGAATGACAGCATGTCGCCCATCATCACGCCGGCGGCGATCTGCGTGTCTTGCAGTTCACTGACATCACCTTGGAGCGCGCGCGCAGGTTCCACCTCCAGATGGCCCACCACCGGCAATGCCAAATGCTCGGAGGGTGTCTGCGAATTGCCCGTGGACCTGAACTCTGCCTGGCGCAAGCCGAGCCCGGCGGCGAACACCGACAAAAAGCCGTATCCGCCCACCGCCTCGGCCGCCACGTAGGCCAGGGCGATCAACGCCAGCGTCAGGTAATCGTTGGGTGACAAGGTGCTGTCTTCATTGGTGATGCGCATCCACAAGGTCACGCGGCCGATGCCCCGGCCCATCCAGTAGCCGATCAGCAACCCGGCCGGTACGGCCCACAGCAGGTTTTTCAGGGCCCAGCCGCCCAGCCAGTCACCGTCAAAGCCGCCGTGCTGCATGAATAACAGCGCAAAGATCACAAACGGAAACGCCGTGCCATCGTTCAAGCCGGCCTCGCCCGACAGGCCAAAACGCAGCGCGTCGTAGTCCTGCGCATTGTTGACCTGAACCAGGCCGGCCAGCACCGGGTCGGTCGGCGCAAGAATGGCACCGACCAGCAGCGAAACGCCCCAGGAAAGCCCGAACAGGTAATGCAGCGCGAGGCCACTGCCCAGGATAGTCAGCAACATCACCGGGCCTGCCATGCCAAACGCAATGCGCCAGGTGCGATGCCGCAATGGCAGGCGCAGCTTCAAGCCGCTGACGAACAGCGAAAACAGCACCGCCACTTCCGTCAAGTGCTCCATCCAGCGTGCGGAAGCCTTGATGTCCATCTGCAGCAGGTCCATGCCCAGCGGGCCGATGGCGATGCCCAGCAACAGGCAGACTGCCGAGGTCGTCACCGGCATCCAGCGCAGGTAGGAGGAGGTGAGGGCGAGGGTCAGCAATACCGCGCCGAGTACGGCCAACCAAAGAATAAAAGTCATCGAACGTGCACCGTGGCCGTGGTTTGTAGCCGTTGGAGGACCACGACCCGGTACTGGTTCAAAGTTGTTGGATCAGGTGTTGATCCACGAATGGTCGGCGCCGATCCTGATGTTGAACCGGTAGCGAAGCGGGTAGTAGTGGTGTTTGATTTTTTGTATCTGCTCACGCAGATGATCCGGTGGCGCAAGCCCTTTGCTGGCGTAGACGCCAAGCACGTCGTTTTCAATGTCGACGATAGGGCCGGACGAGACGAGGCTGCCGTCGACCAGCTTGGACTCCTTGGCTAATCCATCCAAACCCAGGTCGTACAGGTCGGGCCGTTTCGACTTGAGGATGTCATTGAACAGATTCGGGCCTGCGGTCTCGAATATCTTGCGTTCATAAGCGCTGAATTCGGGTGTGTAGTGCACCCGGCCATTGGCGGATTTCGTGGCAGTGGGGCGGTTGGCCGCGAAGTACGCCTTGTTGGCTTTAAAACGTTGGTTCATCTGCGTGATCATCGCCTCGATGACCGGGTTGCCAGGGCGTGTCGCGAAGTTACTGGTGTTATAGAACGGCGTGTAGTCGGTCAGGCTATGCACGACCGGCGCGCCGAGCAGAACATCGTCAGCGCCGGCGAGCAATGCGTCGGTGCCGATGTTTTTTTGAATGACGTCATCGGTGTCCAGGTACACACCGCCGTGCTTGTTCATGATGGGATAACGCGCAACGTCCGAGGCGGCCGCCAGGTTTTTGCCTTGCCCCTGCCGAAAGTAATCGTACATTTCGCCGCGCCTGAGCTGCTTGAAGACTTCGTCCTCATGCAGGTTCACGATCTTCACGCCGGGCACCTTGCTCTCCAGCGTGTTTTTTATGCGTTGAAACACCGCCGGGCTGTCAGCATCGACGTGAAGAATGGAGGTATAACCGGGCGCCTGAGTGGCGTTCCTGGCGATGTTGTCGGCCAGGTGCGACGGTATTTCCTGGCCGGCCCAAAAGTAGTGCAGCGCCTTGGGCAGCGGTTTCACCTCGTTTGGCAGCTTCAGCACCGACGGCGGTGAGACATCAATAAAGGTGTACTGATGCGCGTCGGCCTTTTTAGCTTTGCTGAACTCATCAAGCGTTCCCCGTTGCCACTTGCCCTTGGCACTTCGCCAGAAATACTTCGCGGGCGTGTCATCGATACCGGTGGCGAGCGGGGTCAGTTTCCACGCGCCGGCCGAACTGTCGAAGATGACGCTGTGTTCGGCGCCTTTGTGATTGAGCCTGAACGGCGTGGCTGCATGTTCGACGACGTCGATGTCATCCATCGGGACCACGTAAGTGCTGTCGCCAAACTTCCAGGGCGTGGGTGTGTCATGAGCGCCACCCAGCAGCCGGGCGGACCTGGAGGTGGGTTCCCAGCCGGACACACCGAGGTCCCTGATGGCGATGTCTGGCCCCGTGCCATTGGGGTGCCGGATGACGCGCTGGCCATCCTTCAAGCGTGACTCATAAAGTGTTCCGTCGACCTTTACATATTCTTTTTTACTGCGGCCTACGTACACGTTGCCCTGCAAGCCCTTGGTCGACAGCGCGTGCGGGGCTATGTGTCTGGCTTCATAACCGCGCAGGTTGGCGTCCAGTGTCCGGGTCTCGCCACTGGCCGCCAGGCGCTTGGGCGTGAAGTCTTTGAGCCGGGGGCCAAAGGGGTATTTTTTTACCGCGTCGTATTGGTGCCAGTGACCCTGGAACAGCACGGCATGACCTTCAACAGTGTGTTGACCGACCTTGAACGTGCCGTTTGCCGCCAGACCCTGTTGCCGATCGGCGATCTTTACCAGGTCATCGCCGCCGAGGGCGTGCAGGCTGCTGGCGTCGTTTGAGTTGGGGCTGTCGACGACAAAGTTTTCCAGCGGTTTGCCGTACGCCTGTTGGGTGCGCGGATTAACGGCATACCACTGTTGGGTCGCCTCATCGAATGTGGCCAGCGCTGGGGTGCTTTGCGCGCGGTGGGAGGCCCTGAAGGTGCCTTGCGCGATATCGGGCTTTTTCGCCAACTCAAGCAGGTTGACACTGCGGTAAGACCCGCGCAGGTGCTTGAGGCCCTTATAGCTGGCGCCGGCTAAGCTGCGGACGCCGTTGGCGACTCCGCGCGCCAGGTCATCCACCCCGCTCAGGGGGTTGAGCGAGCCGACCGCCGCACGCCCGACAATCTTGAACGTCTGGCCGAGCCTGGAGATGGCCGACGCGCCGGCAAATGCGCCTTTCGTGCCCTTGGCCGCAGCCCCCAGGCCCACCGCGAAACCAAAGATATCGAAGGCCAGATCCACGACACCGTCCTTCACGTTGCCGTCGATGAAATGCTTGATGGCTGACCTGAACGGGATCAGATTCAGCGCTACGTCCTCAACCACCTTATAGGTCGGTACTTCAGTGTCGAACGTCGTCACGCCTCTGGCGCTGCGGTGCACAGCGGGCAGGTTGATGTCTTCGATCAGCGCATCGGCCATGTACCGGGTTCGGTCACTGGCGAAGCTATCAGGCACGGTGTGCGCACCTTTGCGCTCATCCAGCAGGGCCGATGAGTATTCACCCGCAGGCTTTACGGCATCGTAGCGTTTGCCGGGTGACGGATACCAACCGCCGGCGGGTGGGTACGCTTTGTAGGTCTGGCCCGGCCGCCGGGTCACCGTGCCCTTGAGGCGGTCGACTGCATAGGTCATGGCCTTGCCATTGCGCTGGGTCTCGACCAGTAGAACGCCTTCTGCAACGCGGCGATCGTCTCGGCTGTATTCAATTTCCTTGCGCACGCTTATTTTGCCGAATTCCAGGTTTTGCCGGTCTTCCAGCGGCAGCTTGGCGATCAAGTGCTTGAGTTGCGCAGTGGTGGTCTTTTTTACCCGGCTGGCGTAAGCCCCAAACGCTTCATCAAACGCATCCTGCGGACGCGGCAGGTCTTTAAGCGTTGCCAGAGCGGCGTTGATGTTGATCGCATGCGAGGACGCTACCCAAGCCCCCGGCGCGCCATCCGTGGGCAAAGCGACGTTGCCCAACGTCACCGCGCTGGCAGCCGCGCGGCCGGCCCGGCCCCAATCATCGGACGAGTCGGGCGCGCCGAGCAGGGCTCTGCCGTCGATAAACAGATCCAGCAGCGAGTAAGGCCCCGGGAAGTGCCTGCTGGCGGGCTGCGAGGTGATGCATTTTTCTTCGAACAGGTTCGGGTCCATCGCCGGCAAAGCGAGTTTCAGTTGTGCCAGCGCCAGCGCTTTTGTGGTCGGCATCTCGCCGATCTGCGTTTGGGCAGCCTCTCTCAACTCATTGACCTGGGCACTGAATCGCTGACGCACCAGGGCCATGGCTGCATCGGTGGTCGGGTAGTGCAGGCCATTGCCAACGGCCCAGTCCTTGATCGCTTCATGCTGGGCGGCGTATTCAATGCGGCGCTCGTCATCGGTCACGGGTGCAATGCTTCCCTCCAGCATGACGCGCGCATAGCTCATCGCCGCCGTTGCCCCTGGCGATTTTGCCTCGATGCGCGCGACCGCCGTGGCAAAGCTGACCCAGCTGTGGGTGCCCACGGCCACCTGATCGGGGATGTCCTTGACCAGAAGCGCCGGCGCCCGGCTGGCAAGCAAAAGGTGAGTCAGCACGCAAGCGGTGGCCGGGGAGGACGCTCGCCCGGTGGCCACCAGGTGTTCTTCCATCTCGCTGATGATCGTAGACGCGGACTTGCCGGCGTTTTCGGCGCAGAACAGCGTGTAACCTTCAATGCTCAGTGGCGTGTCTGGCCGCACAGCGCCAAACGGATCGTCCACCCTGACACGCTCCACGTTCAATGCCGCCAGTAGCCAATCGGTGGCACTGCCCTTGATTGACCGTGCCTCGAAGCTGGCCTGGATGGCCTCGCCCAGTGCCTTGCCTCTGGGCGTGTTGAGCAACTCGTCGACTAAGCGTCGCGGCTGGCTCAGCGCTGAGGGCGTGAGGGGCCTGTTGTCGAGCAAGTACTCCAGGACATTGTTAAACGGGCGCACATCAATGTCGCCAAAGGCGCCTGCGTACAGGCCGCTGCTCAACAGTCGCTGGTTGCGCTGATCCAGGGGGTGCGGCCAGCTCAGCGCACCGCCAAGGTTCCCGTGGGTGGGGGTATTGGGCGGTGGCGTGGTGATTGCTTGGGCAAGGTTGTCCATGGCTTCGCGGCTGGTCGGCACATCCCAGCCGTTATCTTCCAGGAACCGCTTGAGGCTGACCTCGGCCCACGCCTGCGTGTGATCGCTGCGGTAAGTGCTGTGGGTGCCCAGTTGAATGGTGTTTTCCTGTAACTCATCGGCGATGTCGGCATGTGATCGCGTGCCGTCTTTCAACTGCGCTGACAAGTACCGTAACGACGCTGCGGCCTGGTGCTGCGCGTGCGTATCGTCGACGACGGATTTCTGGCTTTGCAGGGCACGTTCGCTGCGGGATTCCACCACGTCGGAAAAAACCACGGGGTCGAGCCTGGCGAAGCGGCGCTCGCGGCTGAGTACGTCGGCGCGCTGTGTTAGCGCTGAGCCCGAAAGGTGGGGCGGCTCTTTATAGAAGTTGCCCACCAGCGCCAAGGGCGCGATGTGCTCGTTTGTAGCGCCCGGCAGGGTGAAGGTCGCATCTGCCTGGCCGGCTGCGATGACGCGTGCCGCCTGGAGCACCGGGCCGCTGATGGCGCCCCAGTCTCTGTCGTCCAGCCCCAGCGTGTGCAGCGTCTGGGCGGGATCCAGGTAGCGCTTGAGCGTGAAGTGAATCCGCCCCGACGCCGGGTTGAGGCTGATCGAGTGGCTGTCTATGCCCTTGTCATGGATCCACTGGGCCACGTCCGGTGATCGCAAGGCGTTTGCCAGCTGCGCCCACCACTGGCCGAAGGTTGAATGCGCGGGAATGGGCCAGATTTTCTGGTCAGCATCGCGGGCGGTCACGCCGGTTGCGCCGCGCAGTGCAGCGCCGTATTGAGCCGCCAGCTCGCGATCACCGTGGGCCCGGGTGCCTTCGATGTCTGGCTGAATGGGCGCGCCGGGCTCAGAGGTGAGCCTGGGCGGCGCAACGCTGCTGTCAGGAACCTGCGTTGGCTGCACGTGCGCAGCGTGAGGGTTGGAAATACGGGTCATAAAGTCTGTCACCTGGGCAGGGGAATACGCCACGGCACAGTGGCGTGGCCTCCCCTTGTGGCAGTAGTGCGTGCAGCGATTCCGTCGCCTGGCGGCGATAATCTTTACCCCTGATGTCAGCCTTCATGCTCAGATGCCAGGGGTGTCCGTTCGGCTACATCAACGGCTGACATCCCTTACAGGCTCAAGGCCTTTGCATTAACTGCGAGCCGATGGTGTTCAGCCGAATCATGTCCATCAACTGGCGCAACCCTGGCTGCGATTGCCGGCGGCTGGCGTAGTACATGCACAACGGTTCGCCCAGGCAGGCCCAGTCGGGCATCACTTCCACCAGACGGCCGTCGGCCAGTTCCTGTTGCACACGGTTGGACAGGCAGTAGGCAATGCCCACACCTTGCAGCGCGGCATTGACGATGGTTTCAGTGTCGGCTGCGCTGAAATGGCCAGGCACGTCGATGCGCTGTTGACGCGGGCCGTTGCCCAGTTCCCATTTGTAAGTGGTCTTGTCTCCCAGGTACATGCGGATGCACGCGTGTTGCAGCAGGTCTTTGGGAACCTGTGGCGTCCCGTGACGTGCGAGGTAGGCAGGGGAGGCGACCACGATCCAGCGCAACGGGCCGGTCAGCGGCACTGCGACCATGTCTTGTGGCACGGTCGCGCCATACCGGATACCGGCGTCGTAGCCTTCGGCAATGATGTCGATCATAGCGTCCTGCACGATCAGGTCCAGGCGCAGTTGCGGGTAGGCGGTGGCGAAGTCGCCGAGGATCGGCGCCAACAGCAGCACCGCGGCATCCCTGGGCACATTGAGACGCAGGCGGCCAATCGGCGCTTCACGGTACAGCTCGAGGGTGTCGAGGCCGTCCTGGATGGTGGCAAAACCCAGGCTGAGCTTTTCGGCAAGCAGGGTGCCGGCGTCGGTGGGCTCCACGGCGCGGCTGGTGCGGTACAGCAACTTGACCCCAAGGCGGGTTTCCAGGTTGCGCATGGTGTGGCTCAACGCCGACGTGGTCACCCCCAGTTCGTGGGCGGCATGGCGGAAACTGCGACGGCGGATGATCGCCATGAACACATTCAGGTCGGCCAGTTCGGAACGATTGAAAGCAGCCATTTCAAGCCTCTTTTATGGGAGTTCGGTTGCATGCGGCGTTGAGCCCTATTCAACCTCGGATGATCTAGAGTAATTGCTTTTCTAAGCAATGTTGTGGGCAGGGGTATTTTTTATGCGCATCGAGACCATCCGGATTTCTGGCATAGACAAGCCGGTCTCGCGGATTGCCCTTGGCACCTGGTCCATGGGCGGACACTTGTGGGGCGGCGCGGATGACGAACAGTCGACCAGGACCCTGCGCCATGCCTTGAACTGCGGCATCAACCTGATCGACACCGCCCCGGTGTATGGCTTTGGGCTGTCCGAGGAGCTGATCGGCAAAGCCTTGCGCGGCGTACGTCACTCGGCAGTCATCGCCACCAAAGCCGGGCTGCAATGGGAAGACGGCACCCCACGCCGCAATGCCACGGCCGAGCGCATTCGCAAAGAGGTCGAGGATTCATTGCGACGCCTGGAGACCGACTACATCGACCTGTATCAGGTGCACTGGCCCGACCCGCTGGTGGCCCAGCAGGAAACCGCCGAGGCGCTGGAGCGCCTGCGCCGTGAAGGCAAGATCCTGGCGGTGGGCGTGAGCAACTACTCGAGTGCGCAGTTGGACGAGTTCAGTCGTCACACGGCCCTGGCCACGGTGCAACCGCCGTACAACGTGTTCGAGCGCGCCATTGACAGCGACATCCTGCCGTATGCCAAGCGACACTCGCTGGTGGTGTTGGCTTATGGCCCGCTGTGCCGAGGGTTGCTGGCCGGCAATATGCATTCGGCCACCCGCTTTGCGGGCGACGACGTACGCAATCTCGACCCCAAGTTCAGGGCGCCGCGTTTCGAGCAGTACCTGGCGGCGGTGGCGGCGCTGGACGTGTATGCCCGCGAATGCCATGGCAAATCCGTACTGGCCCTGGCACTGCGTTGGGTATTGGACCAGGGGCCGACGATCGCGCTGTGGGGTGCCCGTCGGCCGGAGCAATTGAAGGGCTTCGACGAGGCATTCGGCTGGCACCTGAGCGCCGACGACTTGACACATATCGACCGTATTCTCGCCAGCACGATAAAAGATCCGATTGGTCCGGAATTTATGGCCCCAGCTAAACGTTAGCCCTAGCGACAGGGAGGTCAGCGAGAAAAATAACTGACATCCCCGTACGTTGAGGTTTTTTGCATGAAGCGCGGTACCGTATTCAAGATCGCTGGTGGTTTGCTGTGTGTGCTTGCGCTGGTCGGCGCCTGGCAGTGGCGGGGCAACCCCGATGCTTTATGGCATATTGTCAGCCAGCAATGCGTGCCCCATCAGCAACAGCAGCAAAACCCCAGCCCGTGCCTGGCGGTGGACCTGGACCGTGGCTACACGCTGTTCAAAGACCGCAACGGCCCGCTGCATGATGTGTTGATTCCGGCTGATAAGGTCACCGGCATTGAAGACCCCGCGCTGGGTCGACAGTTGCTGCCGCATTACTTTGCCCAGGCCTGGCGGCATCGCAGTGTGTTGTCCGACGGCTTGCAACAGCCGATTCCGGACGCGTTCCTCTCGGTGGCGATCAACTCACGTTACGGCCGCTCGCAAAACCAGTTGCACGTGCACATCGCGTGCCTGCGCCCGGAGGTGTTTGCCGCGCTGAACCAGCACAGCAACGACCTCACCGCGCAGTGGCAGGTGCTGCCGACGCGCCTGAAGGGGCACACCTACAGCGCCCGCACGCTGACGGCGGCGGACGCCGATACGCTGGACCCGCTGGCCCTGCTGCGTGAGTACGTCGAGGCGCAGGGCGACGCGATGAGCCAGTACAGTCTGCTGATGACACCGCGCGCCGATGGCAGCCTGGTATTGCTGACCACGCACCTGGCGTTGACCGAACTGAACCTGGGGTCGGCCGGTGAGCTGCAGGACTATCGCTGTGACTTGATGAATGCACATTGACCCCTTTCGGACCTGCCTGCCTGCGCTTGACGGTGTTGCCCTCGCTGTTCCTGCTCGTCGCTGTCGCCCCTGCGGCGATCCCATACGGCAGCGGTGTGCGCCTGGGCAACGCCAGTACCCGCATGGGTTTGAACACGCACTGAGCTGAATTTAAACCGGCCCAACACTGGGCGACCTATACCCGGTCACTTCATTCGCGACCTCTTTAACCGATAAACGACACCCGCCTGAACCTACCCATTGAACGACTGTTCAGTTTGCACTATGTTGACCGCATCCACCCGTTTGCACCTGCACGGGTTCGCGCTTTCTTCTTGAACGAGAGGCTCTGGCATGCGGTTTTCCCCCTTCGTTGAACGAATTGCAGGGCAGGGCGTAGCCGCCTGGGACATCCATCACGCCGCGTTCAACGCCGCAAGCCAGGGCGAAGACGTCATCATTCTCAGCGTCGGCGACCCTGACTTCGCCACCCCGTCATTCATCACCGACGCCGCCGTCAGCGCCTTGCGCGAGGGCGACACCCATTACACCGAAATCCCCGGCCGTACAGCGTTGCGCAACGCGATTGCCGCGCGCTACAGCAAGACCTTGTCCCGCCCGTTGAGCGCCGAAAACGTCATCATCGTGCCCGGCGCGCAGAACGCGTTGTTCATCAGTTCGCTGTGCCTGCTGCAAGCCGGTGATGAAGTGCTGGTGCTCGACCCGATGTACGTCACTTACGAAGCCACGCTCAAGGCCAGCGGCGCCACGCTTACACGCGTGCCGTGTTCGCCGGAGTCCGGGTTTCGCCTGGATGCGCAACGGCTCGGCGCTGCGATCACGCCTCGGACCCGGGCGCTGTTTTTCTCCAACCCGAACAACCCCACGGGTGTGGTGCTGAATCCGCAAGAGCTGCAAGCCATTGCCGATCTGGCCATCGCCCACGACCTGTGGGTGGTGGTCGATGAGGTCTACGAAAGCCTGGTGTTCGACGGCGAGTACCACAGCCTTGCCGCGTTGCCGGGCATGGCCGAGCGCTGCATCGTGATCGGCAGTTTGTCCAAATCCCACGCCATGACCGGCTGGCGGATCGGTTGGATCATCGCCGCACCGCAGATGATCGTGCACGCCGAAACCCTGGTGCTGAGCATGCTCTATGGCTTGCCGGGCTTTGTGATGGAAGCCGCCACGGCGGCGGTGTTGGCCCATGACGAGGTGACGGTGGGCATGCGCGAAATCTACCGCCGCCGCCGCGACCTGGTGGTGGCAGGCCTCAGTGCCTGCCCGGGCATCAAGGTGCAGGCACCGCAAGCCGGCATGTTTGTGCTGGTGGACGTGCGCGGCACGGGCTTGGGGTCATTGGATTTTGCCTGGCGGCTGTTCCGCGAGGCGGGCGTGTCGGTGCTCGATGCCGCCGCCTTTGGTGAGCCCGCGCAAGGGTTTGTGCGCTTGTCCTTCACCCTGGGTGAAGAACGCCTGGCCGAGGCCTGCCGACGCATCGTCGGGTTTGTCGCCAGGCGGGTCGCTGAACCGCGTATCGCCGCCGCGCCGACCCCCGAAGTGGCGCAGCCGGCGCAAGCCAGAACGATGATCGAAGTCGTCGACCTGCATAAGCGCTTCGGCAATATCGAGGTGCTCAAAGGTATTTCCCTCACGGCTCACGAAGGCGAGGTGATCTCGCTGATCGGCGCCAGCGGCTCGGGCAAGAGCACCTTGCTGCGCTGCATCAACATGCTCGAGGTGCCCGACCAGGGCAGCATTCATGTCGATGGCGAAAGCATCAAATTGAATTACGGTCTTCCCGGTGCGCCACTGGTGGCCGATGCCAAGCAGCTGGTGCGCATCCGCTCGACCTTGGGCATGGTGTTCCAGAACTTCAACCTGTGGCCCCATCGCACAGTGCTGGAAAACCTCATCGAGGCGCCCATCCAAGTGCTGCGCGAAAGCCGCGCCGAGGCCATCGAGCGCGCCGAAGCCTTGCTCGACCGCGTCGGCCTTGCCGCCAAGCGCAACGAATACCCGGCGTTTCTTTCGGGTGGCCAGCAACAACGCGTGGCGATTGCCCGCGCGTTGGCCATGCGCCCCAAAGTCATGCTGTTTGACGAACCCACCTCGGCCCTCGACCCGGAACTGGTGGGCGAAGTGCTGCGCGTTATCCGCTCGCTGGCCGAAGAAGGCCGCACCATGATCCTGGTCACCCATGAAATGGCCTTCGCCCGGGATGTGTCCTCCAAAGTGGCTTTTCTGCACCAAGGCATGATCGAGGAAACCGGCTCGCCGGACTCGGTGTTTATCGACCCACGCAGTGAACGTTGTCGACAGTTCGTCAACGCGCATCAAACTCGCTAACGCCAAAAAAGACGGGGCAAATCATGAAATCCAGACGCATGGCAACGTGGTTGAGCAGTGCAGTGTTGATGGTGGCCGCCGGGTTTATCCAGGCCGCAGAGAAACCCATCGTGTTCGCGGTGGCGGCAGAACCCTATCCACCGTTTACCGTCAAAGGCGGCAACGGTGAGTGGTCCGGCTTTGAAGTGGACCTGATCCACAAACTCTGTGAAGGCATGAAAGCCGAGTGCCAGATCAAGGAAGTGGCCTGGGATGGCATCATCCCGTCGCTGCTGGCGAAGAAAATCGACGTGATTTTCTCCTCGATGTCGGTTACCGACGAGCGTGAAAAACAGATCGCCTTCAGCCGTGCCTACTACGATTCGCTGCTGGGCGTGGCAGGGCCCAAGGGCGCGACGGTGGATATCACGCCTGAAGGCCTCAAGGGCAAGCTGATCGGCGTGCAGATCTCCACCGTCAGCGCCAATTACCTGAAAAAGTACTACGAGAACATCGCCGACCTTAAGTACTACGACACTCAGGAATCGGCCAACGCCGACCTGATCGCCGGGCGCATCGACTACATGATGGCCGACGACACGGCCATCGCGATGATGGTCAAGACCCCTGAAGCCAGCGGCCTGGCGCATATCGCCAGCGTGCCCTACGACCCGATCATCGGCCGTGGCGTGGGTGCCGGCTTGCGCAAGGAAGACACCGCGCTCAAGGCCCGTCTCGACAAGGCGATCGGCGAACTGCTGGTGAGCAAGGACTATGACGACCTGGCCCAGCATTACTTCGGCCTGTCGGTCAGCCCGTGCAAACGCGGCGAGACCCCGGCGTTTGTGAGCAAGACCTGCGACAGCCCGTACCCGCCCATCGCGCAGAAGACCGAATAAGATGCTCGACCTTCTCAGCTTTGGCGAACAAGGGTGGGGCAACGCGCTGCTCAAAGGGTTATGGATGACCCTGCAAATCTCCGCCGGCGCCTTCGCGGTGGGGTTGCTGATCGGCCTGGTGGTGGCCTGCGCCAAGCTCAGCGCGCCACGCCCGATTGCACAGCTGATGCGCGGTTACACCACCGTGTTTCGTGCGGTGCCGGAACTGCTGCTGATTCTGCTGCTGTACTACGCAGGTTCCATGGGCCTCAACACGCTGATGCTGTGGCTGGGTTTCGAACAGGTAAACATCAGCGGCCCGCTGGTGGCGATCCTGGTGCTGGGGCTGGTGCAGGGCGCCTATGCCTCGGAGATATTCCGCGCGGCCATCCTGGCCATTCCCCACGGTCAGATCGAGGCGGCGCGGGCGTTTGGCCTGAGCGGGTTTGGCCTGTTCCGCCGGGTGACCTTGCCGATCATGGCGCCGTACGCCTTGGCCGGCATGTCCAACCTGTGGATCAACCTGATCAAGGACAGCGCCTTGATCAGCGTGGTCGGCACCAACGAGCTGCTGTACACGGCCAAGCAGGCCGCCGGTTCCACCCGTCAGTATTTGCTGTTCTACCTCACGGCCGCCGCCTTGTATTACCTGGTGACGCTGGCTTCCAACTACCTGTCCGGGCGCCTGGAGCGACGTATTCGTCGCTGGATGCCGGTTGTCGAGTGAGTCGCCATGCCTGAGTGGATAAGCTATTACGCGGGGCTGATCGCCAAGGGGTTGCAGACGACTTTGTCGCTGCTGGCGATTTCGGCAGTGCTCGGCTTTGCCCTGGCGGTGCTGGTGGCGTTGGCGCGCCTGTCCAAGCGCAAGTGGCTGGCCCGGGGTGCGCTGGCGTACACCAGCGTGCTGCGCGGCACACCGCTGTTGATCCAGATCTACATTTTTTACTACGGGCTGGGCAGCCTGTTTGCGCAGTTCCCGATGGTGCGCAGCAGTTTCCTGTGGCCCTTTCTGCGCGACGGCTATTGGTACATCGTGTTCGCCCTGGTGCTGTCGGTGGGCGCTTATGTGGGCGAAGTGATCCGCGGCGGCCTGTTGGCCGTGCCCAAGGGCGAGATGGAGGCCGCGTCTGCCTTTGGCATGACCACGCGCCAGGCGTTGCTGCGGGTGCGGTTGCCACGCGCGATGCGGCTGCTGCTGCCGACCCTGGCCGGGGAGACGGTGATGTTGCTCAAGTCCACTGCGCTTGCTTCGACGATTGCCGTGGTCGACCTGCTGGGCGCGGCCAACGTGGTACGCGCGCAGACCTTGCAGATTTATCAACCGCTGCTGCTGGTGGCCGGTGTCTACCTGTGCCTGACCTTCCTCATTGAAGGCGTCTACGCCATCGCCGAACGGCGCGGCACGCCGCTGCGCAGGTCGGCAGGATGAAGCAGAACCGCGCGCTGCAAGGCATTGCCTTGTGCTCATTGGCCTACGCGTTCCTGGCGTTGCAGGACGCCGTGATCAAATGGCTGGTGGCCGATTATTCGGTATTCAGCATTCTGTTCTGGCGCAGCCTGGTGGTGGTGGGGGCGTGTGTGATCGCCGGGCGCATGGGCCTGTTGCGCCGGGCGTGGACTTCGGCCAGTCGCCAGCTGCTGATCATTCGCGGCCTGCTGTCATTGCTGGCGTGGGTGCTGTATTACACCGCCGCCAAAGACCTGACCCTGGCGGAAATGACCACCCTGTATTTCTCCGCTCCGATCATGGTCACGCTGCTCGCAGCGCTGATCCTCAAGGAGCGCGCCAGTCGTGGCCAATGGGTTTCGCTGCTCATCGGCTTCGTCGGCGTGGTGATTGCCTGTCGTCCCAGCCACATGGTTGACCCGCTGCCCATCGCGCTGACCCTGGCGGCCGCCTTGTGCTGGGCGTTCACTTATATCCAGCTGCGCCAGGTCGACCCGACTACCTCGGTACTCGAGCAGATGCTGATCACCAATGCGGTGTTTGTGGTGTGCATGGGCGTGACCTTGCCGTGGACCCACACCCCGGCGCCGACACCCGCGTGGCTGGGCATGCTGGCGGCAGGGCTGGTCGGCGGCGTTGGCCAATTCCTGCTGTTTGCGAGTTTCCGCCGCGCCACCGCGACCTTGCTCGCGCCGTTCGAGTACACCGGGTTGATCTGGGCGTTTGTGTTGTCGAGCCTGATCTGGGACACCTCGATGGATGTGTCGCTGATCATCGGTGCGGTGCTGATTGCGCTCAGCGGCACCTTGGCGATGCTCAGCGCGCGCCACCCTGAATCACAGGACGTGGTCGGCGCCGAATGCGCCGTGACGCAATCCCTGTACCCAACAGCGGCAGATGTGCAAGCCGTTGGCGGGGCTGAACGTGCCGGGGTTGAGGCACCCCTCGAGCCAGAGCCCGTCAAGCATCGCCGATAGGCCGATGGCAGCCAGGTGGCTGTCGTGGATCACCAGGTTTTCGCTGCGGGCCAGGTCGTCGAGCAGTTGCTGGATCAGCGCCAGGTAGGCGCGGTAGCTGTTTTCGTGGGACTGGTTCACATGGGGCGAGTGGCGGATCAGGCTCCAGAACACCACCCACACGCCGAGCAGGTCGGGGTCCATCACCCGTGGCGAAAAGGACGCGCTGAGAAACGCATCCAGCCGTGCGGCGGCGCCTTCGGCCTGCTCGACTTGCGCCCAGAGGGCACTGGTCAGCTCACTGGCCAGCTTGTGGTAGGTCTCGGCGATCAGCGCATCGATGCTGCCGAAATGATGGTTGAGCAGGCCTACGGAAACCCCGGCCTGGGCCGCGATCCGGCGCACGGAAATGCCTGCGTGACCGTCGCGTGCGAGGCTGGTGAGTGTGGCGGCGATCAGCAAGTCCCGGCGTTCGTCGGGGTCGGCACGGCGCAGTTTGGGAGGGTCGACAGTCACGGGAGTGCCTTGTATTGATGACCAGAGCGCTCAGGTTAGTTGAACACGTGTTCAATCTCTAGCGATTAAATGATGAGAGGAGGGCAAGGCATGGCAAGCGACCTTTCATGGCAGGTTCAAGGCGATGCAGGCAACCCGCTGCACATCGGCGCCTGGCGTTTCGAAGGCGACGGCAGCGGGCCCAGGGTGCACCTGCAGGCGGGCGTGCACGCCGATGAAATCGCCGGGATGCTGGTGCTGCACCAGTTGCTCCCGCGTTTGCAGGCCTGCCAGGCTCAAGGGCGGCTGCGCGGCACTGTTACTGTTGTGCCCCAGGCGAACCCGTTCGGCATCGGCCAATTTCGTCAGGGCCGGCTGCTGGGGCGCTTTCACGACGCCACCGGGCAGAACTTCAACCGCGCTTTCGACCACTCACTGGCCATGGAGCGCCCGGCGACCAACCTGGCGCAGTGGCAAAAAAGCCTGGTGCAGTTGGCCGCCGACGCCGACCTGGTGCTGGACCTGCACACCGATGATGAGGCGCTGCCTTACCTCTACATCCATCGCCGTTTCTGGCCGGAGCAAGGCCTGGCGCTGGCGGCGGCGTTGCAGGTGGACGTGGTGATCGTCTGGGATGACGGCGGGGATGGCTCCTTTGAAGAAACCCTCATCAACCACGCGGCGCCACAGTTGGCGGCGACTGTCGAATTGCGCGGCCAGGCTGATGTCAGCGATGCGCTGGCGCGGCAAGACGCCGATGGCTTATGGGCGTGGCTGTGCATCAATGGCGTGATCGATGAAGTGGCGGCCATCAACGAATGGCAGGGAGAAGTGGTGGACATGGGCTGCATGGAGACCCTGCTGGCGCCCTGTGCCGGTGTACTGGTGTTCGAAAAAGCACTCGGCGATGAGGTCGAGGAAGGCCAGCGTTTCGCTCGGATCATCGCAAGGCCCGGTGAGCCGACGTCGGAGGTGACCCTGCACGCCGCGCAAGCCGGGCGCATGGTGACCCGCCACCGCGAGCGCCTGGTGGCGCAAGGTTCGGTCGTCGCCAAATTTACGGGCGCGCGTCTATCCGACAGCTACAGCGGCGGGGTGCTGGACCCATAAAGTGCTGCCTGTACACGCCCCAATGTGGCAGCGGGCTTGCTTGCGAAGAGGGCGTATCAGCCGACCGATTCAGTGAATGACACTGCGCAGTCGCGGGCAAGCCCGCTCCCACCGTTGGATCGCGGCGCGTCAGGTGATTTCGATAGGCCTCACCACCCCACGGCCTTGAACAGCTCAGGCACGCGGTCAAGCGTCGGCAAAATCGCATCAGGCGTGTAGTCCGCCAGCAACTGGCGGCCGGTGCCACGGTCGATCCATACACACCGAAAGCCGATATCCCGCGCGGCCGCGTGGTCCAGGTGCGGGCTGGCGCAGATATGCACGACCTGGTCGAGGTTCACGCCCAACTGCTCATGGGCGTAGTCGAACAGACGTCGATCGGGCTTGTAGGCGCCTGCCTGTTGCGCAGTGATCACTCGATCAATCGCGCCGCCCAACTGCGCAACATTGCCGGCAATCACGTCATCGTCGGTATTGGAGACAATGCACAACTTGAACCCCATCGCTTTAAGCTGCTGGAGCGTCCCCACGACCTCAGGAAACGGCGGCATCGCGCTGATGCTGTCGGTGAGGAGGGTGCCGTCGTGCTCATTGGCCGGCAATCCCAACGCGTTCAGCGCCAACTGCATGCTCAAGCCTGCCAGCGTGCGAAAGCTGCGATGCGGTGGCGTCTGTTCCAGGGTGTGCTCGTGATGATCGTAGGCGCTGAGCAAGGTATCCCGGTCGACCTGATGATCACCTTTTTCGTCGAGGATTTTATCGATCGCGGCGCGCAGGCCTTCATCCCACTGGATCAGCGTGCCGTAGCAGTCAAAGGTCAACCAGAGCGGGCGAGGGGTGTTCTCAAGGGGCATGGGGCACCTGTGCGGAAAGTGAGTGACCCTGGCAGCATAGGAAACGTGGCGGTCAGTTGGAAATTAAATTAACCTCTGCCACACAGTTGAATATCCGATATGAAGGTCGCCGCCATGTTTGATCTCGAGCTGCTGCACACCCTGGTCTGCGTGGTGGACGAAGGCAGTTTTACCCGCGCCGCGGAGCGCGTGCACCGCACTCAATCCACGGTCAGTCAGCAGATTCGCAAGCTTGAAGAAAGCGCCGGCCAGGTGCTGTTGGTGCGTGACCGCTCCGGCCAGCAGGTCAGCCCCACCGAGCATGGCGAGTTGCTGACCCACTACGCGCGCCGGCTGCTGAATTTGTCGCGCGAAGCCCGCGAGGCGCTGAGTACCGAGGCCAGCGTGGTGCCGGTGCGCCTGGGTGTACCCGAAGATTTTGACGCCACGCGCATGGCCTCGATGCTCTCGGGGTTTGTGCGCACTTACCCTGAAGCGCGGCTGGAAACGGTCAGCGGCATGAGCACCGACTTGCGTCGCCAGTTGGAAAACGGCGAGATCGACATCGCCCTGATCAAGCGCGAGCCCGGCAGCGGCGAGTGCCATGCCAGTTGGCCGGAGCCGCTGGTGTGGGTGTGCGGCGCGGGCCAGGACCTGCAGGCCGAGACCTTGCCGCTGGCATTATTCCCCCAAGGCTGTATCTACCGCCAACGCGCCATCCGCACCCTGGACAAGGCTCGACGCAGTTGGCGCGTGGCGTTCGGCAGCCATAGCCTGACTGGCATCCAGGCGGCGGTGACGTCCGGGCTGAGCGTCAGCATCCTGCCCAACAGCGCCGTGCTGGCCAGCCATCGAATCTGCACGCAACTGCCGCCGGTGGCGCCTTCGGAGCTGGCGCTGGTCAGTGGCGCGGGGCGATTGAGTGCGACACACCGCGGGCTGATCGAGTGTTTGCGCGAAGAGATTTCAGAGCCTCGGCAGTCGCTCCAGTAGCAGGCGTTCCAGCGTGATGGCGGGCAATGGCCGGCTGAACAAGTACCCTTGAATCTGATCACAGCCGGCGGCTTTCAAAAATGCCAGCTGATCCTGGGTTTCGACACCTTCGGCGACCACTTGCAGGCTCAGGCTATGGGCCAGTTCAATGATCGTGCGGGTGATGGCCGCGTCTTGCGGGTTGGTGGTGACTTCGCGAATAAACGCGATGTCGATCTTCAACGTGTCGATCAGATCAAGATCAACAGCAGAGCACGGCGGCCTGAAAGCCGACCTGAGTGGTTGAAGCAAAAGCGGATCAACAGCACAGCAACGCACCTCTATCTGATGCACTGCGATCCAAATGTGGGAGCGGGCTTGCTCGCGAAGGCGGTGGTTCAGCTACACATGAGTTGACTGACCCACCGCCTTCGCGAGCAAGCCCGCTCCCACAAGTCGACCGAGTTCAACTGCCAACACCGCAGTGCTTTTGCTTGTCTGTGGGAGCTGGCTTGCCTGCGATGCAGGCGCCTCGGTCCATCAGGCCCACACGGTTGATGCCATCGCAGGCAAGCCAGCTCCCACAGACAAGCGGTCAGGCACCGGCACCAGGAAACCTACCGAAGCCCGAACATGAACGAGCCTTTTTCCGGGCAGTTCTGGCTTTTAGCTTTGGTCGCCAGCCCTGCGTCGCGCAGTTCATTGCAGATTTGCGCGACGTTTTTCGGCGTCACGTAGAGGTTGTTGGAAAACCACGCGCGTTTGGCCGCCGACAGCGTGTTCAGCGCGCCACCGGCCTTGAGCACCCGCAGTACCACGGTGGAGCAGCTCTTGCGCAGCATCTGGTAATGCGCGTTGGGCTTGTTGCGGATGTTGAACCACTCGGCCTGCATGGCCTGCAGGTTCAGGCCGCAAACGGTATAGACCACATGCGGTCGGCAGCCTTCGGCGCTGATGTCGGACTCCAGGAACAGGTTGCGCTCCTGGCGCTGCTTGCCGGTCAAGGCGGCTCTGCCTTCGGGCCACCAGCTGACGTAGCTGGTGTTGAATTGCTCGATAAAGGCGCGGTCGCGATCACGTTCGCCGTCGTTGCGGTAACGGTCGTATCGCACTTCGATCATCTTGCCGATCACCGGGTCTCCGATGTACATCGCGGCATCAGCCCCGTGGGGATACCAGATGTAAACGACAACGCTTGCGTTGGAGGTCATGACGCATCCTGATTTCTTCCAATGACTGCGGGCAGAACGGACGGGCGCGGGGTTTTATTCCGCTGGCGTATAAATTTCATTTCATGCACCGCGCCGGCATGCGCAATTCGCGCTTGTGCACTTGGTGAAACGTTTAATCAATCG
Source organism: Pseudomonas sp. MF6747 (assembly GCF_963890955.1). Lineage (NCBI taxonomy): Bacteria > Pseudomonadati > Pseudomonadota > Gammaproteobacteria > Pseudomonadales > Pseudomonadaceae > Pseudomonas > Pseudomonas sp. MF6747. Next base: position 251,480 of record NZ_CAWPSZ010000006.1, read on the forward strand.
ATAAACGGCGCACGCAAGCGCTTGCGTAAGGAAATGTAACTGGACTAGAGTCGGCAGCACTCGACTACAAAAATAATAATGCCAGGAGCTCATCCATGAGCCTTGAACCCTTGCTTGAGATGCAGGGCATCAGCAAAACCTTCAACGGTTTGCGCGTGCTCAAGAATGTCGGCCTGAAAGTCTACCCCGGTGAAATCCACGCGTTGATGGGGGAGAACGGGGCCGGCAAATCCACCCTGATGAAAATCCTCTCCGGCGCCTACCAGGCCGATCCCGGCGGTGAAATCCGCATCGACGGCCAGCCCGTCGCCACCTTCGACCCCGCCACCGCCAAGACCCTCGGCATCGCCGTGATCTACCAGGAACTGAGCCTGTGCCCCAACCTGAGCGTGGCCGAGAACATCTACCTGGGCCGCGAACTGCGGCGCGGCTGGACCATCGACCGCAAGGGCATGCAAGCCGGCTGCGTCGAGGTGCTGCAACGCCTGGGCGCCGAGTTCAAACCCACCACTCCGGTGAGCAGCCTGTCGATTGCCGAGCGCCAGTTGGTGGAAATCGCCCGCGCCCTGCATGCCCACGCCAGGATCCTGGTGATGGACGAGCCCACCACGCCGCTGTCATCGCGTGAGACCGACCGCCTGTTTGCCTTGATCAAACAGCTGCGCAGCCAGGGCCTGGCGATTATCTACATCAGCCACCGCATGGCCGAGATCTACGAGTTGTCGGACCGGGTTTCGGTGCTGCGCGACGGCCAGTACATCGGCGAGCTGACGCGCGAAGCGTTGTCGGCCGAGGTGCTGGTAAAAATGATGGTCGGCCGCGATCTTTCCGGGTTCTACAAGAAGGAACACGCCGCCTATAACCCCGGCAACGTGGTGATGCGCGTGCGTGACATGGCCGACGGCAAGCGCGTGCGCACCTGCAGTTTCGACCTGCATGCCGGTGAGGTATTGGGCATTGCCGGGCTGGTCGGGGCAGGGCGCACGGAGCTGGCGCGGCTGATCTTTGCTGCCGACCCGCGCACCAGCGGCACACTTGAAGTGGTGGGCAAGACCGTGACTCAACTGCGCAACCCGGCTGATGCGATCCGCGCCGGCGTGGTGTACCTCACCGAAGACCGCAAGGCCCAGGGCCTGTTCCTCGACATGAGCGTGGCCGACAACATCAACGTCTGCGCCTGTGTGCCGGACGCGCACACAGGCGGCGTGCTGGACCGCGGCCACGGCTGGCAGCGCGCTAATGATGCGATCAAATCGCTGTCGATCCGGGTGGCGTCGGGCAAGGTCAATGTCGGCGCCTTGAGCGGCGGCAACCAGCAGAAAGTGCTGTTGGCGCGGCTGCTGGAGGTCAAGCCGCATGTGCTGATCCTCGACGAACCAACGCGGGGCGTGGACATCGGCTCCAAGTCCGAGATCTACCGCATCATCAATCAACTGGCGCTGGCCGGCGTTGGCGTTGTGGTGATCTCCAGTGAGTTGCCGGAAATCATCGGCACGTGCGACCGCGTGTTGATCATGCGCGAAGGCCAGTTGGTGGCCGAAGTCGGCGGGGCATCCGGCCACGTCATTTCCCAGGAAAGTATTATTGACCTCGCCACCGGTGGCGATCAGGTGGCTGCCCATGGCTGATTCAAACAACAACACATTGACCCTCGCACCTATCGGCAAGGCCGAGCGCGTTCGCGAGCTGATGCGCACGGTCGGCATGCTGCCGGTGCTGATATTGCTGTTGGTGGGGTTTGCCCTGGCCAGTGAAAACTTCCTCACCGTGCAGAACCTGTCGATCATCACCCAGCAGGCCTCGGTGAATGTGGTGCTGGCGGCAGGCATGACTTTTGTGATTCTGACGGCGGGCATCGACTTGTCCGTCGGCGCGATTCTCGCGGCGTCCGCCGTGGTCGCGTTGCAGGCCTCGATGTCGCCACAGTTCGGCATGTTCGGGATTGCTGCCGGCATCGGTTTCGGTCTGTTGCTGGGGTTGGTCAATGGCGGGCTGATCGCCTTCATGCGCCTGCCGCCGTTTATCGTCACCCTGGGCGCACTGACCGCCATGCGCGGCCTGGCGCGGTTGTTGGCGGATGACAAAACCGTGTTCAACCCCGACCTTCCGTTTGCATTTATCGGCAATGACTCGGTGCTGGGCGTGCCGTGGCTGGTGATCATTGCCGTCGCGGTGGTGGCGCTGTCGTGGTTCATTCTGCGCCGCACCGTCATGGGCGTGCAGATCTACTCGGTGGGCGGCAACCCCGAGGCTGCGCGGCTGTCGGGGATCAAGGTGTGGAAAGTGCTGCTGTTCGTCTACGCCATGTCCGGCGCACTGGCCGGGCTGGGCGCGGTGATGAGCGCCTCACGCCTGTTCGCCGCCAATGGCCTGCAACTGGGGCAATCCTATGAGCTGGACGCGATTGCTGCAGTGATTCTTGGCGGCACCAGTTTTACCGGCGGCGTCGGCACCATCGGCGGCACGCTGATCGGAGCGCTGATTATCGCGGTGCTCACCAACGGCCTGGTGCTGTTGGGTGTATCGGATATCTGGCAGTACATCATCAAGGGCATTGTGATCATCGGCGCGGTGGCGCTGGATCGCTATCGCCAGTCCGGTGCACGGACCTGATTTCACTCCAACAACAATCACAAGAGAGTCCCGCATGAACTTCAAACGCCTCTTTCCTGTTATGGCCTTGGCTGCCCTGATCTCCCACACCGTGGAAGCCCGCGAACTCAAGGCCCTCGGCATCAGCATGGGCTCGCTCGGCAACCCGTATTTTGTGACCCTGGCCGATGGCGCCACGGCGCGGGCCAAAGAGCTGAACCCCAATGTCAAAGTGACGTCGGTGTCGGCCGACTATGACCTGAGCAAGCAGTTCTCGCAGATCGACAACTTCATTTCGTCCAAGGTCGATCTGATCCTGCTCAACGCCGTCGACCCATCGGCCATGGCCTCGGCCATCAAAAAAGCCCGGGATGCCGGCATTGTCGTGGTGGCTGTGGATGTGGACGCCAAGGGCGTGAACGCCACCGTGCAAACCGACAACGTCGAAGCCGGCAAACTGGCGTGCCAGTTCCTGGTGGACAAGCTTGGCGGCAAGGGCAATGTGATCATCCAGAATGGCCCGCAAGTCACTGCCGTGACCGACCGCGTCAAAGGCTGCAAGGCCGCCTTCGCCGGTGCGCCAAACATCAAGGTGCTGTCCGATGACCAGGACGGCAAAGGCTCGCGCGAAGGTGGCCTGAACGTGATGCAGGGTTACCTCACGCGTTTCCCGAAAATCGACGGCCTGTTCGCAATCAACGACCCGCAAGCCATCGGCAGCGACCTGGCGGCCAAGCAGCTTAAACGCAGCGGCATCCTCATCACCTCGGTGGACGGCGCGCCAGACATCGAAAACGCGCTGAAGACCGACACGCAAATCCAGGCCTCGGCCAGCCAGGACCCTTGGGCCATGGCCCAGACCGCCGTCAACGTGGGCAACGACATTCTCAATGACAAGGCCCCGGCCGAAGCGGTTACCCTGCTCACGCCAAAACTGATCACCCGCGACAACGTGGCTACGTACAGCGGTTGGTCGAGTAAACATTGAGTCATTGAGTAAAGGGGAAAGCGTCGTGGTCACCATGGATGACGTGGCAAGCAGGGCGGGGGTGTCGACGTCGACCGTGTCCCACGTGTTGAACGGCACCCGCAAGGTCAGCGAGGCCACGGTGCAAGCGGTGCAGCGCGCGATTCAGGACTTGGGCTACATCCCCAATACCCTGGCGCGCTCGCTGGCCCGTTCCAGCACCAGCACGATTGGCGTGGCGATCTCGGCGCTGTCCAACCATTACTTCAGCGAAACCGTGCACGCGATTGAAACCGAGTGCGCCAAGCACGGCTACATGATGCTGTTTGTCGACCCCCACGACGACCCGGAGCAGGAGCTGCGAGTGGTCACGGCGTTGCATCATCGGCGGGTTGACGGGATTTTGCTGGCTCCGTCCACCGATTCCAGAGCCCTGGAGTATTTGCAGGCGAATGAAATGCCCACGGTGCTGGTGGACCGCATGATGAGCACGCAGTTTGACCAGATCGGGGTGGAGAATACCCAGTCCACCCAGGCCCTGGTCGCGCACTTGATTGAACATGGGCACCGCCGGATCGGCTTTATTGCCGGGCGCGCGGGGCTGGGCACTACCGATGAGCGCGTGGCGGGTTACCGGGCCGCGTTGCAGGCGGCAGGCGTGGCGTTTGACCCGCAGTTACTGGTCAACGGTGGCTCGAACAGCCAGCCGGCGCGCGTCGCGACCGCGCAGTTGCTGGCCCTGAGTGCGCCGCCTACGGCGATCATGGCGGGCAATAACCTGATGACGCTGGGCGCCATGCACGCGCTGCGAGACGCGCGGGTCGAGGTGCCGGGGCAGGTCGCACTGGTGGGTTTTGATGATTTTGACTGGGCGGATTTTTTCGTGCCGCGCCTGACCTTGATTGCCCAGCCGGTCCAGGAGCTGGGCGCGCGCGCGGTGCAGATGCTGCTGCAACGCATGGCCTCGCCGGCCGCGCCGGTGCAAAGTGTGCGCCTGGCGCCGAGCCTGCAATACCGTAATTCATGTGGCTGTATTGGATTGGAATGACCCACGTATGAGCAGTCCTGTTTCCCTCGGTATTGATTTGGGCACCTCTGAACTCAAGGCGATTCTGATGGACGTCGACGGCGCCGTGCTGGCCCACGCCGGTGTGCGCTTGAGTGTCTCGCGACGCCACAGCGGCTGGTCCGAACAGGCCCCGCAAGACTGGTGGCAGGCCTGTTTGCAGGCGCTTGAGCAGTTGCGTGCGCATGCGGCGTTCAGTCGTGTGGTGTGCATTGGGTTGTCCGGGCAGATGCACGGCGCCGTGTTGCTCGGGGATGACGACCGGGTGTTGTACCCGGCGATCCTGTGGGACGACTCGCGTGCTGTCGCCCAAGCTGAGCAGCTCGGGCCCGGCTTCGCCGAAGTCACCGGCAGCCTGCCCATGGCCGGGCTGACCGCGCCGAAACTGCTGTGGTTGCAGCAGCATGAACCCGAGGTGTTCAAGGCCATTGACTGCGTGCTCTCGCCCAAGGACTACCTGCGTTTACGCCTGAGTGGCGAGCGCATCAGCGAGATGTCCGATGCGGCCGGCACACTGTGGCTGGACGTGGCGCAGCGCGAATGGTTCGCGCCGATGCTGCGTGCCACGGGGCTTGCGCCTGCGCAAATGCCCAGGCTGGTGGAAGGCGGTGCGTTGGCGGGTTACGTGACGGCGAGCGGGCTGGGTTTGTCGCCCGGCGTGGTGATTGCCGGTGGCGGCGGCGATAACCCGGTGGCGGCCGTCGGCATCGGCGCAATCAATGCCGGCGACGGTTTCATCACCCTGGGCACCAGCGCGGCCATCGTCGCCATCACCGATCATGCCGCCGGCAACCCGGCCAGCGCCGTGCACAGCTTCTGCCACGCGCTGCCTGATCGCTGGTACACCATGGGCGCCATGCTGGCCGGGGCCAGTTGCCTGCGCTGGGTGACACGCTTGACCGGTATGCCGGACGAACAAACGCTACTGGACCAGGTGCAGGCGCAGTTGCCGATGGGGCAGCCGGTACCGTTGGACACACCTCTGTTTTTGCCCTATCTGGCCGGTGAACGCACGCCGCACAACGACCCATTGCTGCGCGGCGGTTTCATGAACCTGGGCCACGATTGCACCCCGGCGATGCTCGGTTACGCCGTGATGGAAGGCGTGGGGTTTGGCTTGCTCGATGCCTTGCACGCCGTGCAATCGGCCGGCGCCAGCGTCGGCGCCTGCGCTTTGGTGGGCGGCGGCGCGCGCAGCGAGTACTGGGCGCAGTTGTTGGCGAACATCCTGCAGCGCGAGATCTTTACCTTGCAGGGCAGCGAATTGAGCGCGTGTATTGGGGCGGCGAAGCTGGGGTTTGTGGCGATCGGGCAGGGCGTGTCGCTGTTGCACGCGGGCATGCCGGTCAAGGCGCGGTATTGGCCTGATGCGACGCAGCAGCCGGTGTTGGAAGCGCGCTATCGCAAGTTCCAAGGGTTACTGGTTGCGGCGAAGGCGCTGCACGACTGATCTGGCGTCTCGTGGTGAGCGGGCTTGCTGTGTCGAGCAGCCTGGCTGTGGCGAGCGGGCTTGCCCCGCGTTGGGCTGCGAAGCAGCCCCAGGACAGTCACCGCGTTTCTTCCGATGAATTGAGTCTTCAGGTTTCAGGGCCGCTTCGCGCCCCAACGCGGGGCAAGCCCGCTCGCCACAGCAAGCCCGTCCACCACAGGATGCCCGTACATCACAGGAAGCCCGTCCACCACAGAAATCCCATCTACCCCAAGAGGCTCGCTTGCCACGTGAGTCTGCAGCGTTACAACCAGGCCGCGTCCCACAACGGATAATCACCAATGTGCTCGACCAGCCCGGCTCGTAGAGGGTTGGCAATCACGTAGCGAGCTATTTTCCTAGCGTCTTCCTCGGCCCGCACAGCACGGTCGTGATAGCCGCGCTGCCAGAATCTTTCCCGGCTGCCTCGGGCCCGATTGATACTCAGCGTACTGCGCGACTTGGTCTGGCGCATCACATCGGGCAGGGTCGAGTTATGCAGCTCGAACAACCAATGAAAGTGATCTGGCATGATCACCCACGCCAGTGAGTTGACTTGACCCGCGTCGTGGGTTCGTTTGAATTCTGCTACCAATAATCGTCCCAGCTCAAAACTGTTGAACAAGGGTTGGCGCTGATGCACGACGACGGTAACCAAATAAGCACGCCCTGATTCTGAGTAACGACCGCGGCGTAATCGGTGAGAGTTGGGCTGACGAGACAATCCGTTGCTCCTTGCATGGATAAGAAGCTGTGACGCTAGCAGCGCAGCCGGAACACCCGCGTTGACTTCCGTGTCCCCATATTTCCACGGGCCTTTTGTGGCAAGCGGGCTTGTGGTGAGCGGGCTTACTGTGGCGAGCGTGCGGGCTGTGGCGAGCGGGCTTGCCCCGCGTTGGGCTGCGAAGCAGCCCCAGGACAGTCACCGCGTTTCTTCCAATGAATTGAGTCGTCAGGTTTCAGGGCCGCTTCGCGCCCCAACGCGGGGCAAGCCCGCTCGCCACAACCCGCCCGCTCGCCACAGGAGGCCCACTGACTACAACTAGCCCACCAGCCACTCAATCGGCTTACAGCGCATCCCACTGCGGTGCAAACGGCGGCTGCACAAAGCGTTGGTCTTTGGGCAACCGCGCGATGGCTTGCATATCCTGCTCATCGAGTGGGACGTGCAGCGAATCGAGGTTGGCTTGCTGGCTTTGCGGGCGCTGGGCTTTGGGAATCGCCGCCACGCCTTGTTGGCGTAACCAGGCCAGGGCGACTTGCGCCGCGCTGGCGCCGTGCTTGGCGCCGATCTGTGTGAGTACCGGGTCAGTGGCCGCGCGACCCTGTGCCAACGGCGCATACGCGACCATCGGGATGCGTTTGCCGCGCAGGTAATTGAGCAGGCGGCTCTGGTCGAGGAACGGGTGGTATTCCACCTGTACCGCGGCAATCGGCGTGCCCAGCACATCGATCGCCTCGCGCAGCATCGGCATGTTGAAATTGCACACACCAATGTGCTTCACGCGGCCACTGTCGCGCAGAGCCAACAAAGCGTTCATCACGCCGGGCAGGTCCATGTCGGCAGCCGGCCAATGCACCATGAACAGATCGACGTAGTCCACCGCCAGCTTGCCGAGGCTCAGCTCAAAGGCTTTTTGCAGCGCGGCCGGCGCCAACTGGTCATGCCAGACCTTGGTGGTCAGGAACACCTCGTCGCGGGGGATGCCCGAATGTTTGATGGCCTGGCCAACGGCGGCTTCGTTGTCGTACAGGGCGGCGGTGTCGATATGCCGGTAACCCAGCGCCAGGGCACTTTCAACCACCGCCCGGCAGTCATCGCCGGGCATACGGAAGGTACCGAAACCCAATTCAGGCAGGTTCATCAGGCATTCGACTCCGCGGTTTTACCTGCCAGCTCGCGCAATACCGTGAGCAGGGAGGTTGTGCCCTTGAGCACCTGATCGTGCTCGAAACAGATCCAGCCTTCGTTGAAACCGTCGACCATGCGCATGCGCGGCAGTGGGTTGTGTGCACCTTGGCCACGCAGCAACGGCTCCCAGGTATCGCGCTCAACCACGTCGGCACGCACGTCACGGCCGAGCACTTGTGCCAGGGTCTGGGCGATGTCGTTCGGGCTGACCCATTGGCTTTCCAGTTCGACTACGCGGTGGCCGGCCCAGTCTTGCTGCAACAACTGCGCGGCAAGTGTGCCGATGTCGGCCGTGGCAACCATTGGTATGCGCTTGTCCAGCGGTTGCAGGAAGCTGTGGATCACACCGGTGTCACGCGCACTGCTGACGTCGTAGGCGGCGTTTTCCATGAACCAGCCCGGGCGCAGGAAGGTTACGGGGATGTCCAGGGCGCTCAACGCCTGCTCCATCAGCGTGCGCTGGGTCAGCAGGTTGAGCTCTTTGGCCTGCGCGCCGATGGTCGACAGGCACAAGACTCTTTGTGGCGCGGCAGCCTTGAGCGCTTGGCTGACAGCCGCTATCACCACACGTGCTTCAGGAAACCCAGGCTGCGGATCGAAGCCCGGTGGCGGCAGGATGAACACGGCGGTCGCGCCCTTGAACGCTTCGGTCAACGCCTGTGCATCTTCCATCGCGGCGAACGCGATTTCGCAGCCCTGGTCGGCCCAGTATGCCGCTTTGCCGGCGTCGCGAATGACGGCGCGAACCGGCAGACCTGCCTTGAGGAGGTTATGCGCCAGGGCGCCGCCGACTTTGCCTGTGATGCCAGTGATTACGTACATGCGCTTTACCCCTGTGGGTTCCAATGTGTGGAGCCCAGCATAAAGTTCGGCCGGCGATGACAGAATAGCGATTACGTCACTGCGTTAGTGACGTGCAATCACGAATCGGCCAGGGGTGGCAAACGCCGTTTGACCGGGGTTTTCTTGACAATGGCGGTGTTGGTTTCGGCATAGGCGTTGATCCGGTCCAGCAGGGTGTCGAGGTGGTCCATGGTGCGCACGTGCAGGCGCGCGATAAAGCAGTCTTCACCCGTGACCTTGTCGCACTCGGTGAACTCGGGAATCGCCTGGATCTGGCGCTCCACCTCCTGCAATTTGCCGGGCAATGGGCGGATACGCACGATGGCTTGCAGCAAATAGCCGAAGTGTTTGGGGTCGATGTCGACGGTGTAATGGGTCAGCACGCCGCGCTCCTCCAAACGGCGCAGACGTTCGCCCACGCTGGGCGAAGACAGCCCGGTAATACCCGCCAACGCCTTGAGCGACAGGCGCGAGTCGTCCATCAAGGCGGCGATCAGTTGCTGGTCGATAGAGTCAATCATGCGGCCTGCCTAATTAAAAAAGGTAATCGAGGGTTTTTGCCTACTTTAGTCGCTGGAGGCGCTGACCGGCAGATTGCCATAATTGAGCCTCACTTGAGGAGCGCCATCGTGGACACATCTATTCGTCGCGGGTCGTGGGAAATGGTCGCCGCCATGCTGATTTCGGGCACCATCGGCTGGTTTGTGCTGGTGTCTGGCGTGTCGGTGATCGAAGTGGTGTTCTGGCGCTGCGTGATTGGCGCGCTGACGCTGTTGCTGGTGTGTGCGTGGTTGGGTTACTTGCGCCGAGACCTGCTGACCCGGGCCAAGCTCGGCCTGGCGATGCTCAGTGGTGTGGCCATCGTTGGCAACTGGTTGCTGTTGTTCGAATCCTATTCACGTGCATCGATTGCCATCAGCACGGCGGTGTACAACGTGCAGCCGTTCATGTTGGTGATGCTGGCGGCGCTGTTTCTGGGTGAGAAGATCACCGTGCAGAAGCTCGCCTGGTTGAGCGTGGCGTTCCTCGGCATGTTGGCGATTGTCACCGCCCATGGCGAACAGCAAAGCGCTGGCGGGGATTATCTGACCGGCATTGCCCTGGCGTTGGGCGCAGCGTTTTTGTATGCGATTGCCGCGTTGATCATCAAGCGCTTGAAGGACGTTCCACCCCACTTGATGGCGTTGATCCAGGTGATTACCGGCGCACTTTTGCTGGCGCCGTTGGTGCCCTGGCACAGCTTGCCTGCCGCGACCCAGGCCTGGGCTGCGCTGGTCACGCTGGGCATGGTGCACACCGGTTTGATGTATGTGTTGCTGTACGGGGCGATCCAGAAACTGCCGACCGCCCTTACCGGCGCGCTGTCGTTCATCTACCCGATTGCGGCGATCTTTGTCGATTGGTTCGCCTTTGGGCATCGCCTGGGTTGGCTGCAATGGCTGGGGGTCGTTGCGATTCTGCTGGCGGCAGCGGGGTTGCAGCGGGGCTGGTGGTGGCCCCGCTCCCCAAGGGTTAGTGCGTGCCCTGAAAGATGATGTTTTCCGGGTTGAAATGGCCCACGCCGCTGCCCGGCTGCGGCAAGCCAAGGATGTGGCCCTTGATCTTGCCCACCACGTGCATCTCGCACGGTTTGCAGTCGAACTTCAGGGTCAGCACTTCATCACCGTGGATCAGTTGCATTGGCGCCACTTTGGTCTTCACCCCCGTCACGCCCTTGGCCTGTTTAGGGCACAGGTTGAACGAGAACCGCAGGCAGTGCTTGGTGATCATCACCGGCACTTCGCCAGTTTCTTCGTGGGCTTCAAAGGCGGCGTCGATCAGCTTCACGCCGTGACGGTGGTAGAAGTCCCGGGCTTTCTGGTTGTAGACGTTGGCCAGGAACGACAGGTGCGCTTCCGGGTACACCGGCGGCGGCGACGTCTCAGCCTTGCGTGCCCCCCGTGGGTGAGCGGCAACGCGGGCGGCGGTCAGCGCCTCGATCACCTCACGGCGCAAGGCCTTGAGCTGCGAGTTGGGGATGAAGAATGCCTGCGGCGCATCCAGCTCGATGTGCGTGGCGTGGTACTCGGTGGTGCCGAGTTGGCCAAGCAGGTCGCGCAGGGTGTCGAGCGCCTGTTCCGGCTTGTTGGCCACGCCGAACGGGCCGGGCAGGGTGACGCTGGCGCTGATGCCTTCTTCGCTGGTCGCGGTCACGTCCAACTGGTCTTCACGCAGGCGCGCGACCCACTGCAGGCCAATACGGCGCTCGGCCGAAGTCTTGAGCAGGGCTTGTTGCCAGTTGTGGTCGAGGTTGCGGTTCAGCGGATGGTTGGGGCGCAACGGGTGCAGGCCGGCCGGCATTTCATTTGGCTCGACGCGGTAGCGGTAGCGTTTCTCACCGTCTTCTTCGAACTCGCCTTTGGGTTCGGCGATGTTGGCGCGAAAACCCACGACTTCGCGCTTGATCAGCACATTGAGGCCGTCGCCGTTGGAGAGCGGCTCATGGGTGACTACCTGCAAGTCACGCTTGCCGGCTTTTTCCACCACACCCACCGGCAGGCCGGTGAAGGTGGGCGTGTCGAAGGCGCCTATGTCGATCTTGCGGTCGGTGACGAAGTAGTCGGTGCTGCCCCGGTGGAAGGTTTTTTCCGGGTCGGGCAGGAAGAAATGCGCAGTACGGCCGCTGGAAGCGCGCGCCAGGTCAGGGCGGTCTTCGAGGACGTCGTCGAGGCGTTGGCGGTAATAGGCGGTGATGTTTTTCACATACCCCATGTCCTTGTAGCGGCCTTCGATCTTGAACGAACGCACACCGGCTTCGACCAGCGCGCGGATGTTGGCGCTCTGGTTGTTGTCTTTCATCGACAGCAGGTGTTTTTCAAAGGCCACCACGCGGCCCTGGTCATCTTTCAAGGTGTACGGCAGGCGGCAGGCCTGGGAGCAATCGCCACGGTTGGCGCTGCGGCCATTTTGCGCGTGGGAGATATTGCATTGCCCGGAGAACGCCACGCACAGGGCGCCGTGGATGAAGAACTCGATGGCGGCATCGGTTTCATCGGCGATTGCGCGGATTTCCTGCAGGTTCAGCTCGCGGGCCAACACCAACTGCGAGAAACCGGCCTGGTCGAGAAACTTGGCGCGGCCCAGGGTGCGGATGTCGGTCTGGGTGCTGGCGTGCAGCTCGATGGGCGGAATATCCAGCTCCATCACGCCCAGGTCTTGCACGATCAACGCATCGACGCCGGCGTCGTACAGCTGATGGATCAGCTTGCGCGCGGGTTCCAGTTCGTTGTCGTGCAGGATGGTGTTGATGGTGGTGAATACGCGGGCGTGGTAACGGCGGGCGAATTCGACCAGTTGAGCGATGTCGCTCACCTCGTTACACGCGTTGTGGCGTGCGCCGAAGCTTGGTCCACCAATGTAGATGGCGTCGGCGCCATGCAAGATAGCCTCGCGCGCGATGGCGACATCGCGGGCCGGGCTGAGCAATTCCAGGTGATGCTTGGGCAAGGACATAGTTTTTTTAGTCAGGCTTGTCACGGTTGAGGCGGGCATTGTAGCTGTGAAATGCCGGGTGGGCACCTACCGCAGGGCTGTCTGGGCGAATGGGGGGAGGTGGATTGGGGGCATATCCGTTGCTGCGGTAAGGGCGGCTGGTGGTTCCGCTCTTACAGCGGGTCACTTTTGGCAAACGCCCGGAATGCCGGCCCAGCCAAAAGTAACCAAAAGGTCTTTGCCCCACCACTCGGTGCCTCGCTTAGGCTCGGCATGCCCTCACTCCGGCTTGAATCCGTGGGCCGCCGTGACGGGCCATCCATGG
>NZ_CAWPSZ010000007.1:0-200894 GCF_963890955.1 Pseudomonas sp. MF6747
CGGTGGCGGCGGATGCGTGCATTGAGGCGCAGCGCAGTGAGCAGATCGTGAAAGTCGGCCTGCCAGAGCGTCCACATTTTTACGGCTAAGGCCAAATCTACATTTGAAATGCATTAAATGTGGGAGCGGGCTTGCCCGCGAATGCGGTGCATCAGTAAGCGAATCAGGTGACTGACCCACCGCATTCGCGAGCAAGCCCGCTCCCACATAAAGCAAATCCGGGAGCCTCTGAACATGCGTATCGCCTTAGACCCCTACATGTACCGCCATCTGCCCCTTGGCCAGATGGTCGACAAGGCCGCGGAGCTGGGCTACCAGCACATCGAGCTGTCGCCCCGCGAAGACTTCCTGCCGTTCTACAAAGCCGCTCGCGTTGACCGTGCGCGCATCAAGGAATTTCGCAAGGCCTTGAGCGACGCCGGTGTGCACTTGTCATCCCTGCTACCGATGTACCACTGGGCCGCGGCCGACGAAGGCCTGCGCGTCGCCGCCGTGCGCAACTGGAAGCGTGCGATCCAGATCGCCGTGGAAATGGACTGCGAGCTGGTCAACACCGAGTTCACCGGCCAGTCCGACAACCCGCTGGTGTGCGAAAACCAGTTCATGCGCTCCATGGATGAGCTGATCCCGGAGTTCGAGCGCGAAGGCATCAAGCTGGATATCCAGGCGCATCCGTATGACTTCTGTGAGCGCAACAACGAATCGGTGGACATCATTCGCGGCCTCGACCGCGACTGGATCAACTACCTCTACGCCGCGCCGCACACCTTCTTTTATGACGACGGCCAAGGCGATATCGCCTCGATGCTCAAGTACGCCGGTTCTAAGCTCAGCCACTTGATCATTGCCGACACCTATAACCACCGCGCGTCGTCGAACCTGCGCTACATCGTCAACCCGCCGGGCGTTACTGCCACCGTGCATCAGCACCTGGACATCGGTCAGGGCGAGGTCAACTGGGAGGCGTTTTTCGGCACCTTGCGCGAGATCAAGTTCGACGGCATCGCTACGGTTTCGGTGTTTGCCTGGGAAGACCGGCCGGATGAGTCCAACCGGATGATGCTGGAGCGGGTGACCCGCGAGCTGTGCCAATAAGAAATCGATCATTCCAAGGTGGGAGCTGGCTCGCCTGCGATAGCGGTGTTTCAGTGATGGGTTCATTGACTGACACACTGCTTTGGCAGGCAAGCCAGCTCCCACACTTGATTGGGTTTCCAGTTCCAGAAGGAGTGTATGTATGCGAATCGGACTAGTCGGCTACGGCCATGGCGGCCGCTTCTTTCACGCGCCGTTGATTGCAACGCTGCCCGGCGCAACCTTCGTCGGCGTGGTGACGCGTTCCCCGGAGCGCCGCCAGCAACTGGCGACCGATCACCCAGGCCTCAAGGCCTACGACTCCATCGGCCAGATCGTCGAGGCCGGTGTCGACGTGTTGGTGATTTCCACTACCCTCAAAGGCCGCCCGGCCTTGGTATTGGAAGCCATCGAACACGGCGTCGCCGTGGTCAGCGACAAACCCTTCGCCAGCAATGCCGAACAGGCCCAGGCACTGATCACCGCTGCCGAACGCCAGGGCGTGTTGCTCAGCGTCTACCAGAACCGGCGCTGGGATTCGGATTTCCTGACCTTGCGCAAACTGGTCGACACCGGCGCGCTGGGCGAGATCACCCGGTTTGAATCGTGTGTGGAGCGCTACAACCCGCAATCGGTAGGCAATGCCAGCGGCGGCGGCTGGCTGCGTGACCTCGGCAGCCACCTGGTGGACCAGGCACTGCAACTGTTCGGCCCGGTGGATCGGGTGTTCGCGCAATTACACTTCAGCGCGGAATACCCGACGCTGGACCACGGTTTTTTCGTTTCCCTGACCCACGCCAACGGCGTGATTTCCCACCTGTGGGGCAGTGCGCTGCAGAACAGCCAGGCCCCGCGTTTTCGCGTCAGCGGCACCCTGGGGTGTTACACCGTGGACGGGCTTGATGGCCAGGAAGAAGCGCTGATGGCGGGCAAGACGCCGAAAACCGAAGGCGAGCACTGGGGCGCTGAAGAGCACCGACGCTGGGGCTGGTTTGAGCAAGGCGCGGAACGCGAGCGTGTGCCATCGGAGAAAGGCTGCTGGACGCAGTTCTATCGCCAGTTGCACAGTGCCGTGCAAGGGCAGGGAGCGCTGCCGGTCAACGCCTATGACGCACTGGAAACCACCCGTATATTGGACGCCGCACGCCTTAGCAGCGAGCGCCAGCAGGTGGTTTCAACAAAAATAGAATAAAATTCTAAAACAGGTTGATATGGAAATTATTTTCCAATAAAGTCTTTTCCAGGTTGCAAAAAGTACGCTTCGGGCTTGATCCAGGCGACTCAACAAAAACAAGATCAAAAACAACCAGGTACCGTCAGATGAAAATCTTCAACGCTGTACTGCGAGTTTTACGCCCTGCCCAGCAAGCGCCACGCGGTCTGCCCCGCGCCCGGCCGTTTTATTTCTCCTTCCTCAATGTGCTGTGCGTCGAAAACAAAGACGCCCTGGTGTGCTGCATTCCGGGAGCACCGATCGTGCGGCTGCCGACTTCCTCGCTCTGAAAAACGCAACGTCCACAAAACCAACAAGAAATTGGAGACAGACCGTTCATGAAGACCCCGATCCGTTTCACCGCGCTGGCCTTGTCCATGCTGCTTGCCAGCGGTTTTGCCTCGGCTGCCGATATCAAAGTAGGCGTGAGCATGTCCGCCTTCGACGATACCTTTCTGACTTACCTGCGCGAGGACATGGACAAGCAAGCCAAGTCCTACCCCAAGGGCGATGGCGTGCAGCTGCAGTTTGAAGACGCCCGCGCCGACGTGGTCAAGCAACTGAGTCAGGTCGAAAACTTCATCAGCCAGAAAGTCGACGCGATCATCGTCAACCCGGTGGATACCGCGTCGACCAAGAACATCATCAGTGCGGCGACCAAGGCGGGCATTCCGCTGGTGTTCGTCAACCGCCGGCCCGATCAGAAAGACTTGCCTAAAGATGTGGTGGCCGTGACTTCTGACGACGTCGAGGCCGGTCGCCTGCAAATGCAGTACATCGCCGACAAACTCGGTGGCAAAGGCAAGATCGTGATCCTGTTGGGCGACTTGGCCAACAACTCCACCACCAACCGCACCAAAGGCGTGAAAGAGGTCCTGGCCAAGTACCCCGGCATCACCATCGAACAGGAACAGACCGGTACCTGGCTGCGTGACCGCGGCATGACGCTGGTCAACGACTGGCTGACCCAGGGCCGCGAATTCAATGCGGTGCTGGCCAACAACGATGAGATGGCCATCGGCGCCTCCATGGCGCTGAAGTCGGCGGGCACCAAACCGGGCAGCGTGTTGATCGCTGGGGTCGACGGTACGCCGGACGGCTTGAACGCGATTACCAAGGGCGACATGGCCGCGTCAGCGTTCCAGGACGCGAAAGGGCAGGCCGTCGGCTCGGTCGAAGCGGCGCGCAAGATGGCCAGGCACGAGCCGGTCGAGCAGAACGTGATCATTCCGTTCAAGCTGATCACGCCGGACAACGTCAAAGACTTCAAGTAGCCCTTCATAACAACAATAAGCGAGCAGGTCGGCCACGGTCGTCCTGCTGATGGAGTACCCGATATGCTTGCTCAAGCGGTTGTCTCGCAGCCTCCCGGCATCCAGCCCCTGGCGCCGGAAGAACCCTACCTGCTGGAAATCCTCAACATCAGCAAAGGCTTTCCCGGCGTCGTGGCCCTGGCCGATGTGCAACTGCGCGTTCGCCCTGGCTCGGTGCTGGCGCTGATGGGCGAGAACGGTGCAGGCAAGTCGACGCTGATGAAGATTATCGCCGGCATCTACCAGCCCGACGCCGGTGAAATACGTCTGCGCGGCAAGCCGATCGTGTTTGAAACGCCACTGGCGGCGCAAAAGGCCGGGATCGCGATGATCCACCAGGAACTCAACCTGATGCCGCACATGAGCATCGCCGAAAACATCTGGATCGGCCGCGAGCAGCTCAACAGCCTGCACATGGTCAACCACCGCGAAATGCACCGTTGCACCGCCGAGTTGCTGGCGCGTTTGCGCATCAACCTGGACCCTGAAGAACACGTCGGCAACCTGAGCATCGCCGAACGGCAGATGGTCGAGATTGCCAAGGCGGTGTCCTACGACTCCGACATCCTGATCATGGATGAACCGACGTCGGCCATTACCGAAAAGGAAGTGGCCCACCTGTTTTCGATCATTGCCGACCTCAAGTCCCAGGGCAAAGGCATCGTCTATATCACGCATAAAATGAACGAAGTGTTCGCCATCGCCGATGAAGTCGCGGTGTTTCGCGACGGTCATTACATTGGCCTGCAGCGCGCCGACAGCATGAACAGCGACAGCCTGATCTCGATGATGGTCGGCCGTGAACTGAGCCAGTTGTTTCCGGTGCGTGAGACGCCCATCGGCGAGCTGCTGCTGTCGGTGCGCGACTTGCGCCTGGATGGCGTGTTCAAGGGGGTGTCATTCGACCTGCACGCCGGGGAGATCCTCGGCATCGCCGGGTTGATGGGCTCGGGCCGCACTAATGTGGCGGAGACGATTTTCGGCATTACCCCAAGCTCTGGCGGGCAGATCACCCTTGACGGCAAGCCGGTGCGCATCAGCGACCCGCACATGGCCATCGAGAAAGGCTTTGCGCTGTTGACCGAGGACCGCAAGCTCAGCGGCCTGTTCCCGTGCCTGTCGGTGCTGGAAAACATGGAAATGGCGGTGCTGCCGCATTACTCGGGCAACGGTTTTATCCAGCAAAAGGCGTTGCGCGCGTTGTGTGAAGACATGTGCAAGAAGCTGCGGGTGAAAACCCCGTCTCTGGAGCAGTGCATCGACACCTTGTCCGGCGGTAACCAGCAAAAGGCCTTGCTGGCGCGCTGGCTGATGACCAACCCGCGCCTGCTGATTCTCGATGAGCCCACCCGTGGCATCGACGTCGGCGCCAAAGCCGAGATTTATCGCTTGATCTCTTTTCTCGCCAGCGAAGGCATGGCGGTGATCATGATTTCCTCCGAGCTGCCTGAAGTGCTGGGCATGAGCGACCGGGTGATGGTGATGCACGAGGGCGACCTGATGGGCACTCTGGACCGTGCGGAGGCGACGCAGGAAAAAGTCATGCAGCTGGCTTCCGGTATGACCGTAGTCCACTGACGAACAGCAGCGCAGGCCTGCGGTTGGCCTGTGCCACAGAACAAGAAGGTGATCGGCTATGAACGCAATAACAGACAACAAGCCTGCCACGGCACCGGTCAAGCACCGCAGGCGCTTGCCCACCGAGCTGAGCATCTTCCTGGTGCTGATCGGCATCGGGTTGGTATTTGAACTGTTCGGTTGGATCGTGCGCGACCAGAGTTTTCTGATGAACTCCCAGCGTCTGGTGCTGATGATCCTGCAAGTGTCGATCATCGGCCTGCTGGCGATTGGCGTGACGCAGGTGATCATCACCACGGGCATCGACTTGTCCTCAGGCTCAGTGCTGGCGCTGTCGGCGATGATTGCCGCCAGCCTGGCGCAAACTTCGGATTTTTCCCGCGCGGTGTTTCCCAGCCTGACGGATTTGCCGGTGTGGATACCAGTGGCAATGGGCTTGGGGGTCGGGCTGCTTGCAGGGGCGATCAACGGCAGCATTATTGCCGTCACGGGGATCCCGCCATTTATCGCGACACTGGGCATGATGGTCTCGGCCCGCGGCCTGGCGCGTTACTACACCGAAGGCCAGCCGGTGAGTATGCTGTCGGATTCGTACACGGCGATCGGCCATGGCGCGATGCCGGTGATCATCTTTCTGGTGGTGGCGGTGATCTTCCATATCGCGCTGCGCTACACCAAGTACGGCAAGTACACCTACGCCATCGGCGGCAATATGCAGGCGGCGCGCACGTCGGGGATCAACGTCAAACGCCATTTGATCATCGTCTACAGCATCGCCGGGTTGCTCGCGGGCCTGGCTGGCGTCGTCGCCTCGGCACGTGCCGCGACCGGCCAGGCCGGCATGGGCATGTCCTATGAGCTGGATGCGATTGCCGCAGCGGTGATCGGCGGCACCAGCCTGGCGGGCGGGGTGGGGCGCATCACTGGCACCGTGATCGGCGCGTTGATCCTGGGCGTGATGGCCAGCGGGTTTACCTTTGTCGGCGTGGACGCGTACATCCAGGACATCATCAAGGGACTGATCATCGTGATCGCGGTGGTGATCGACCAGTACCGCAATAAGCGCAAGCTCAAACGATAAATGAATTAAGGCTTGGCGCGGAACCCAATGTGGGAGCGGGCTTGCTCGCGAATGCGGTGTATCAGTGCCAGATGTATTGACTGACACTCGGCATTCGCGAGCAAGCCCGCTCCCACATTTGAACCTTCTCCAGCCAGTTTCAACCGTCTGTCTTCTATATAGCTCCACAACACTGAATTTCTTGCTATAAACGCACTCCGATGACCATTCGCCAAGCCCGTCCTGGTGCCTTTGGGGGTTAATTGGGAAAAAATGCCTGTCTTTTCAGTTGCTGAGCCCTCAAGTCGGCCTTAGACTGCCGCCCCTCGTAAATTGAGTGCCGGGTGGCGCTTGAAATGGACGGCGCCTTTCCGAGGCCTGCAGAGGTCTGCCGGAACGCTCCCTTATTCGCCTTAATGCACGTATTTTTTATAGAGAAATCAATGACAAAGGAAAAGTTGCTGGCCATGCCGGCGGATGACTACATGAATGCCGAACAGCACGCTTTTTTCGAGCAGCTGCTGCAAGACATGAAAGTGGAACACCACGAGCGCATTGAACAGAACCGTATCGCCATCGAAAGCCTGGATACCCCGGCTGACCCGGCTGACGCGGCTTCCGTTGAAGAAGAGCGCACCTGGCTGGTCAATGCCATCGATCGCGACCAGCGCATGCTGCCGCAGCTTGAGCGTGCACTGGAACGCATCAAGGAAGACTCCTTTGGCTGGTGCGACGACAGCGGCGAGCCTATCGGCCTCAAGCGCCTGTTGATCAGCCCGACCACCAAGTACTGCATCGAAGCGCAAGAGCGCCACGAGCAGATCGACAAGCATCAGCGTCAAGCCTGATGTGCTGAAGTTGGGCGCTGCTGATGCGGCGCTCAAGAGCAATACCGGTTACGCCCCTGTCTATTGATCTGCTGCAAGCTTCCCACTAACGGCCCATGGATAATGGCCCGATAGTGGCGTTTAATGCAGAAACAATAACGACAAGCAGTGGGGTAACGACGATGGCTGGGGACGGATCTCTGATGGGCGCAGCAGTGCCCGTGCACACGCGGGTGCGCGCGCTGCCCGGCTGGCTGACGCCGCTCTTGCAGAGCACCGCCCTGGTGCTGGTTCTGCTGGGCCTGGCGTTGGCTGGCTTGCCGCTGTACCTGTGCCTGCCGCTGGCCTTGCTGGTGATATGGCTGCCCACCCTTAAAAGTCGAACGCACCGCGTGGCGCCTGCCCCAGTCGCCGATACGATGGGCGAACTGACTCGCGATCTTTCCTACACCACCAGCCATAACGCGCTGTCTGCTGCCGGCGTGGCCTATTCGGTCAAGCAATTGGCGGCCCGTTTGCAATCGCAGTTGAGCGCAGCCAGGCAAATCGTCAGCAGCGCCGAAGTCATGATCGGCACTGAGCAGGTCACCTCCCAACTCAGCCGTCAAGCCTTGGGTGCGGCCAGCCAGGCGCATCAGCACAGTACGCAGGGCCGCGAAGTGCTGGCCGAGTCAATCGCGCGCATGCGCCAGCTCAGCCAGCGTGCCGACGCCAGTCGCCAGTTGATTGAAGCCTTGAGCCTGCGCAGTGAAGAAATCCAGCGCGTTACGCTGGTGATCCAATCGATCGCCAGCCAGACCAACCTGCTCGCCTTGAACGCGGCCATTGAAGCGGCGCGAGCCGGTGAGCATGGGCGCGGATTTGCCGTGGTTGCCGATGAAGTGCGCGGCCTGGCCGGGCGTACTGCTACGGCGACCGATGAGGTTGGAGTGATGGTCGCCGATATCCAGCAACGCACGGCGCAAGTGGTGGAGCAGATTCGACAGTTGTCGGCGGACCTGCACACGGGCGTTGAACAGGTGGAACACGCCGGCGAACAACTGGAGAGCATCGCCAGCCTGGCGGCGGACGTGGAAGGGCAGGTGAATGAAATTGCGCAGGGCACCGATACCAACCGCGCGCAACTCGACAGCCTGTTCCATGCGGTGGAGCAGATGCGCAGCGATCTGACCGTGAGCGACCAGCAAACCCGCCAACTGGCCGACGCCGCCGTGCAAATGGAAGGGCAAGCCGAAACCATCAGTGAGCGCTTGGCAGAAGTCGGCCTGGATGACTATCACCAGCGCATCTACGATTTGGCCCGCGAGGGCGCACACCGCATCGCCGAGCAGTTCGAAGCCGATGTATTGCAAAACCGCATCAGCCTGCAGGACTTGTTTGACCGCAGTTACACGCCCATCCCGAATACCAGCCCGAGCAAGTACCACACGCGTTTTGACCGTTACACCGATCAGGTTTTGCCGGCGATCCAGGAAGCGCTGCTGCCGCGTCATGAGGGATTGGTGTTCGCCATTGCTTGCACGCCTCAGGGTTATGTACCGACACACAACAAGGCGTTTTCCCATCCGCTCACCGGCGACGCCCACGTCGATGCGGTGCAGAACCGCACCAAGCGCAAGTTCGAAGACCGTACCGGCATCCGCTGTGGCAGCCACCAACAAGCAGTGCTATTGCAGACCTATACCCGCGATACCGGCGAGTTGATGCACGACTTGTCGGTGCCGATCATGGTCAACGGACGGCATTGGGGCGGGTTGCGGCTGGGCTATAAACCGGAGGCGGCGAAGCCGGCGCGCTAGCGATTGTTGCTGTTTGTGCAATGGAGCTATTCCGGGGATAGCTTTTTCCAACTGGAGAAAAACCGTAGCATAGCCAACATTGTTAGGTAGCTAACTAATGTGGCGGAGAAGCTCCATGCAAAACAAAGTCGATGTCGCCGTGATGATCGGCAGTGGTGTGCCCGAAACCCTGCGCGCGCTGGGTCAGAAAGCCTGCTGGGTTGTGCTGCTCAATGGCGAGCAACGCGGCACGGCGTTCGCCAGCCGCGAAGAAGCGCAGGAGTGCAGGGCTGCCTGGGAGGCGTTATTACGCCTGGAGCAATCCGACAGCCTGCATTGAGGCTCGTTAGTGGGGTTGATGCAGGCGCTGGTTCAGTTCGTCCACGGGGATAGCCCATTCGGCGTCCTCACGCAGTTCTTCTTTCAGAAACGCCGCTTGTTGCGGCGTCCAGAAAGGCGCATCGATCAGCTTAACGTCTTCAGCCAGCGGGTGCGCATCGATGAATGCGTCGATTGCCTCCGGGGTTGAATCCAGGCCCAATTGTTCAAACAGCGTTTCGAGAGTGGGGATTGGCGCGTCCATTGTGTTCTCCATGCAAGGTGATGGTCGTTGTGCATGTGAGGCGCAGGAGGCGGCAGAGTTCTATCGGATTGTCAGGAATTGAGTGCACCTGAATCCACGGCGGATTTAAGTGCCTTGGCGGCATCTTTTGCCGCCGTTGCAGCGGCATCGACAGTTTTGAACCAACGATCTTTTTCTACCTGGTGTGTTGTGACCGTGGTCAGCGGTGGTTTGGCCCGCATGATGATCACCGCTTGAAACTCACCGTCAACTTCCCTCGCATCGCCATGGATGAAAAATTCGCCAATATCAAATTCCGTCACGTATAGCCTTCCCTTCAAGGTAACTGCACTGATAAAACCTGACCCAATAGGGGCAAACTTCAATGGACGGGCCAGTATGGCAGTTGTTGAGGGGCGGCGGCGCAGTAAACTCATCCAGATGACGAAACGATTCCCGGGTGAAAGGTCAGCGGGTTGGCTTCGAGCTTTTTGGCCAATTCGCAGGCCCGGATGTGGTTGCTGCGAAAGCCTCTGATCCTGCCGCTGGTTACTTCCAGAATATGAAAGAAATCGCGGCCCGCCGGTACAACTTGGTAAAGAACGGAATTGGAGTACCCGTCGGGGCTGTCCAGGCAGTAGTATTGACGCTCCTCTGGACATGATGAACGAGTGCGGGAAGACGTAGCATTGAGTTGACGTGTGTGCATGGCCGGCTCCTGTCGGTCGATCTTGTTTGACTTGCCCGTAGCGTTTTCAGGTGGTTTTGACCCGCGTTGCTGTTTTAGTATTGTCGTCCACAGCGTTGGCCTGGTTCCATGGCCAGGTATTTTGTGATGTGTAAGCTGTCGGAAACTGCGTTTTTTATTGGGTTATTCTCTGAAGCTGATCGGCCTGTATTCTCAGGTCCTTGAACCTGTGATTTCCTGTGGCGCCTGATGACTTGCATAAGGTTCATCGCGCATCTGTGTACTAGTCTTACAGCGCAGCAGCGGGTTCTCTTCAGTTTTTTAATGAATGTGTGATCGAGCCGTTACGGCCGTTTTTTGTGCTGTCCGCTGCGGCGGTCCGTGCTTTTTTGATGTGGGGGCGTTTCCTTGGCAGTCAGTAATCTGGATATGCACGCGTTATTCGTGCTGGGTGATTTGCGCGCAAAGTTGGTCAAGCAGTTTCAATCCCGTTTTGTTTACATCACCGAACAGACGCCGGAAGGCATCTACATTGCCGAAATCGACACCGAAGCGGCGATGGTGGTGGATGACAAGCCGCGCCTGGAGCTCAAGGTCGGCGACCATTTTCGCGCGGCGGTGCTGCCGAGCCGTGAAGGCGGCAAATTCGAATTGAAGTTCCGCGATATCAAGTTGACGGTGTATGGCCTGGGCGATTACGCCTTTGTTTCTTCAGCCGAAGGCCAGGGCATCGTATTCAAGGAAGGCCACAGCGTAATGCTGGTGTTTGCCGCTCACGAACAACTGCAGGAAAACCTCACCAAAACGCTCAAGGCCGTGACCGGCAAGGCCGCCAAGTGGCGCAAGGGTGAACTGGTGACCTTCAAGGCCAGTGAGTAGTCGATAAACCTCGCGTGTATTTCTGCTCTTCCGGAACCTCTACTACAGTTGAGTTGACTTAACTAATCAGAGGCTTCGCGCATTGGCAGCAAAGCCGTCCGCTATGGCTGCGAAAACGCGAGGTGCAAAAGGCATGAAAGGATTGAGAACCCTGTTGGCAGCGTCCCTGACGGCGTTGAGCCTGTCGGTGGCTTCATTGCCGGTATCGGCCGCCCAGGCTCCGGTGCATTTCGCCGACCTGAACTGGGAGAGTGGCAGCCTGATCACCGAGGTGCTGCGCTTTATCGTTGAGAAGGGCTATGACCTGCCCACCGATACCTTGCCCGGCACTACCATCACCCTGGAAACCGCGCTGGCGAAAAACGACATCCAGGTGATTGGCGAAGAGTGGGCCGGCCGCAGCCCGGTGTGGATCAAGGCTGAGGCCGAGGGCAAAGTGGTAGGCCTGGGCGACACGGTCAAGGGCGCCACCGAAGGCTGGTGGGTGCCGGAGTATGTGGTCAAGGGCGACCCTGCCAAGGGCCTCAAGCCTCTGGCGCCAGACCTCAAAAGCGTCACAGACCTGGCGCGTTACAAGGATGTGTTCAAAGACCCGGAATCTCCAGGCAAGGGGCGCTTCCTCAACAGCCCCATCGGCTGGACTTCGGAAGTGGTCAACAAGCAGAAGCTCAAGGCCTACGGCCTGGACGACAGCTACGTGAATTTTCGCAGTGGTTCGGGCGCCGCTCTGGATGCCGAGATTGCGTCATCGATCCGTCGTGGCAAACCGGTGTTGTTCTACTACTGGTCGCCGACGCCGCTGATGGGGCGTTACAAACTGATCCAGCTGGAAGAGCCGCCGTTTGATGCCGATGCCTGGAAGACCCTGACCGACGCGGATAACCCCAACCCGAGGCCCACTCGGTCATTAGCGTCCAAGTTGAGCATTGGCGTATCGACGCCGTTCCAGCAGGCAAACCCGCAGATTGCCGAATTTTTTACCAAGGTTCAGTTTCCCATCGAGCCGCTGAACAAGGCCTTGGCGACCATGAGCGAGAATCATACGGCGCCACGCGAAGTGGCCCAGGCGTTTCTCAAAGAGCATCCTGAAGTGTGGAAGGCGTGGTTGACGGCGGATGTGGCGCAAAAGGTTGAGGCCAGTCTGAAGTAAGCCGACATTCTTTCTATTCGATGCAGATTCAAATGTGGTCTTGTGTGGGAGCCGGGCTTGCCCGCGATGCAGGCACCTCGGTTTATCAGGTAGACCGAGGTGATGCTATCGCAGGCAAGCCAGCTCCCACATTTTTATTGTATTTCAGGCTTAGAACTTGGTTTGAACGGCCACCTCGAAGGTCCTTGGCGATCCTAGGTAATACGCCGGCGACACATGTGCAAACTCCGCATACACCTGATTCGTCAGGTTGCGCACCCGGCCGGTGACCGAGGTGTGTGAGTCCACCTTGTAGCGCAGGAACGTCCCGAACAGCGTGTAGGCCGGTACCGTCAGGGTATTGGCATTGTCCGCATACACCTGCGCGACATACCGCGCATCCACGCCGCCTTGCCAGTCTTGCGTAAAGTCATAAGTCAGCCACACGTTGCCCACGCGCTTGGGTACGTTGGTGGGCGTATTGCCCTTGCGTGAGACCACCGCACCGCTGGCGATTTTTTCGTTGAAGTCATCGTATTCGGCGTCCACCCAGGCGAAATTGCCCTCGGCAAGCAGCGTTGGCGTGATGCGCAATGAGCTGGCCAACTCAATGCCCTTGGAGGACTGCGCGCCCACTGGAATGCTGTTGTTCGGGTCCAGCGGGTCGGTGACGGCAAAATCCTTGCGTTCGATCTTGTAGGCCGCGACGGTGGCCGAGCCGCGACCGTCCAGGTAATCGAACTTGCTGCCCACTTCCCACTGTTTGCCGGTCGACACGTCGAACACTTGGGTGGTGGTCGACGGCTGCTCGGCCGCGGTGCTGTATTGCACATACACATTGGCCGATGGGATGAACTGGTAAGTCAGGCCCACGCGACCGGTCACCGGCTCCCAACTGCGCTTGAAGTGACGTGGGTTGGTGGCCGTCACCGTTCTGTGGTTGGTAACGTCCAGGTCGATAGCGTCGTAGCGCAGGCCGGTCAGCAGCGAGAGTTTGTCGGTGAGGCCCAGACGGTTTTCGGCGAACAGTGCCTTGGTGGTGACCGCATTGGTTTTGTCCTTGACGAAGCCCGGCCGGGTGCCCGGTATATCGTAGAAGTGCCCCGGGGTGTAATGGTTCGGGTCCACGCTACTGTTACCCGGCACGTTCAGTGGGTTGTTGGTGGTACTGTTGACCTTGTACTCGAAGCCGCCGGACCAGGTGGTCGACAAACCGAAGAACGTATCGTCGTGGCGCAGTTCGAACTGGTTGCCGTTCTGTTCGCCCTGATGACGCACCTGGTAGGCCGTTGAACGGTTCACCGCGCTGTTGTCGGCGTTGTATTGGTAGGTCTCCAGGTTGCGGTAGTCGCGCTGGCTGTCCAAGTGATAGAGCGTGTTCTTCAGTGTGGTGTTGTCATTGATCCGATAATCAATGATCGAACGCGCCCAGATCGTGCGCTGCTCGTAACGACCATCGGCAACGTTGTAGTTGTTGAACCGGTTGTGCCGGTCGATTTTCAACTCACCCGCCTTGGGGTTGAGCACCGGCGTGCCCCAGTACGGGCTGTCCTCATGTTCATCCTGATATTCCAGCGCCAAGGTGTGGGACAGGTTGGGCGTCAGGTCGCTGAGCAGGGAAAACGCCACACTCCAGGCATCCCGCTGGTCGCGGTCGATATAGCTGTGGTTGGTGTTGCGGCTCACGTCCAGACGCGCGTAATGCTGCACCTCGGCACCCGGTTCCGTCAGCGCATGGTTGACGCCAAAAGCCATGCCGGCGGTGTCGTAGCTGCCGTAGGTGAGCTGGCCTTCTGCCGCTTGCTCCTCGCGGGTCGCCAGCTTGGTCACATAGTTCAGCGAACCGCCCACGGAGCCGGCACCATTGATCAAGGAGGAGGGGCCGCCGACCAGTTCGACGCGGTCATAGATCCACGCATCCACCGGCCGGGCCAAGCCGGTGGCGACGTTGATGCCGTTGAACATCTGAGTGATCTGGCTGCTGGTGAATCCACGGTAGGACACAAACCCGCCAAACCCCGGCGGCGCGCTGGCGTTGACGCCAGGCAAGGTGTTGGCCGCATCGCGGAAGGTCTTGGCGCCATGGCGCTCAATGTCGTTGCGAGTCGCAATGGCCACCGACGCCGGGGTTTCCCGCACGCTTAAGCCCAGCCGCGACGCCATGCCACTGGATTGATCCAGAGCCAGGCCCGGCTCAGCGGTTTGCTCACCATCAATGGTGGTGGGGGCCAACTCAAGCGCCCAGCCACAGACAGGCAGGCAGCCGAACAGGCCCGCCAACAGGGGTAAATGTTTCATGGTTGAATCCTGAAAAACTTGGCTTGAAAACAACGCACAGCCGCGCGTATTCCCCAACGGGAACGGAGGCCGGTGCAGATCGGAAAGCGAAGGGATCAGGCGAAAGCGGGCGGCGCGCGCGGGTTGGCCGCAGGCCAGGTGAAGCGGGCAGGGATGTCAGCGGCAAGCACCACCGCCGGTGGTGGCGCATGGGGTTGTGGCAACACCGCCACATTCAGGCTGGAACTCAGTGCCGGTCCCATACCGCCGGTCGAACACAGCGGGCAACCAAACGCCTTCGACAGCGTCGGCAGGTTCTCATCCGTGGAGTTGCTCTGCTTGGGCGCCTGGGTACGCGGGTCCACCGTACAGAACTGGCCGCCGATGCCGTTGAGCTGCATTCCCAGCATCTGCCCATGCCCAATACTGCACGCGAACACATTGAACAGGACGCAGCAGTAGAGCATCCAGGCAATGAGTGAGCGGTCGGCACGGGCGATTTTCATGGGGCGGCACTTTACCATCAGCCGCCGACGAAATGCCTACAAAAAATCTCAGGGCGACTATCATCATTCGCACATTTCAGGGAGCGCCCGCCATGAGCTTTGTCATCGCGCGATGGATCGTCGGGGTTTTTACCTGCATCAGCATGGTGCACTTGTACTGGGCCGCCGGCGGCAAACTCGGCAGCCTTGCCGCCATCCCCCAACTGCCCGGCGAATTCGCCCACGGGCCGCGGCCAGCGTTCAAGCCCTCCGCACTGGGGACATTTTTGGTTGCGATGGGGTTGGTGGCGATTGCGCTGCTCGTCTGCCTGCGGGCCGGGCTGTATTTCTCGCCGGTGTCCCATGGCGCGCTGCAGTGGGGGATCAGCGCGATTGCCGTGGTGATGTTTGCCAGGGCGATTGGCGATTCGGAGTTGGTGGGGTTTTTCAAAAAGGTGGGTGGGTCGAGGTTTGCTAGGTTGGATACGTATTTTTATTCGCCGTTGTGTTTGGTGTTGGGGGTGGGGTTGTTGGTGGTGGCGTGGGGGTGAGGGTGGGGCTGTGCGATGCTGAATGTAGCTAATTCGCCTCAGTTTTTATCTTTTTTAGCTCCAAAATTAAGAGTTGATGAAGCAATAAACGTCTTCAGCGTTTATTTTTGCAGGTGTTATTTTGTTCAGCGCTGTAATGACTTCGTTTTTATATTTGATCAAAAAATGAAAGCTGGGCTGCTGCGTGTGTTTCGCTATCGTAAAACCTACACAGAATTATGGATGGATGTGTTTTTAATAATCGTGGATTTTACAGCGGTGATACAGGTTTCAAAAATTGTCATACTGGTCCAATGATTACATCTTTCGGAACGGGATTTTTGAAGCAATAAAACAACGTCTTGCGGGGCTTCCAGAACCGGATGGTCTATTTTGCTCGGCGCGGTCGGTCGATTTTTAATAATAGAGTAAACCTTTCTTGCTTCATTTTTTTGAAAAAGCCTCCGCTTTTAAGTTCGTTGGGTAAACTTTTCTTCAATAGATGCTCTTCAGCTTTTGAGTTGAATTTCACTCCGTCTATCGATCACCACCCTTGCTGAATAGGCCAATGTTTTGAAAGCCTTTCTGCATCCTCGCGCCAAGAAAACCAAACACTAATGAAGTCGTGATCAATCAAAGTCATCGTACGGAAAACTGGGTCGTTTGTCTGGTCTCTACCTTCCCATGGTTTGACTTGAGGCTCGTCTATGTAGGCCGTTTTATTTCTATCCATTGAATAAGTGTGGGGGTTGTAGCCAACGTTCAATTGTGCCTGACGTGACGGTTTTGTTTTTTCTTGCGTGAAACCGGCAGCGGCTTTTAGTTTTTTATGTTAGAAAAAGAAAAACAATCCTGTGTTTCTATTAATTGCTAATGCATTTAATCTGATTATTTTATTTAACGTTTTTGAGTTTTTAGGTTTTAAATGAGTTTTCAGTATTTGCAGGCTTTCCTTTAGCTCCTGCGGAGTGGTTATGGCTTCATCCTCATATTCATCGATTATCTTTCCAGTGGTGTTGTTTATTTTTTCTAATGCGCGAGACTCTAAAAGTTGTTGGTATTCTTCTTCTGTAAGCGACGTGCTCTCAAGTAGATGGTCTGGGCAGTCGTTTATGTCTAGCAGTCTCATTGCTTCGATCGTGAGTGGCACACAGATTGTTTTCATTTTATTGGTGTCTTATTGGCGTGGATTGCGTCATTGTAAACTGAGGGGGCAGGCAGAGATGAATGCTTACCTTTGGGTTCAATAAAGGTTGATTTTGATTTTTGCAATGAGAAATGGTATCCGTTTTATTTCTGCGGCCTACGCTTAATACCTCTCTGTGAGGAAGGTTTGTTATTTGTAAGTCTCTTACTCTGGAGCGGGTCAGCCCAGTTCTGCCACATATTTTGATCTTCGCCTTTATATTTTTTGGGCAAGCAGGCAGGGGAGATCGGGTATGTCAAGGCCGACACCAAAGAGGCAGAATCATTTTATATAGCTCAGCTGTGTATGTAAGTGTAGACGTCTCTTTGCTGAATCTCTTTGATTTCCATCCTGCTAATTACATCGTTTAGGATGGGCAAATGCTCTGAGTGAAAAATAATCTGAGCTACTCCGTGTGTTTCTGCATCATGGAATCTGAAAGCTAGTAGGGTTCGGTCTGCCAATATTAGCTTGAAATCATCTGATGTTGATAAGTGGCTCAGATCGCTAAGTTTATTCCAAACGTCGCTGGGCTCGCTATTTTTTTTCTGCATGAGTGTCACAGTATAACGATAGCTAGTGAGTGTGGCCGGGTCTATCTGATCAGGTTTTGAACTCAAGTGCTCTATTCCAGAATAAATTGAAGTGGCTTCATTTTTTTTAAATATGTCTTTGGGGCTTGACGATTTCGCAAAACGTTTTAAAGCCAGATATTCCTGGGTTTTGCTTTCGTACGGGAATCCCATGGTGTACCAAATTGAGATTGTTGGCCATTCCGATGTCAGTGCGGATGCAAGTTCGCACCATGTTTTCCAAACGCTTTCAAAGTCCTGGTTTAGCAGGGAAATTGTCGAAAATTCGTGATCGTTGGTCGCGTATACTTGACCCCATGGGTGAATGCCGACTTCTTGGATGAAAACGGTTTTCATTAGTCATTTCTTAAAGTATGTGTGAGAGTCATCGCCGATTTTTAGTGGGACTTTACGATGGTTGATAGTTGTTTCAGTATTGAAGTGGGGTGCATGATTACCTTTATTGTGCCCAAGGGAATGTTCGCGAATCTCAATTTTTCGTTCGAGTAATTTAAATTCATATACACGTCCTTGTATATAGCGATTTTGATCGGTAAGTGTCTCTCGATAAACGCGTGCCGGATGCTGGTTTTTAGGGATTCCGCCAATTTCTTTCGCCCTTCTGAATGCTCCATTTCGGGAGAGTTTACTGTCGGCCCCTGTCGGCGTTTCTGGCTCTCGCTCGTTAACCCTAGCTGTGTAGGATGGCTCCTCGATTTTATGGGTAGATTTACATCCGTTTCCACCAGGGCACCGATTTAATCCCAGCGGATCTACCCACCCTATCGGGTTGGGCACGTACTGGTAAGCATTGATCCCACCCGCCAGCTTCACCGGGTCGGGCGTCAGGTAACGACCAATATCTGGATTGTAGTAGCGATGGCGGTTGTAGTGCAGTCCGCTTTCCGGGTCGAAGTATTGGCCTTGGAAACGTAACGGGTTGCCGATTTTTTCGATGTCGAGGCGGCTGATCTGGCCGTAGGCACGGTAATGCGCGGACCAGACGATTTCGCCGTCGGGGGCGGTGAGTTCTTGCGGGGTGCCGAGGTGGTCGAGTTGGTAGTGGAAGGGCTGGGTGTCTTGAGGGCCGAAGCCTTCCAGCAGAACTAACGGGCGGAAACTGTCCGGCTCGTAAATGTAACTGCGATGACGATCCGCGTGATGTTCCGCAATCAGCTTGTCGCCTTGCCAGAAAAACTCGGTGGTTATGCCTTCGACGGTTTTGCTGATACGCCGACCAAACGGGTCATAGCGATAGCTGGCCGTTTGTCCGTTCGGTTGGGTGATGCCGATCAGCCGATGCTGGCAGTCGTAGCGATACTCGGTGACGAGTTGGTGGCCTTTACCGCGCCGTTGACGGATCAGGTTGCCGAACGCGTCATAGTCATAATGATGATCGCCCTGAATCACCAACCGATTTCCCGCCACGATGTCCGGGCCGGCGCGGTCTTGCATCAGCAGGTTGCCGGCCGGGTCGTGGCCGAAGCGCTCCTGCTGGTCTTGCGAGTGATCGGCGCGGGTGAGGCGGGCGAGGGGGTCGTAGTGGTAGTGGTGTTCGCCTTTACGGGTGTCGAGCAGGCGGGTGAGGTTGCCGGCTTTGTCGTAGTCGTAGTGGCGGCGGTAGAGCTTGTGTTCCTCTTGGGTCACTGCATGCGCGTGCAGACGGTTTTGCTCGTCGTAGTCGTAGTGGCTGAGGAGTTCGCCTTGCTGGCGTTGGCGTTCTTTTCCGGTTTTGAACAGGTGTGAAGTGAGGGTTTTGCCATTTAGCTCGACGGTGGCGAGGTGGCCGCTTTTGTCGTGGTTGAAGGTGAGGCGGTTGTTGTCCGGCAGGCGCAGGTTCTTCAGTTGGCCGCAGGCGTCGTAGCCGTAGCGCAGGGTGCCCCAGCCTTGGTGGTCGGCGGTGAGGCGGTTTTGGCTGTCGTATTCGTAGGCGAGCGCCCAGTGGCCGTCGTCGACGCTGAGGAGGTTGCCTTGGCGGTCGTAGGCGTATTCAACAACGTTGCCATCTGGGAGAGTTTTTCGTACGAGGCGGCCGGAAGGGTCTCGCTCGTAGCGGGTGATTAGCTGACTGCCATCGTCGCCGTGTTCGGTTTTCTCCAGCAGGTTGCCGTTGAGGTCGTAGACGTACGCCGTACGCTGGCCGTCAAAACCGGTTTCCTGCTTGATCAACCCGTTGGGGTGGTAGTCGAGTTGGTAGGTTTCACCGACTTCGTTTTCGATCTCGGTCAGCAGCAACCGGGTGTTGTCGTAGCGGTAGTTGACCTGGGTGCCGTCAGAATTAATGCGGCGGCTGATGAGGTGCAGGCCGTCGGCGTATTCGTAGCGGGTGACGTGGCCTAATCCGTCACGTTCAGAGGTGATTTTTCCGTACGGGTTGTAGCTGTATTCTCGCGTCGCCCCATCGGGCTGGGTCAGCTTTAACAGGCGCCCGGCTGCATCCCGCTGATACTGAGTCAGCGCGCCATGCTCATCCTCACGCGCCGTCTGCCGACCAACATCGTCATATCGATACCGCTTAACCCCGCCATTCGGCAGTTGTTCTTCAACAAGCTGCCCACGCTCATTCCAAACCAGCCGATGACAGCCGTTATCCGGATACCAAACCCCAACCAGTTGCCCGTGTTTGTTGTAGGTGTAGTCCGTAACATAGCCGTCAGGATCTGTCTGACGCGTAATGTCGCCCTGATCATTACGCTCATACTTCCAAACCGCCTCTCCCCGCCGCAACCCGTACGAACCCGTTATCGTGCTCGTAGGCAGTCGGCTCATCCTCCCCCGGAAACAGCGCCACCAAGCGTCCCGCGTCGTCGTACTGATACGCCGTCACCGCTCCCAGCGGGTCCTGCTCAACCGTCAGCCGGCCCTTGTCGTCATAGGATTTGAAGTGTTCAGCGCCATCGGGATCAACCCGCTGCACCAGCCGCGCCCGTTGGTCATGGACATACACTTCCTGGCTGCCATCAACGTTGTGAACCGTGACCCTGCCGCCGTCCTCCCACACATACCGCGTGTCCATCTGCGAAAAACTGGCCCAGTGCCGAACACATCGCGCCGCCTTACCAGCTCGTTCCCACTCCCAAAAGAAACTCGCCCCACCGGCCAGCTGCCGTTCAAGAATGACGTGCTGCTCGTCGTACCGATAAACCTCGCTTTCACCTACGGCATTGGTCGCCGAAACCAGTCGCCCAGCGTCGTCATAGGCGTAGGAAACGACGTTCTGCTCCGTCACCCAGTCGTAGGGCTCACGGCCTTTGGCGCGATGAACCTGATAGTCCACCGCCACAATGCGGCCCAGTTCGTAACGCAAAAACAAACAACGGCCGACACCGTTATCCAGCCGCTCAATCCGCCCCAAACGATCACGAGAAATGCGCAACCGGTTGTCATACGCATCGCTGATCGCTGTCAGCTGACCGTCGCGAAAGTGATAAAAACGTGATGCCTGAGCCAACACCAGCTCATCAGGCAGGGCACCCAAGTAGATCGCCGCTTCGGCCAAGCTGTTGGTAATCGCAGGCCGAGAAACGGAAGGCAACGGAAACTCAGTACTGCGATTCTCATGATCCGTCCAAACCACCGAATCACCCGCAACCACCAACCGCTGCGCCAGCGCATGACTCCAACCAAACCCCAACCCACAATCCACTTCCGCCGCACTGGTGCGGTACAACCGCGTCCACTCAAACGGCAAAATCCCGTCCAGCGCGCCATCGGTAAGGGTCAGCAATTCTTCCCCGGTGACCATCGACACCGGGCAGCCATGGGTGGCGGTTTTATCCGCAGGCGCCGCCGCATCTCCACGGGGATTCTTCGCAGCCGCAGGCACATCATCCACATGTTCTTTCTGCTTCAGCACCGCGTTCTGCCGTGCCCGCCAGCGCATCTGCATCGTGCCTTGCTTCAGCCCACCGACTACGCCGCGAACTGCCACGGCCTTGTAGCGATCCACCGCCTGCATGAACTTGGTCAGAGTCCCAAGCAGGCCGCGCACAAAGCCAACTGCGGCATCGAGAACCTGTGCGCCATACTTGACCAACCGCAAGCTCAGGTACGCCACACCCGCCGCCGGCAGCGCGATCATCAACACCGTGCCAATCACCAGATCGATAAGCAGCGACACCACAAACCCCGCCGCCGCCTCGGCAATATCGCCCGGTGGCAACGCGTCCAGCCACAGCATCGCCGTGCGCACCATCAGGTACAGCGCCGCCTCGTCACTGGCCAGCAACATGGCCTTTTCCATGACCTGCGGCGCATCGGTGGCCAACTGCGCCAACTTGGCGGCCTCGGCACCCAGTTGCTCGCCGAACTTCATGGGGTCTGCAAGAATCGCCTGGACCAGCTTGATGCTGTCCCAGACCTCCTTGATTGCCGCCCAACTGCCCGCGAGCACGCCGCTGCCAATCGCGCTGGCGGTGGATTGCTGCCAAGACGGTTTGAAGCCGTTCCATTGCTCGCGCAGCCATTGCTCCAGGTCCGCCGTCAGCCCGGCGTAGGAGGCAAACAACGCGTCTACCTGCTGCGTGGAAACGCCGCCTTGTACCCGCACTTGATAGCGCCCACCGGCCACGCAGGTGTGGGAGGCCTTGCCATGTTCATCCAGCATGACTCGCGTAGAACTGCCGTCTTCCAGGCGAATCACCTCAACCGGGATTTCGCCGATCGGCACGTCGTACACCGACTCGAACTTGCTCTCGATCTTCAGCTCGCCACCCGCTGGGCAGCGCGCAACGGTGGAAAAATCCGCATCGGAAATGCTGAAGGAACGTTGCGAATCCCCCACCCGCAATACCCGATCCATCCCCAGCAACGACGGCATGTCCGCCGCATGGCTGACCGAGTCCATCGCCCGCGCATACCAGGCGCCCATCTGCTGGCGATACTCCGCCAGGCTCTGATGGAAGCCATTGAGCTCATGTTCGATAAAGGCAATGTGGGCGGCGTGGGTCATCCGTGACGTCTCGGCAAAAGGGCAAGGCGTCGGAGCATGCCGCAGGAAAAAGCGCCTGGATGAACGGCTGGAAAAATCAGAAAGGGATGACTTTAAGCGGGTAAAAACCGCGAAGAACTACCCCGAAGGCCTACACAAAAAAGCGACCTGGCTCATTGCGTAAAACCTCAGCAAATAAAAACCACTCTCATTCTTGCCCGATTTTCCGACATGGCCGTCATGGTTAATAGAACCTCTATTACGCAGGATTTCCCATGTCGCGCCTTGCTCGTCCCTTGCATCCACTGGCCCTGTCAGTGGCGTTTGCCTTTGCCGCCGTGCCATTGCTGAGCGTCCAGTGCTCGTTCGCAGAAGAAAGCAGCAGCGCGTTGCGCGGTTTCTCGATTCCCGCCGGTGACCTCAGCCAGGCCCTCAACAGCCTGGCCGAACAGGCCGGCCTGGTATTGGCATTCGATGCAAGTTTGACTCGCGGCAAGCGCAGCAACGGTTTGAACGGGCAGTACGACACCGACGTGGCGCTGACTCAGTTGCTTGCCGGCAGCGGATTGCAGGCGCTGAAGATCTCCGCCGACCGCTACCGCCTGGAAGCCATACCGGATAACGGCGGCGCCATGGAGTTGCAGGCCACCACCATCAGCGGCGCCTACCACAGCGAAAGCCCTACCGGGTCAGTCGCCGGTTATGTGGCCACCCGCAGCCTGTCGGGCACCAAGACCGACACCGCGCTGATCGAAACCCCGCAGTCGATCTCCGTGGTCACCAAGGACCAGATGCGCGCGCAGAACGCCGAAAGCCTCAACCAGATCCTGCGCTACAGCGCCGCCGTGGTTCCGGAAACCCGTGGCGCCACGGCCTCGCGTCTCGACCAGTTGACCATCCGCGGTTTCGCCCCGGCCACTTACCTCGATGGCCTGCGCATGCCGTCGAGTCGTGACGCGTTGCCGCAAAAAGACGCCTTTGACCTGGAGCGCGTCGAAGTGCTGCGCGGCCCGGCGTCGGTGCTGTACGGGCAGGGCACGCCGAGCGGGGTGATCAACATGGTCACCAAGCGTCCGTTGGACACGCCGTTTCATGAAGTCGGCGTCGAGTACGGCACCTTCAACAAGAAGCGCACCACCTTCGACCTCAGCGGCCCGCTGGATGATCAGGGCGTGTATTCCTACCGAGTAGCGGGGTTGTTCGATGATGCCGATGGCCAGGTCGAACACACCGAAACCCGTCGCCAGTCGCTGTCCAGCGCCTTCACCTGGCGCCCGGACGAGGACACCTCGCTGACCCTGCTCGGGCATTTCCAGAAGGACCCCAAAGGCGCGTCCTACGGTTCTATTCCCGCTTGGGGCTCGGTGTTGCGCAGCCCCACCGGGCGCAAGATCGACGTGGATTTCTACGACGGCGAAAAGAACTTCGAGAAGAGCGACCGCGAGTACTACTCCGTCGGGTACGCCTTCGAGCATCACTTCAACGATGTCTGGACTGTGCGCCAGAACGCGCGTTACCTGCGCGCCGAAGGCATCTACCGCAGCATTTACAACAGCAACCTGCAGGCCGATTACCGCACGTCCAACCGCTCGACCATCGCCACCGATGTCGACATGGACGCCTACACCCTCGACAACCAGGTGCAGGCCAAATTCGACACGGGGCCGTTGCAGCACACATTGCTGATGGGCCTCGACTACCAGAACACCCGCACCGACACCAAGGCCGGTTACGGCAAGGGGCCGAACCTCGACATCTTCGACCCGGTATACGGCGCGCCTGTGGTCACGCCGGCGTTCGCCACCGACGCAACCTCTCGCAGCGAGCAAACCGGGGCGTACCTGCAAGAGCAAATGAAGTGGGACAAATGGGTGCTGTTGCTCGGTGGTCGTTATGACTGGGCCAGCACCGACAGCACCACCAAAACCATCAGCTCCGGCGCCAAGAGCAAGTCGTCCCTGGACAGCAAGGCGTTTACCGGCCGTGTCGGCGTGGTCTATCTGTTCGACAACGGCCTGGCGCCGTATGCCAGCTATGCGGAGTCGTTCAACCCGCAATCGGGCACCGGTTATGGCGGGTCGGTGTTCAAGCCGACCGAAGGCAAACAGTATGAAATCGGCATCAAGTACCAGCCACCGGGCAGCAACAGCTTTATCACCGCAGCGATTTTCGACCTGCGCCAGAGCAACGTGCCGACCCTGGACCCGGACCCGAGCCATCTGTGTGGCAACGGCCGTTGCAGCGTCCAGGACGGCGAGCAGCAGTCACGTGGCTTTGAACTGGAAGGCAAGGCCAGCCTCAACGATAACCTCGACATCACTGCGGCCTACGCCTACCTGGACAACCGCGCGAGCAAGTCCAACAGCACCGTGCAGTACGCGCCGCTCACTGATAAAGGCATAGGTCCGGCGATTCCGGTTGAGGGCACCACCACCTACGGTGTACCGCGCCACACCGCCTCGGCGTGGGCCGACTACACCTTCCACGACGGCCAGCTCAAGGGCTTCGGCGTCGGCGCGGGGGCGCGCTATGTCGGCTCGTCCTGGGGCGATACCGCCAACACCCTGAAAGTGCCGGGCTACACCTTGGTTGATGCGGCGGTGCACTACGACATCCCGAATATCGCCAACCCCATGGACAACCTGCGCCTGGCGCTGAACGCAACTAACCTGGCGAACAAGGAATACGTGGCGTCCTGTTATTCCTATTCGTGGTGCTGGTATGGCTCGCAGCGTACAGTGCAGGCGAGCGCGACCTATCAATGGTGAACGGCAGATAAGGCAATTTAATGGCCCCCTTGTAACAAAATTCTCGCCAGAATCACTTTTATTTTCAGGTGGTTAGGTGAGGAAGCAAATGCGCACTGTTGGAATCATGCTGATCGCCTGCTCGTTGGCGGGCGGCGCAGCTGCCGTGCAGGCACGGGAGCTGCGCGAGGGTGACAAGTACATGTGCAGTTGGGGCGCCGGCACTGCCGCCAGGGCCCAGGAACTCAAACTGTCGGGCGTGTCGCTGTATGCCGCACGGCAAAAAATCCAGACCATCACGTTCAGCAAGTCATGGATGCGCATGATGGCCATGGGCATCACCGAGCAGACCTACGACAGCCGTTCCCGGCTCAAGCCCGAGGCGATTCGTCAGAGCTTTTATCAGGATTGCCTGCGCTATAAGGTGGCGCGTAAATAACCCGTTAACCTGCACCGGCCAGTGCAAAATCTGCGTCAGCCTGTCCAACTTTGCCCTGGCACGCCTCGTCATACTGGCGCCAGGCAAACCAAGAGGCGCAGGCCATGACTGATTATGTAATTACTCCTGAACCCACCCCATCCCTGGCCATCCGTGGCAGCGCGGCACGTTTTCCGCTGCGCCGCGTGTTCTGCGTGGGCCGCAACTACAGCGAACATGCCCGCGAGATGGGGCATGATCCGGATCGCGAGCCGCCGTTCTTCTTCATGAAACCGGCTGACGCGGTGGTGCCGGCCGAGGGCGTGATTGCCTATCCGCCGCTGACCGCCGATCTTCACCATGAAGTGGAGCTGGTGGTGGCCATCGCAAAGGGCGGGGTAAACATCACTCCCGAGGATGCGTTTTCCCACATCTGGGGTTACGGCGTCGGCATCGACCTGACCCGCCGCGACCTGCAGGCCCAGGCGAAAAAGCTCTCACGCCCGTGGGAATGGGCCAAGGCCTTTGATGAGTCGGCGCCCAGCACTGCGTTGCAGCCCGTGAGTGCGGTGGGGCACCCGTCTACCGGCAAAATCTGGCTGAAGGTCAATGGCGAACAGCGCCAGGTAGGCGACCTGGCCGACTTGATCTGGTCGGTCAGTGAAGTGATCAGCTATGCCTCGCAATCCGTCGCACTCAAGGCCGGTGACCTGATCTTTACCGGCACCCCTGCCGGCGTTGGCGCGCTGCAGCCGGGCGATGTGGTTACTGCCGGCATCGACGGCGTTGGCGAGCTGAGCTTCACCCTCAGCCAGGGTTGAGGCTACAGTGGTGCCCAGGCCACCCGAGATTTCGTTATGCCAGGCACCCGCGTCACCACTTATGGCATGGAACAACGCAGCGACCGTCCCGACTTTTATATCCGCGACAAGCGCGGGCGGGCGGCGCTGACCAGTCCGCATCGGCATGAATATTTCCAGATCCAGATCAACCTGGGCGGCGACACCGTGCAGCATATCGGCGGCGCGGTGCGGCCGTTTCCGCACAAGGCGCTGGCGTTTATCCTGCCCCATCGCCTGCATGTGATTCCCCATCCCGAAGACGGCGAGTTCATGCTGATCAACTTCAGCCAGGCGTTTTTTCTGCCGCAGCTGACCTGCGACCCGCTGGACCTGGAGGACATTCCCATCGGCCAAGCCCCGGAGTTGTCGCCGTTTCGTTTTCAGGAGCAGTTGGATTTCATCCTCAACGACGCGGCC
Source organism: Pseudomonas sp. MF6747 (assembly GCF_963890955.1). NCBI lineage: Bacteria > Pseudomonadati > Pseudomonadota > Gammaproteobacteria > Pseudomonadales > Pseudomonadaceae > Pseudomonas > Pseudomonas sp. MF6747. Next base: position 26,506 of record NZ_CAWPSZ010000007.1, read on the forward strand.
TTCGACGACGTGAAATCCTGGCTGGCGCACATGCGCACTCTGGACGCCCAGCGCACCTTCGGCGCCCGTGAGCGGTTGAAAGGCTATCTCTTCCAACTGATCGGTCTGGTCTGCGAGCAGTACGCCGAACCGCTGCAGGCATTTGCCGCCAATAACGCGACCCGGCGCGGGCGCAAGGACGCCCTGGCGCGGGTGCAAGGCTACATTCGCGAGCATCTGCACGAGCCAACCCTCAACCTGACTGAGGCTGCGGCCGCTGCCTTCCTCTCGCCCAACTACCTCACGCATTTGTTGCGCAAGGAAACCGGCAAACCCTTTTCGCAACTGGTGCTTGATCGCCGCATGCAATTGGCGCGCACCTTGTTGCTCAACAGCGCGCAAATGATCGGCGTGATCGCCCAGCGCTGCGGGTTTACCGATGAGGCGTACTTTTCGCGCTGCTTTCGCAAGGCGCATGGCATGGCGCCGGGGCAGTATCGCCGCCAGCAGCAGGCGAATGCGGTGTAGATAAAGCGCGTGCTTGTCGGTGGCGCTCGACAGCGCTCACATACACCCGCAGGCTGGCTTTTTACAAATCCACGACAATGCTTATGTTTCTATGTGCATACAATTGCGCCCTTCAACAGGAGGCCCGTATGCAAATTCCGATACGCGTGGCGACGCCGGACGATATCGACACGCTCTTCGCTATTCGCACCTCGGTGGTGCAAAACCATTTGAGCCGCGAACAGATGACCGCGCTGGGGATTACCCCGCAGGTGCTGGCAGACAGCATTCGTGAAGCGCCCTGTGTGTGGATCGCCGAGGTTGAGGGCCGGCCTGTCGCCTTTTCCATGGTCGACCGGGCCGCAGGCGAGGTGTTTGCGATGTTTGTACTGCCCGCTACGAAGGCCTGGGCTTGGGCCGCCGCTGATGGCGGTGGCTGAAGCGGCACTGTTTGAACAGCATGAACGGTTGTTTTTGATCACCGATGGCCGCGATGAAATCCGTGCCAACGGGTTTTACCAGCGGCTGGGCTGGTCGATGGTTGCTCGGGTCGAGGGCGACGACGTCCGGTACGAGAAGAGCAGGGTGCCTTAGTGTCATGAACCCAACGGAACCCCCAGCGTCCTACGGCTTTCGCTACTTTGCGATCGGGGTTCTGTGCGTCGCGGTATTACTGGGTGGCTATTTCATGTGGCTCAATGCCCAGGTCGACCGGGCGCGCGTCGAGGCGGCCGAGCGGTTGGCACTTTGCAGGCAGGTAGAGCGTGTCGCCAGCGCGGCGTCGTCCAACAGCCTGGAACTTCGCGATACATGCCGGCAATTAAACGGGCAATCATCCAACAGTGTTGCACCTCTATGATTCATAACCCTTTTTAATATAAGGAGATAGAGGCGTAACTTGCACCAAACAGTGGCATTTATAATCCCGTCCTCCTTAAAAAATGTGTGGTTATTGAATGACTTACGGCGTTTTCAATCCGACGAAAGGATTAAAATCATCTTGTTACAGGTTTTTACAATCGGTACTATAGCCGGGCGTTCACCTCCCACGGTTTATGCACTTTTAAATCCCAAGTTTCCATCAGCTACTTGGGATTTTTTTTGCCCGGAATTTGACTGTGGAGTCAAAGTTCATCGTCGGCAAACTCTGCCCGCATACGCCCGTTATGTTTGGCCTTGTACAGCAACTTATCGACTGACTCGACAAACTCGAGCAGGTTGCTGTTGCGCGTCACCAGATGAGTGCCAACGCCCAGGCTCAGGGTCAGCAGTTTGGAAACCGCTGAAAAGCCATGTTCGATCTGTTGTTGGCAGATCAGGTGCAGGCAGCGTCGCGCCACTTGCCTGGCCGACGCCGCGTCAGTCTCCGGCAGCAGCCACACAAACTCCTCGCCGCCGATCCGCGCAATGAAATCCCGTGGACGGTTAGCCGCCAGCGACAAGGTGCGCGCTACCTGGCGCAAGGCTTCGTCGCCTTTGATGTGGCCGTAGTGGTCGTTGTACTGCTTGAAAAAATCGATATCGAGGATGATCAACGACAGCGGCAACTGGCTGCGCTGGGCGCTTGCCCATTCGCGCTCCAGCACGGTGTCGAACATGCGGCGATTGGCAATGCCGGTGAGGCCGTCCTGGAAGGAATATTCCTCCAGTTGTTTTTGCAGGCGAATCAAGTGTTCTTCGGTCTTCTTGCGCTCGCTGATATCGAACATGAAGCCGATCAACGCTTCGACTTCATCGCCCTTGCGCACCACATGCACCACATCGCGAATCCACACGTAGTCTCCGTTTACCGTCAGCGCGCGGTAATCGGCCTCGTGGTCAACGCCGGCGCGCGATTGCGATACGCAAAAGTTCACCACGTACTCACGGTCGTCCGGGTGCATGCGCTCGACCCAGTCGTCCACGCTGACCCAGCTTTGCGGGGTCCAGCCCAGCAACGCTTCGATCTGCGGACCGATGTAAGTGAACGTCATGGTCTGCCAATCGATGCGCCAGGGAATGGCCTTGGTCGACTCCAGCAGCGTTTTGTATACATCACTGTCGGGCAGTCTTGGGGGATCGATGCTCATGGCGGGCTGCTCTGGATGATGGCAAAGAGCCAAGAGCGTCTTGTGAACGCCGTGTAGAGTCAAGCGCTTGCCCAGGCAGCGGACGAGAGGTCGCGTGCTGGGTTTTTGGCGCCAGGGCGCCAGCGTCCACAAGGCAAAATGCGGCTCAGGTATCACTTTTGAATTAATTGTTCAGTGCTCGGCAAAAGCTTATCTATGCTGGATGCAACACACCTACAGGGTAGAACCCAAGGACGGGGGCTTGTCATGATGTCGATCATCGAACTCAACCGCATCATGGCCTCGGGCTTCCTGCCGCTTGTGTGTGAGTGCAGCCTCAACAGCGACGGCTCGCTGCGCATCAGCGTATTTGAACCGGCGTCCGGGCGTGTCGACCTGTTGCTGACCCGGGTGTCGCCCCAAGGTCTGGACAGCGTCCGTTCCATCGCAAACCTGATTGGCGAACTGCGCACCGAGATCAAGGCCGGGCGCCGTGGCTTTGCGGCAGTCGGTTAGCTGTTCACGGTGCTGCTGGGCGTGGACACAGCGCCGTAGTAGCGCCAGCAGCAATGCCGGTGTTCCGGCAGGATGACACAGCCGCTGAGGCTGGCGATCAGCAGGGCGGCGACAAGCAGAGTCAGGCGACGAGACATGGTTATTTCCTCATGGTGTGCATTGCGTTACACCTTGAACGCCGCCACTTGCGCAAATCCGTCGCCACGCTTTCAAACATTTCATCAAGCGCCGCCATCCCCTGAGTAATACTCGCCTTAACCAGCGTCGAGAAAAATTTTGTCGTTATCGCGACGGATTTTTCCTACCCCGCCGTTCAACCCATCAGCAGCGAACATTTTCGTCCGCCGTATGAAGGAGTTGCCATGAATCCACTGGCCAAATTGCGCTATGCCTTGCTGGTTCCGCTGGCGTTTGCCGCGCTTGTCAGCCCCCCGACCTTTGCCCAAACCGAAGTGATCATCCGCCAGGCGCCACCGGCGGAGCGTGTTGAAGTGATTCCCGCCGAACGCCCAGGCTTTGTCTGGGACCGTGGCCACTGGCAATGGATGCACGGCGCGTATGCCTGGGTGCCGGGCCACTGGCAGGAGGTGGTGCGCAATGCCCGTTGGGAACCTGGGCACTGGGAATCCCGTGGCCCGAACTGGTACTGGCGCGAAGGCCACTGGATCCGCTGAACCCTGAACCTTAGCCAGTGCATTGAGAACTGCCCGATTGAAAGACACTGATCCGGACGTTGAGCTACTGGCGCGTATCAGCAACAACGAGCCTGCTGCCGTCAACGAAATGGTGACGCGCAAGCTTCCGCGTTTGCTCGCGCTCGCCAGTCGGATCCTCGGGGATGCCGACGAGGCCAAGGACGTGGCCCAGGAAAGTTTCCTGCGCATCTGGCGCCAGGCGGCCAGCTGGCGGCCTGGCGAAGCGCGTTTCGACACCTGGCTGCACCGCGTGGCACTCAACCTGTGCCACGACCGGTTGCGTCGGCGCAAGGAGCGCCCGTTGAACGAAGACGAGGTGCTGGAACTGGCGGACAGCGCGCCGGCCCTTGATGAACAGTTGGAAACGGCCGACCGCAGTGCAAGGATGGCCGCCGCGTTGGCGACCTTGCCCGAGCGGCAGCGCGAAGCCATCGTGTTGCAGTACTACCAGGAGCTGTCGAATATCGACGCCGCGGCCCTGATGAACATCAGCGTCGAGGCACTGGAGAGCCTGCTGTCGCGGGCCCGACGCCAGTTGCGCAGTCAACTTGCCGACACACCCGGGCTCGCCCGCCCAGGAAGGGGAAAACCATGAAACCTGAACGATTTGCGCACCTGGCTGACGCCTACGGGGCCAGCCTGCACCGTTGGCCTCTGGCTGAGCAGGCGCCCGCCCAGGCGCTGCTCGACAGCGGCAATGTCCACGCCCGCGAGGCATTGCGTGAGGCCAGCTGGCTGGATGGGCAGTTGGACAGCCATCAGTTGGCATTCGCCGACCCGGCGCTGGCGCGCCAGATCCGTGAGTCTGCACCGCGACGGGCGTCGTTCTGGTCGCGTTACGCCCACTGGCTGTCGCCCGCAGGCCTGGTGGGCGCGGGCATTGCCGGCATCGCCGCCGGGGTGCTGGTGGCGTCGCTGAGCGTGCCGTTGCCGATGCTGTCATCCGACGTGCTGCCCAGCGTCTTCGATCAGGGCGATGCCGACGTCGTCTTCACCGTCAACGCCGAGGAAACCGAGCAATGACCCCAAAATCCCTTAAACCGTGGTTGCTTGTCTCGGTGCTGCTCAACGTGTTTTTGATCGGCGGCGTGGGTGGCGGCCTCTACCACTGGATGGCCACGCCCCGGCCTGCCGAAGCGGTGGTCAACCAGCACGGTTTGCGCCAGGCGATGATCAAATTGCCGCCAGAGCGACGCAAGGAATTGCGCCAGTTACTGCGCCAGAACCGTGCCGACAGCCAACCGCTGATCATGGCCGGTCGCGAAGCGCGGCTGGGCGTGATCAAACAGCTGGAAGCGCCGACCCTTGATCGCGAAGTGCTGGTGACGGAGCTGGCCAAGGCGCGCGAGGCCGACGCCGCGCTGCGGGCCTTGGTGGACACGACACTGGCGCAGTTCGCGAGCAATCTGCCCCAGGATGAACGGCAGAAACTGGTGGAGGCGTTGTACCAGCGCGGGCAGGCCAAAAGCCGCGAGAAACTTCCCCAGGTCGCGGGGAATAAACCGCGCTCTTGAGCTGTTATGCACTCACGATCACCCTCGAGAGTTGCATATGCCGGCTGCTAAAAAGAAACAAGCCTTTGGATTTTCCTGTGGGGCGGCCTCGTTGCTGTGCGCCGCCGTGGAACTGGGCGGCACCTTGCCCGCAGGCCTGACGGCGACTGACGCCCTGCGCACCAACATGTGTGAAGTCGAGCTGTACAAGATCACGTCCGGCGCCATTACGGGCGGAGTGGTCAAGCCTTTCGACCCGACCAAGGCGGGTTACTCTTACCCGCATAACGTGGCGTTGGCGGCGCGCTCGCTGGGGTTGAATGTGACGATCTACATGGATGGGTTTCTGGCCACGGCGCTGTCGGTGCTCTACCCGCAGTGCGAGGAGCAATGCATCAAGGCCGGGTTTCCGGTGATTCATGGCAAACCTCCGACGTTGGCGGCGAACCGGCGTGCGTTGATCGTGGTGACGACGTTTTTGATTGGCCTGCACTATGTGATGGAGCGGCCGGGCGGTGGGTACATGGACCCGAATGATGGTGAGGATTTTGCCGACTTCAAGGCCATGAATGGGGTGTCCAAGGCGTATGGGCAGACCGGGATTACCTTGGTGTTAGAGCGGGAAGTGGTGGTTTAGCGTTCACGGTCCTGTGCAGATCCAGTGGGGGAGCCGTCGAGCTTTAGCGAGGCCGCGAAGGCGCCAGTGCGGGCACAACAACCCGAGTGTCGGTCACCTTTTTGGGGCCGAGTCTCGATCAAAAGCAAAGCACCGCGCCCTGATGGGTTACAACAAAAGCGCTTCTTCGCTGTGCGGCGGCGGGTTGCAAGTTACCTGACGGTAGGGAAACCCAATGTGGGAGCGGGCTTGCCCGCGAAGACGGTGGGTCGGGTACGAATTCATTGACTGACATGCCGTCTTCGCGAGCAAGCCCGCTCCCACAACTTTCACCGCGCAAGGCTCTCAGGCTAACCGGCCCATCTTTCGAAGATGCCCTATTTGGCGACTCGCGCGCGGTTTCGGTAGCGCATGCGGCCGCTGCCGCGTTCGTCAAATCCTTTGTCGAACGGCAGAAAGCGAATGGCGTGGTGAAGCGAGGTTGGCTGGACAGCGTGCAGAGCGCGGAATTACAAGCGGCGCAGGAAGGATTTGACGATGTGGCGGGTGGCGTCGGTGGTGTCCAGTTCGTCCAGCGCGGCATAGGCGTGCCAGCGGCAATCGACGATCTCGTTGCAAGGTCGTGCCTCGGCGATATTCACCACCGAGGCTTCGAACACGTGGTGCACGGTGTCGCGGGCCTTCACTTCCTGCAAGTACAGCAAGCCGTCCACGTTCAATCCGGTTTCTTCTTCGAGCTCGCGTTCGGCCGCGCCGACCGGGCGCTCGTCACGCTCGACCTTGCCGCCGGGCAATGCCCATTTCGATCTGGCCTTGCGCACGAAGAGGATATGCCCCTCGTGTTCGCAAATGACCGTGGCCCTTATTTTCATCGTGTGTGCCCCCGCAGCGGGATGAATGTCATAAAAGTGTAATGCAATTGTCATGCTAAGTGCTTATGGCGCGCACGGGTGGGGATGTGGATACTGACCGATTGATGAAAACGGACGAGGAGAACAGATGACTACCGTACGTTGGGGCATGATCGGTTGTGGCAGTGTCACTGAATTGAAGAGTGGACCCGCTTTCTACAAAGCACCAGATTCGGCACTGGTGGCCGTGATGGGGCGTCGCGAGGAGGCGGTGCGCGATTATGCGGCACGCCACGGCATTGCGCGCTTTTATACCGACGCTCAGGCACTGATCGACGACCCTGAAGTGGACGCGGTGTACATCGCTACACCGCCTGACAGCCACCTTGAATACAGCCTGATGGTGGCGGCCGCCGGCAAACATTGCTGTGTCGAGAAACCCATGGCCCTCAACGCCGAGCAAAGCGCGTTGATGCAGCGCACCTTCGAACGCGCCGGGTTGCACTTGTTTGTTTCCTACTACCGCCGCTCGCTGCCGCGCTTTGAGCAGGTGCGCGACTGGCTGCGAGACGGGCGCATCGGTGAATTGCGCCAAGTGATCTGGACCTTGAGCAAACCACCGGCCGCCGCGGACGCCAGCGCCGCCAATTGGCGTACCGACCCGGCTGTTGCCGGTGGCGGCTACTTTGCCGACCTCGCCAGCCACGGGTTTGATTTGTTTCAGTTTCTGGCCGGCGATATCGTCGAAGTCACCGGGTTTACCGCCCGACAAGCCGGGGAATATGCCGCCGAAGATGCGGTGACGGCCTGCTGGACCTTCGGTTCCGGCGCGCTGGGCATGGGCTGCTGGAACTTCGTTGCGGACCGCCGCGAAGACCGCGTAGAGCTGATCGGCAGCCGCGGCCGCATCACCTTTGCCGTGTTCGAAGACCAGCCATTGCGCCTTGAAGGCGAAGTCGACGAAGTGCTCGAAGTACCTTGCCATGCGCATATCCAGTGGCACCATGTGCTGGCGATGAACGCCCACATTCGTGGCGAGGCCGAGCATCCTTCGCTGGCGATCGAGGCGTTGAAGACCGATCGGGTTCTGGACAAGGTACTGCAGCGCAATCCCAACCGCCCCGAGTAACCGTCCTGCGGTGCGCGGCGCCTATGTTTTCAAGGAACAGATGGATGAACTACAAGACAGCCTGGATAGCGCTGTGGCTGGTGCTGGCCAGCATGGTGGCGCAAGCGGCGCCACGCGAGCAGAGGCCCGCGGGAGATTTTGATTTTTACCTGCTGTCACTGTCGTGGTCGCCGACGTTTTGCCTCACGCACGCGGACAACCAACAATGCTCCGGCAAGGGCTATGGGTTTGTCTTGCATGGGCTATGGCCGCAATACGCCAAAGGCGGGTGGCCTGCATCGTGTGACCCGCAATCGCGGTTGTCGGCGCAGGAACTGGCCAAGGGCGCTTTGATATTCCCCACGCGCACGCTGCTTAAACATGAATGGTCCAGGCACGGCACGTGCAGCGGTCTGGATGCGTCGCGCTATCTGGACGCGACGGATGCGGCGCTGGCGACAGTGCAGATTCCGCCGCAGTTGCAGCCGTTCAATGTGCCCAACTACCTGGAAGCGCGCGACATCGAACACCTGTTTCGCCAGAGCAACCCGGCCATGGGCGACCATGGCATGGCTGTGATCTGCAAGGGCAAGGTGTTGTCCGAAGTGCGCGTGTGCCTGACCAAGGAATTGCGCTTTGCCGGTTGCCCCGCAAGCGTCAAGACTCAGTGCCGCAGCGGCGATATTCGGGTCCCGGTGCAGCGCTGATCAGGCGCCCGAGTGCATCGAAATGGCTGCAGGCGTGGTACTCGACGCCCCGGCGCGGTCCGCCAGGTAACGCGCCGGTGGCTGGCCCACGGCTTTGCGGAACATGGTGATAAAACCGCTGGCGTTTTCATAGCCCAGGTCCAGCGCCACGCGCTGCACGCTTTCACCCTTGGCCAGGCGTTGCAGGGACAGGATCACATGCAACTGCCTGCGCCAGCGACCGAAGCTCAAGCCCAGCTCCTCCAACAGCAAGCGCGTCATGCTGCGCTCGCTCATGCCGATGCGCACGGCCCATTGGCTGAGGGTGGCCTTGTCGCTGGGGGCGGCCAGCAAACTCTCCGCCAGGCGTCGCAGCCTCGGGTCCTGGGGCATGGGCAAATGCAGGGCTTCGACCGGTGCCTGGGCCAGTTCATCGAGCAGCGTGTTGATCAAACGTCCCTGGGCGCCGTCTTCGTCATACAGCTGCGGGAAACTCACCGCCTTGCCGATCAACTCATGCAACAGGCCCGACACAGCCAGGGTGCAGCATTGCGCGGGCAGGGCGCCGCTGACGTCGGGGTCGATCAACAGGCAATACACCTCGGCCTCACCTGAACCCCTCGCGGCGTGCGGCAGGCCACCGGGAATCCACAGCGCGCACTGGGGCGGCACGATCCAGATACCGGCCTCGATCTGACAGTGAATCACCCCGCGCAGGGTGTACATCAGTTGGCCTTTGCGATGTGAATGCGGCGTGTGCTCCCAGCGTTCGCTGGTGCTGCTGGCACTCACGGCCACCACCGCACGCGGGAATACGTCGGCATCCTTGGACATCGAGGGATGATGCAGATCGAGGCGGTGGTGCTTCATATTCGGTTCGCAGCTTGGCTGAATTGCGAAACAGTCTGGCTATTCTGTGCAATGCCGTCCAGTGGCGTGGTCACTATAGTGAGATCTACTCTCATTCAGGAGCTGTGCCATGCGACTCGACAGTACAACGTTCCCCGTGGTGAAAATCGTCTTCGACGCGCCCAACGAAAGCGGCCCGGAAGATGCCTTTGTGGTCTTTGAAGGGTTGTTGGCCAGAGAGCAGGCCTTCTTGCTGCTGCACGAAAAATCCGTGGACGAAAACGCCCACGAGCACTCTCACGAGGAGCGCAGGCAAGCCTCGATTTGGATGAAGAAAAACAAACGGGCGCTGCGCACCTTCGTCAAAGGCATGATCCAGATAGAACCCAGTGCCGCCCAACGCCTGGCCCTCAAGCCATTTGCCGCGATGTTCGGCAAAGCCTGGGGCTACCCACTGCTGGTCGTAGAGTCCAAGGACCAGGCATGGGCGCTGGCGCGGGATGTGCTGGATGAGCAGATATCCGACGTGGCGCACTTTTGACGTGTGCTCATTGAAAACGGTGGGGGCGGCTTGCTCGCGAAGGCGGTGGGTCAGCTACACCTTCAGTGACTGACACTGCGCCTTCGCGAGCAAGCCCGCTCCCACATTATTCGGTGGCGCCCTTTGGTTCAGGCACACCGTTCGGCCTACTGTGCTGGATGAGCCGGTTTCCAACGTCGCGCACTTTCCAGGTGTACGCAGTCAAAACGGTGGGAGCTGGCTTGCCTGCGACAGCGGTGGGTCAGCAACATTGATGTCAGCTGACACGCCCTCATCGCAGGCAAGCCAGCTCCCACATTATTCGGTGGCGCCCTTTGGTTCAGGCACACCGTTCGGCCTACGGTGATAGATGAACCCGCTTCCAACGTCGCGCACTTTCTAGGTGTACGCAGTCAAAACTGTGGGAGCTGGCTTGCCTGCGATAGCGGTGGGTCAGCTACACCTTCAGTGATTGACACTGCGCCTTCGCGAGCAAGCCCGCTCCCACATTATTCGGTGGCGCCCTTTGGTTCACGCACACCGTTCGGCCTACGGTGATGGATGAACCCGTTCAAACGTCGCGCACTTTCTAGGTGTACGCAGTAAAAACGGTGGGAGCGGGCTTGCTCGCGAATGCGGCGGGTCAGCGACACACCCGGTGACTGACACTGCGCCTTCGCGAGCAAGCCCGCTCCCACATTATTCGGTGGCGCCCTTTGGTTCACGCACACCGTTCGGCCTACTGTGCTGGATGAGCCAGTCTCCAACGTCGCGCACTTTCTAGGTGTACGCAGTTAAAACTGTGGGAGCGGGCTTGCTCGCGAATGCGGCGGGTCAGCGACACACCCAGTGACTGACACTGCGCCTTCGCGAGCAAGCCCGCTCCTGGACTGTTTTGGCGGCGCCCATCAATCCACACAAATCGCCCGGCCCAGCTTGCCTTTCTCCACCGTCGCCGAGCAGCCGAAGTGGCTGTTATCCACCTGGCACGTACCCGCTACAGGGCCGTTGCCCGATTGCGTGGTCACACTGGTCTGACACTCACCCTCGCACTGGCTCGAATCGGTGCACGCCTTGCCCGCGTCCCTGTACGGCGTGATGCACTTCCAGCTCTGCAACTTGCCGACCTGCCTCATCGTGCCACCGCCCGCCAGGCAGGTGGATGCGGCGGAATCCTGCGCCGGCGCAGCGGTGGGCGAGTGGGTCGAGCAGGCCGATACCAGCAACAGGGCGGCCAAGCCAATCATCAATTTCATGCAAAAGTCCTCGTGGAGTAAGCGCAGCGGCGCAGTGTACGGGCTATTGGACTCCTTTGATTGACGAGCGATCCCTACCTGGAAGTTGACCCATGCACACCCTATGAAAACGCTGTATTGCCCTGCTGGACTTCACGTTCTCTAGTGCGCCACCTGAGCGGCGCGTTTCAGGTATCCTGCGCGCCCCGTTTATCACTGATTCAAAGAAACAATGACCGGACAAGACATGCAGGCGCTGCTCGAGTCGATCCTCGACGAAGTTCGTCCACTGATCGGCCAGGGCAAAGTCGCCGACTACATCCCCGCACTGGCCGATGTGCCCGCCAATCAACTCGGTATCGCCGTGTACGGCAACGACGGCTCGGCGTACTGCGCCGGTGATGCCGACACGTTGTTCTCGGTGCAGAGCATTTCCAAGGTGTTCAGCCTGGTGCAGGCCATCGATCACGGCGGCGAAACCATCTGGGAACGCTTGGGCCACGAACCGTCGGGGCAACCGTTCAATTCCATGGTGCAGCTGGAATTCGAACGCGGCCGCCCACGCAACCCGTTCATCAACGCCGGCGCGCTGGTGATCTGCGACATCAACCAGTCGCGCTTTGCCGTGCCGATCCTGTCGATGCGCGACTTCGTGCGGCGCCTGTCGGGCAACCCGCAGATCCTGGTCAACAGCGTCGTCGCCGACTCCGAAGCCCAACACGGTGCACGCAACGCGGCCATGGCCTACCTGATGAAAGCCTTCGGCAACTTCCACAACGACGTGGACGCAGTGCTGCACAGCTACTTCAATTACTGCGCGTTGCAAATGAGCTGCCTGGACCTGGCCAGGGGCTTCAGTTTTCTCGCCAACGAGGGCGTGAGTGCCCACAGCGGCGAGCAGATTTTGACTGCGCGTCAGACCAAGCAAGTCAACTCGATCATGGCCACCAGCGGACTGTATGACGAGGCGGGCAATTTTGCCTATCGCGTGGGTTTACCGGGCAAGAGCGGGGTAGGTGGCGGGATTGTCGCGGTGGTGCCGGGCCAGTTCACCGTGTGCGTGTGGTCGCCGGAGTTGAATGCGGCGGGCAATTCGCTGGCCGGGATGAAGGCGTTGGAGTTGTTGAGTGAGCGGATTGGGTGGTCGGTGTTTTGAGGGCCTGGGGATTCAGGGTTGATGCCCTGAAATCCCCCTGCTGGTTAGGCGTTGCGCGGCTTGACGAACAAATCGAGCATCAAGAACAACGCCCCGGCCGTAATCGCGATATCGGCAATATTGAACACACCGGTATGCGTCGGCCCCACGTTCAGCACCATGTAATCCACCACATGCCCGTCGCGAAAAACACGGTCGATCAAGTTGGCGATACCACCCAGGGCAATCGCGTAAAGCGGCAAGACTTTACGCAATGGCTGGCTCCAGTTGGACAGCGACCACACCATCGCCCAGGCAACCACGATGGCCACGCCGACGATAAAGATCAGTTGTTTGACCTGCGGCGGCAACGCGGCGCCCAGGCTGAGGAAGGCGCCGGGGTTGAGGCTCAGTTCCAGCGCCAGGTTGATCGGGTTAGAGCCGATTTTGAAGCTGTTGGCGTGCAGTGAAACCAGGGCCAGCAGTTTGACCAGTTGGTCCACGGCAATAAAGGCCTGGCCGGCGAGGAGGGCGAAGGTGCGGCCTCGCAGTAGGGGCGACGTGCTCAAGCGGTAACTTCCTGTTTTGGGCTTTCGATAGAGCGCCCGAAGATAGCTCAGGCGCTCTACCTCGTCTATCTCAAGCCGTCGAGTGGGCCATGTTCAGGGCTTTGTCCAACAGCAACTGGACACCTTCGAGCTTTCGGCAGATGCCTAGCGCGACATCGCGTTGGGAGCCGTCGATTTCAAAGGCCATAGGGTTGGCAATATCACAGATGGACGCCAGGTCCCGGGCGGCGTTGACTAGCAAGGTTTCGGTACCTAGGTTGGCACGCACGGTGAAGAGGCCTTCGTCGGGTTCCGGGATGGGTTTGCCGGAATTGAGGTAGTGATTGATCGCGCGGTAGGCCACTTCATGCAGGGTGCTGGTGTCGAAGTCTTGCTGGCCTGGGAGATTGGGGCTGTCTTTAATCATGGTGAAACTCCAAGGGAAATGGAGCTGCCACGGTTCGCGGTCAAACGAATTAGGGTGGCAGCTATACGCGGGTTGACCGACCGGTCCCAAGGAGCCCGGCATACCCGAAGGTATCCCGCGTACAGCTGCCGCGACACGATACAGCGGACGTAAAAAGAACGCCTGATTCGATGTGGCACAGGTGCACTTGAGGGGCGGACGGTCAAATCCGGTCACTGAATTGGCAGCGACGATGAGAGGTTAATCAGCCCTTTTCCGAGCCATAACCTGAAACCCTTGTCGGAAACTTCCCAGAGTCGCAAGCCCGGCAAGTGTTGGTGTTTCACCTTCGAGCTGGGAGCTAAGCGCGGTCTTCACACCCTGCGAAAACCCTGTGGCAAGGGAGTAAACTCCCTCGCCACACGTGTTCACCACGCCTTTACACACCACCGCGTCCAGCCCACCTCTAACAGCATCAGCACGCCGACGCCCAGCAATTGGGCGTGCGCTGGCCGCACACTACGAATGCCCAGCGCGGCAGGCAGGCGGGCGGTGATGCTCAGGCGGTTTCGTCCTTTAGGCTTGAGAGGCGAAGTGTTGCGGTTTGAGATTTCGTGGGACGTCATGCACGAATTCTTTCGCACATACTGAGTGGGTTAGCCAATCGATGATTGAGCTCTTGACTGGCTAAGCTAACGGAGTTTGCGGGTTCGGTAACCTGTGAGAGCTGACAGTTTTTAGACTGTTTCGGCCGTCAGCGGATGTTCAATCTGTCCAGCAAGCTATACCAAACCACACCGATGCCTGTTTAGAGCTACTGTATCCCATGCAACAACGCAGTCAGACATCGATTCGATGGAGCAGGTAGGAAAAAAGCATTTTGTCTTCAGTTAAAACTGAATGAAGCCCGTGGCCCTTCACATTCTTCAGGCGTTGCTCGACAATGCGCGCTCTGTTCCGGAGTAGTTCAGCGGTAGAACACTCGGCTCTGGACCGGGTGGGCGCTGGTTCGAATCCAGCCTCCGGACCCATCACATTACACTGCAATCTGGACATCGCTCCGGATCACATGGAGTGACTGGCATGCACGCAGGATATGCAGTCTTCCAACTGTCGAAAGCGCTGCTCGCGCACGATTTGAGTGGCGGCTCAATCGCGCGCTTTAACGCCCGCAGACGTATCTCACGCTGGCAACAGGTCATTGAGAACCTGCTACAAGGCGCAGTCGAGTATGGCTCGCGCACACCGATTGCGCAGATGCCCGCCTGGGTTACCCTGGAAGTCGTTACGGGCGGCTTTGCGACCGGCAATTTTTTGGCCGGTGGCGAGTTGACGGCGTACGAGCGTGAACTCGCCGCCTCTATTCCGGGTATTCGCCCAGGCTTTGAACGGCTCGATATCAATGCCTGGCATCTCACAGATGACGGCCTTGAGGCCCTGCATTCACGTTTAGCCCGCTGTGATTATGCGGTCGATGTGCCGGAAGAGGCCGCGTTATTGACTGTCGCCTGGCTAGTCGGGCAGCAGCGCACCGAGCAAGCGCGTGCGCTGATAGACGTGATTGGGCCGTTCTTTGACCGGCTGCGTTTCTTTCCGTCGTTCTCTACGCAGCTGCCGGTTTCAGCCGCGCAGGTTCACATCGTGGACGCTGGCCAGATCAAGCAGTTGCTTACAACCTTGCAGCCTCAGGCTCAGATGGTTGTGCAGAAACAGACGATCGAAACGCGTTTGCCGCTTTATGATTCAGCTGTTTCGCATTTCCTCCTGACCTATGAGGCTGGTTGGCCGTGCCGTTATTACCCACGTCAGTGGCACGAGCAGGCAGCCGAGTTAGCGGCGCATTTCAACAGGCTCAGTATCGACAGGCGCTCTTCGAGTCGCGTGGAGGAACTGTTTTCTTTACTTGGGCAATGCTCGCGCGACTTGCAATCGCTCACTGGGCGTCAAGTCGGTCGCATACGGCAAATCGTCGATGATTTTGTGCGCAAGCATGGCGAGCCGGGTTCAGCCGCTCACCGTGCGTCGCGTGCGAATCAACGTAGTCAGGTGGCGGGGCCGGAGCATCACCTCATTGCCCGTATTGTGGCGAAGCGTCTTTCAAACTATCCCGAGCAAGGCGGTCTCGCGGATTTTGCTGAGTTGGAAGCGCCGATCACCGCTGAGGAGGCATCGGCATTTGGGCAAGGCGAGGGCATTGCCATTCCTCCGGCGGTCCAGCGCCGCCTTCAGCGATGCCGGAGTGGGACGATCAGCGAATTGATCGAGCATGGGCTGATTACTTCAGGCGATACCGTTGCGCGGTTGCTGCCCGCGATGACCGCGCAACTGAGTAGCTACGGGCTGCGCGATGAAGCGCTAAGGATGGTATACGCCTCGACCTATCGCGCGTTCTGCCGGCGGCGGTCGTTATTACTGTTGAACCTTCAACGTCAGGTTGGCCTCAGTGAGTTGCCTTGGGTTGCCGTCATTGAAGGCGACCGACAGTCCGGTGCTGCGGTGGCACAAGCGGCCCAACAGGCGCTGGTTGAGTCATCGGCGTTGACGCTTTCTGCCTTCCCCTACGCCATCTTGCCGAACAAGCTTCTCCAGGAATTTTCAGCGCTGGCGGACACTGCGGCACTGGACCTGCCCTTAGTGGAGGAGGTCGCTGCCGATATCTTCATGGGTGAGTTTTCCGATAAGTTTGCCGATGCCGCCAGGCGAACAGGCCCGGTGCTGGCAGGCTCCCTTTATGCACGTTATTACGCCATTGATACCGATGAGCTGGCGAGCCTTGTTACCCGAGGGCGACGACGTGCGCGAGTGGCAAGCGATGCCTTCGCGAAGTTGTGCGCAAAGCGTGCAGGAGCTGAGCTGGACACGTGGCACCCGGCAACCAATGGCACCATTCTTGAGCAACAGCAAATTTTAACCACGCAAAACCTCGCGTTACTGTTTGAAGAACTTGGGTTGAAGGTTTTGCTGCAGCCGAGACTGGGCAGCATGGTGCAGGCGTGTTTTGAGTGGATCTGCAAACGGCATCAGATGCGGATTGAGCACCATCATGCTCGGTTGATAATGCTCAAAAATACCGCTTATGCGTGGCGCCAGATGGTGTTCTACCTGACGATGCTTGATGATCCTGCGCGCACAGATGCCCTGGCGTCTGTCGAAGCGTACTTCGCCACTCAGCCGTTGGCTTTTCGAGGACGATTCCTGCCGCTCATGAGCGGTTTGCGCAAGGCTTTCGCCGGCGAAGTGTTGCCTCAGCAGGCTCCAGCGGAAGATGGCGCGAGAGTCTTTCTGGGATGGACAACCACGCGGCATTGGTTGCTACCGCCGCATGACTCCACTTCAAACCGGGCGGTTGAGCAGTAGTGACGCTGAGGATTCAAGTGTGGGAGCTGGCTTGCCTGCGATAGCGGTCGCGCGGTGATGGATGTGTTGGCTGACCCACCGCCATCGCAGGCAAGCCAGCTCCCACATTTAGATCCTTACTGTTCTGCGAATATCTATTTACACCCACAAAAAATGCGCCCCTGAGGGGGCATTTTTTTGTTCGGTCAACTACCGCCTATTCAGGCAATCGCATCCCACGCACGGTCACCGTTCTCGTCTTTGATCCGAGTCGGCAAGCCCATCACGTCCAGCGCTTTGAGGAACGGCTCGGCCGGCAGTTCCTCGACGTTGGCCATGTGCTTCACGTCCCACTCGCCACGTGCTACCAGCAGCGCAGCGGCCACTGGTGGCACGCCTGCGGTGTAGGAAATGCCCTGGCTGTCCGTTTCAGCAAAGGCTTCTTCGTGATCGGCCACGTTGTAGATGAACATCTCACGCGGCTGGCCATCTTTGGTGCCTTTGACCAGGTCGCCGATGCAGGTCTTGCCGGTGTAGCCAGGGGCGAGCGAAGACGGGTCGGGCAGTACGGCCTTGACCAGTTTCAACGGCACCACTTCCAGGCCTTCGGCGGTGGTGACCGGTTTTTCGGAGAGCAGGCCGAGGTTTTTCAGAACGGTGAACACGTTGATGTAGTGTTCGCCGAAGCTCATCCAGAAACGCACGTTGGGCACGTCGAGGTTTTTCGACAGCGAGTGCACTTCATCGTGGCCGGTCAGGTACAGGTTTTGCGAACCGACTACCGGCAGGTCGTCGGTGCGTTTGACTTCGAACATGGTGTTGCTGGTCCACTGGCTGTTCTGCCAGCTCCACACCTGCCCGGTGAATTCGCGGAAGTTGATTTCCGGGTCGAAGTTGGTGGCAAAGTATTTGCCATGGCTGCCGGCATTGACGTCGAGAATGTCGATCGAATCAATGCGGTCGAAATGCTGTTGCTGCGCCAGCGCGGCGTACGCGTTGACGACACCCGGGTCGAAGCCCACGCCAAGAATGGCGGTGATGTTCTTCTGTTTGCACTCTTCCAGGTGGTTCCATTCGTAGTTGCCGTACCACGGCGGGGTCTCGCAGATCTTGCCCGGCTCTTCGTGGATGGCGGTGTCCAGGTAAGCAACGCCGGTATCGATGCAGGCGCGCAGCACCGACATGTTGAGGAAGGCGGAACCTACGTTGATGACGATCTGCGAGTCGGTCTCGCGGATCAGGGCCTTGGTCGCTTCCACGTCCAGGGCGTTCAGCGCGAAGGCTTGGATGTCGGCGGGAACCTTGAGGCTACCCTTGGCCTTGACGCTGTC
Organism: Pseudomonas sp. MF6747; assembly: GCF_963890955.1. NCBI lineage: Bacteria > Pseudomonadati > Pseudomonadota > Gammaproteobacteria > Pseudomonadales > Pseudomonadaceae > Pseudomonas > Pseudomonas sp. MF6747. Next base: position 44,365 of record NZ_CAWPSZ010000007.1, read on the forward strand.
GATGATGGCCTGGCATTTGGAGATGTTGCGCGACGCGATAGCAATACGACCGAGTTCGTCGTTGTGCTGCGCGCACTTGTGGGCCACCACCTTGGCGACACCTCCTGCACCAATGATAAGAACGTTCTTTTTCAATTGCTTTATCTCTCCTTTATCCGCCAGCTTACGAAAGGCTGGACAGGTAGTCGTCGTAACCAAATTCACGAACCACCTCGACGGTACCGTCGAGTTGTTTCACTACGATGGACGGCATTTTCAGGCCGTTGAACCAGTTTTTCTTGACCATGGTGTAGCCCGCGGTGTCGATGAACGACAGCCGATCGCCGATGGCCAGCGGACGATCAAATTGGTATTCGCCGAAGATGTCCCCGGCCAGGCAGGATTTGCCGCACACCATGACGGTGTGTTCACCCTCGCTTGGCGCCAGCTTGGCGTTGAGGCGATAGATCAGCAGGTCCAGCAGGTGGGCTTCGATGGAGCTGTCGACCACGGCGAGGTTTTTGCCGTTGTAGAGCGTGTCGAGCACGGTGACTTCCAGCGAAGCACTGTTGGTGATCGCCGCTTCTCCCGGCTCCAGGTAGACCTGCACGCCGTACTTCTCGGAGAACGCCTTCAAACGGGCGCAGAACGCGTCGATGGCATAGCCTTCGCCGGTGAAGTGGATGCCGCCGCCGAGGCTGACCCACTTGACCTTGTGCAGCAGCGCGCCGAAGCGTTCTTCGATGGTGCCCAGCATCTTGTCGAACAGGCTGAAATCGCCGTTCTCGCAGTTGTTGTGGAACATGAAACCGGAGATCTGCTCGATCACGCCTTCGATCTTCACCGGGTCCCATTCCCCCAAACGGCTGAACGGGCGCGCCGGGTCGGCCAGCAGGTAGTCGGAGCTGCTCACCTGTGGGTTGACGCGCAGACCACGGGTCTTGCCTTCGCTGCGCTCGGCAAAGCGCTGCAGCTGGCTGATGGAGTTGAAGATGATCTTGTCGCAGTTATCCAGCATCTCTTCGATTTCATCGTCGGCCCAGGCCACGCTGTAGGCGTGCGCCTCGCCTTCGAACTTCTGGCGACCCAGCTTGAGCTCATACAGCGACGACGAGGTGGTGCCGTCCATGTATTGCTGCATCAGGTCGAACACCGACCAGGTGGCAAAGCATTTGAGCGCCAGCAGAGCCTTGGCGCCGGACTGCTCGCGCACGTAAGCAATCTTCTGCATGTTCACCAGAAGTTTCTGTTTATCGATGAGGTAGTACGGCGTTTTGATCATTTTTGAGAGCCTGCGGCGGTGCCTGCCAAAAAAGGACACGCATTGTGCCCGCACTTGGATCAGATCGAAAGGTTAGCGGGCGGATTTTGCTGCGCCGATTTTTCAAGCATACCCGCGCAGTATGACTATCTGTGGCTATACACCGATCTGATGTGGGAGGGGGCTTGCCCCCGATTGCGGTGTGTCAGCCAGCCTTTTCTTTGTTGACCCACCGCTATCGGAGGCAAGCCCCTTCCCACATTGACCACGGGGGCGCTGCCATCAAACCGTCATCTTGGCACCACGCTACTGCCATATTCCCTCGTTACTGTCCTCGCCAATGAGATCGATCTCAAGCGAGTGAGCATGACTGACCTGAAAGACGTTGCGCAGCTGGCCGGGGTATCCCGCGCCACTGCCGCCCGCACCTTTGCTTCCCCCGACCAAGTGCGCCCGGCCACCCGTGAGCAGGTGTTCGCCGCCGCCCGCGAGCTGGGCTTTCGACCGAACCTGCTCGGCCGCCAACTGCGCCTGCAAACCACCCAGCTGATTGGCGTGGTGGTGCCCAACCTGCTCAACCCGGTGTTTGCCGAACAGCTCCAGGCCATGGAGCGTGCCGCGCGGCTGCGCGGCTACAGCCTGTTGCTGGCGACCACCGACTACAGCAGCGAACGCGAAAGCATCGTTGTGGAAGAGTTGCTACGCCAACGCGTCGACGGGTTGGTGCTGACGGTCACCGACGCCGAAAGCAATAGCGTGCTCAACAGCCTCGCCAGCGAACAAACGCCGTTCGTGCTGGCTTATCACCAACCCAGCAACCCCAGCTACAGCGCCGTGTCGGTCGACAACCGCGCGGGCATGGCCCTGGCCACGCGTTATTTGCTCGATGCGGGGCACCGGCGCATCAGCATGGTCGCCGGCCCCGCGTTGCAGTCCGACCGCGCGCGCCTGCGCTACGCCGGCTATTGCGACGCGATGCGCGAGTACGGGCTTGAAAGCCGCGCAGTGATTGAAATGCCGGCCCACACCCAGGCCGCCTTCGCGGCGATCGAGCCGTTCCTCCAAGGCCCCCAGGCGCCGACTGCGCTGGTGTGTTCCAACGATTTCCTCGCGATCAGCCTGATCGCCGAGCTGCGCCGCAACGCCTGGAATGTGCCCGAGCAACTCTCGGTGATGGGCTTTGACGGCATCGCTCTCGGCACCCAGATGCACCCGACGCTGTGCAGCGTGGTGCAGCCCATCGGCCTGCTGGCCAGCACGGTGATTGACCAATTGCTGGCGCAGATCGCCGGTAACGCCCCGATTTCCCATTGCCTGCCGTGCCATATCCGGCCTGGCGACAGCACTCAACCCCTTGAGGAGACACCCGATGCGCGCGTTCAGTAAAACCCTGGCAACCGTGCTGCTGTGCGGCATGGCCAGCCTTGCCCAGGCGGCCGACACCGCGATTTGCTACAACTGCCCACCCGACTGGGCCGATTGGGGCAGCCAACTCCAGGCCATCGCCGCCACTACCGGCGTGCAGGTGCCGCTGGACAACAAGAACTCCGGCCAGTCGCTGGCGCAGTTGGTGGCGGAGAAAGCCGCGCCGGTGGCCGACGTGGTGTATTACGGCGTGACCTTCGGCTTGCAGGCGCAAAAAGCCGACGTGGTCGGCACCTACAAGCCCAAAGGCTGGGAGCAGATTCCAGCCGGCCTGAAAGACCCGACCGGCCACTGGTTTGCGATTCACTCCGGCACTTTGGGCATCATGGTCAACGTCGATGCACTGGGCGGCTTGCCCGTGCCGCAAAGCTGGGCCGACCTGCTCAAACCTGAGTACAAAGGCATGGTCGGTTACCTCGACCCATCCAGCGCGTTCGTCGGCTACGTCTCTGCCGTGGCGATCAACCGCGCGTTGGGCGGCGATCTGGATAACTTTGCCCCGGCCATCGACTATTTCCAGAAACTCGCCAAAAACGCACCCATCGTGCCCAAGCAAACCGCCTATGCGCGGGTGCTGTCCGGTGAGCTGCCGATTCTGGTGGACTACGACTTCAACGCCTACCGCGCGCGTTACAAGGACAACGCCAACGTTGCCTTCGTGATCCCCAAAGAAGGCAGCATCAGCGTGCCGTACGTGATGAGCCTGGTGGCCAATGCGCCGCACCGCGCCAACGCTGAAAAGGTCCTCGATTTCGTGCTCTCCGATGCAGGCCAGGCACTCTGGGCCAAGGCCTACCTGCGCCCGGTGCGCCCAATGAAAATGCCGGCCGACGTCGCCGCGCAGTTCCTGCCCGACAGCGACTACGCCCGCGCTGGCGTGGTGGACTACGAAAAAATGGCCGCTGTGCAGGAAGCCTTCGCCGCCCGTTACCTGAACGAGGTCAAGTAAGTGGCCGCATCGGCAAAAGATGCCGCCTGGGCACTGGCCCCGGCCTTGGCGGTGCTGTTCGCGTTCTGGCTGTTGCCGCTGGCGCACCTGATGGTGCTCGGCACCGAGAGCCGCGACAGCAACGGCAGCGGCTATTGGCAGGTGCTCAGCAGCGCGCAGTACCTGGACAGCCTGGCGCAGACCTGTGTGCTGGCCGTGATTGTGACGCTCACGGCGTTACTGATCGGCGGCATCAGCGGCGTGTTTCTCGCACGTCAGCAGTTCTTCGGGCGTTCGGCATTGGTGGCATTGCTCACCTTTCCATTGGCGTTTCCCGGCGTGGTGGTGGGCTTTCTGGTGATCCTGCTGGCCGGACGCCAAGGCCTGTTTGCGGCCCTGGGCCTGCAACTGGCCGGTGAGCGCTGGATTTTTGCGTACTCGCTGGCGGGGCTGTTTGTCGGCTACCTGTACTTCTCGATCCCGCGGGTGATCCTCACGGTAATGGCCGCGTGCGAAAGCCTCGACCGCAGCCTGGAGGAGGCCGCGCACTCACTGGGCGCCGGGCACTGGCGCGTGGTGTGCGACGTGATCGTGCCGGGGCTGGCGCCTGCGCTGGCCTCCTGCGGGGCGATCTGCTTTGCCACGTCAATGGGCGCGTTCGGCACGGCCTTTACCTTGGGCACGCGGCTGAACGTCACCCCGGTGGCGATCTACAACGTGTTCACCAACTACGCCAACTTTGCCGTCGCCGCCGCGCTGTCGGTGGTACTCGGTGCAGTGACCTGGGCGGTGTTGCTGCTCACGCGTCGCCTGGTGAAAAACGCGGGGACGGTCCTGTGAAGCGCTCATCGCTGTTTGTGATGCAACTGCTGTTTACCCTGCTGGTGTGCGCCTTCATGTTGGTGCCGGTGCTGATGTCATTGCTGGCCGGGCTGACGCGTAATTTCTTCGTCGGCCTGTCCAGCGGCTTGACCTTCGACTGGCTGGTGCAGGTGTGGCAGGCCTATTCGCCCACGGTGTGGCTGTCGCTGCAGTTGGCCCTGGCCTGTGCACTGTGCGTCTGCGTGATCGGCGTGCCGGCGGCCTATGCCTTGGTGCGCATGAGCAACCGCTTCAGCCGCGCCTTCGAAGAGCTGATGGTGCTGCCGGTGGCGATGCCGGGTTTGGCCAGTGCGTTGGCGTTGCTGTTGACCTACGGCCAGTTCGGCAGCTTCCGCAGCAGTTGGCTGTTCATCCTGGTCGGCCATGTGTTGTTCACCTTGCCGTTCCTGGTGCGCCCGGTAATGGCGGTGATGCAACGTCAGCAACTGCCGGTGTTGGAGGAGGCCGCCGCCAGCCTCGGCGCGGGGCCGATCAAGCGCTTTTTCAGCGTGGTCGTGCCCAATTGCCGGGCGGGCATTCTGGCCGGCGTGCTGATGGTGGTCACCCTGAGCCTGGGTGAGTTCAACCTGACCTGGATGCTGCACACGCCGATGACCAAGACGCTGCCGGTGGGGTTGGCCGACAGCTACGCCTCGGCGCGTCTGGAAATCGCCAGCGCCTACACCCTTATCTTTTTGCTGATGATCGTGCCGCTGCTGATTGCGTTGCAGGCCATCAGTGCTCGTTTGTCCCGTGGAGAGCGTCGATGACCGCTATCACTATCCGCCTGCAAGGCTGTCGCAAGGCATTCGCCGACGGCACCGTGGCCGTGCATGACCTGAACCTGAGCGTCGAAGGCGGCGAAACCCTGGCAATTCTCGGCCCCTCCGGCTGTGGCAAAACCACGACTCTGCGCCTGATTGCCGGCCTGGAACGCCCGGACGTCGGCCAGGTGTTTTTCGGCGATCAGGATGTCACCCGCCTGCCCATCGAGCGCCGTGATGTGGGCATGGTGTTTCAGAATTACGCGCTGTTTCCCAACCTGGATGTGGCCGGCAATATCGTCTACGGCTTGAAGATTCGCGGCATGTCGGCGCCTGAGCGCAACAAGCGCTGCGAGGAACTGTTGGAACTGATGGGCTTGCAGCACCACGGCAAACGCAGCATCCATGAACTGTCGGGCGGCCAGCGTCAGCGTGTGGCCTTGGCCCGCGCCCTGGCGCCGCGTCCCAACGTGCTGTTGTTGGATGAGCCGCTGGCGGCCCTGGATGCGCAATTGCGCGAGCGCCTGCGCAGCGAGCTGGATCAACTGCTGCGCGGGCTTGGCATCACCTCGGTGTTCGTCACCCACGACCAGGGCGAAGCCATGGCCCTGGGCGACCGCATTCTGGTGATGGAGCAGGGGCGTATCGCGCAACTGGCCAGCCCACGGGAGATCTACCAGCAGCCGGCCAATGCGTTTGTCGCAGGCTTCGTCGGCAACCTCAATGCCTTCTCTGTGCTGGCGCGGACTGCCCACGGCCTCAAAGTCTGCGGCGGCGAACTGCCGTGGCACGGCGCCGGTTTACCGAGCACCGTGTACTGCCGGCCCGAACACCTGCGCGTGATGGAAGACGAAGGCCACCTGCACGGCCATCTGGTCGCGCAGTTCTTCCAGGGCGCACAAAGCCGCCTGCTGGTGGATGTGGGCGGCCCGCAACCGCTGCTGGTGGACAGCAGCGACAACCAACTGCACCGCGTCGGCGCGCCGATTGCCCTGGCGATTGCGCCGCACATGGTGTTCACCCTGAATGCGTGAGAGCTTATTTTGAACCGTCCGTTTCTTGTTGCGCAGATCAGCGACCTGCACCTTAAAGCCGGTAACCGCCTGACCTATGGCGTGGTCGATACCCTGGGCGCACTGCGCCGCGCCGTCGACCACCTGAACGCCCGCTACCCTCGGCCCGATATCGTGGTGATCAGCGGCGACCTGGTGGATTTTGGCCGCGCCGATGAATACGCCGTGCTGCACCCGGAGTTGGCACGCCTGCACATGCCGTACTACCTGGTGCCCGGCAACCACGACACGCGCGGGCCGTTACTGGATGCGTTCGGCGATCACGCTTATCTGCCGACGTCGGCAGATGGCCCGCTGGATTGGGTCGTGGATGAGCATCCGCTGCGCTTGATCGGCCTGGACTCGACCATTCCCGGTGGTCACGGCGGCCAACTGCTCGACAGCCAATTGCAGTGGCTCGACGCGCAATTGGCACTGCGCCCCGAGGCGCCGACCTTGCTGATCCTGCATCACCCGCCGTTTAGCAGCGGCATCGGCCATATGGACCGCGAGCCCTTTGGCAACGCCGCCGCCCTGGAGCGCGTCGTCGCTCGTCACCCACAAGTGGAGCGCCTGTTGTGCGGGCATTTGCACCGCCCGATGCAGCGGCGTTTTGGCGGCAGCCTGAGTTGCGTGTGCCCTGGCACGTCGCACCAGATCGTGCTCGACCTGCAAGACGCCGCGCCTGCGCATTTCAACCTGGAACCGGCAGGCTTTGTGCTGCACCGCTGGGATGCACAGCACGGGCTGATCAGCCACAACGGCGTGTTCGGGGACTACCCGGGGCCGTATCCGTTTTATGACGCTCATGGATTGATTGACTGAGGTTTTACGGAGGTCCACTTCACTCAACTAAGCACTTGAATATTCGTTAACGCGGCGGCCAACCCAAGTTGGCCGCGTGCATCCTGCTGCCCTTTTTACGCGCCCGGAACCTGGATTCCGCGCCGGAGTTCGTCCTGATGAAAGCCACTTTGAATGTACTGAGCGTATTGACCGGCGGCCTGGGCATTGCCCTGAGCCCCCTGGCCTCGGCTGATTTCTTGAGTGACAGCACAGCCAACTTGAACATGCGCAACTTCTACTTCAATAACGATAACCGCGACGGCGCCGCCGCACCGTCAAAGACCGAAGAATGGGGCCAGGCGTTTATCCTCAACTACCAGTCGGGCTTTACCGACGGCACTGTCGGTTTTGGTCTGGACGCCGTCGGCATGCTCGGTGTGACCCTCGACAGCGGCGCTGGCCGCCACGTGGGCAGCTCGATGATCCCCACCGATGACGGCAGGGCAGCCGACAGCTGGGCGCGCGGTGGTGCGACAGCCAAGGCGCGCTTCGCCAAGACCGAACTGCGCTACGGCTACCTGCGCCCGAACCTGCCGATCCTGGTGAGCAACGATGGCCGCCTGTTGCCGCAATCCTTCGAGGGCGCGCAGGTCACCAGCAAAGACATCGACAACCTGACGCTGATTGGCGGCCAGCTGCAGCACACCACCGGCCGTGGCTCCAGCGACCGCAGTGGCCTGGCGGCCGCGGGTGGCACGCAAGAGAGCAATAAATTCAACTATGCAGGTTTCGACTACCAAGTGAACAAGGACCTGCTGGTCCAGTATTACTACGCCAACCTCGAAGACTATTACCAACAGCACTTTGCCGGGTTGATCCATGTAGTGCCGTTGGGCGACTACGGCTCATTGAAAACCGACCTGCGTTATTTCAACACCACCTCCGACGGCAAGAACAGCACTGCGGCCGGGCGTGCCGAAGGGTATAAGTTCGGCGGCTATACCCAGAACGGCAACGGCGAAATCGACAACAACACCTGGAGCGCCGCGTTTATCTACTCGCTGGGCCCGCACGCGATCACCGCGGGTTACCAGCGAGTCTCCGATGACAGTAACTTCGCTCAACTCAACCAGGGTGGCCTGGTCAACAAAGGCGAGGGCGGTTCGAGCCTGTACCTTTACACCGACCGCACCGTGCAAACCTTCATCCAGGCCGGCGAACGCACCGCCTTTGCGCAATACGCCTACGACTTTGTCGCGCTGGGCCTGCCTGGCCTGAAGGCGTCGGTGATGTATTTGAAAGGCGACCATATCCTCACCACCGCCGGCAACACGGCCAGTGAATGGGAACGGGACATCTCCCTGGATTACGTGGTGCAAAGCGGCACGTTCAAAAACGTCGGGTTTGGCTGGCGCAACGGCGTGTCGCGCAGTGAAGTGGCGCGCGACCAGGATCAGAATCGGGTGTTTGTGAGTTATTCGATTCCGTTGCTGTAAGGGCGCGATGCGCGGTGCCTCATGGCGATTTTGAGGCCCGCGCTTTCAGCGCGATCAGCGACGTTACATGCGTCGCGTGGTCGTTATCGATGCGTTGAAAACCGCAGCGCAGATAGAACTGCGCGGCTTGCGGCGTATCGGTAGTGAGCCGGGCTTCCTGAAAGTGCGCCGCCGCGTGCTCCAATAGCCGTTTGACCAGGGCTTTGCCAATTGCCTGCCCGCGCAGGCTGGGCGCGATGTACACCCGGCGTAGCCGACCGACTCCGGGGCCTGCGTAGGGGTCACAGGACACACCGCCGACGCCAATCAACTGGCCGTGACGAAACACGCCGAAAAGGCATTCACCCGGCTGATCAAACCGATTCGTACGGTTGTCCCATTCGCTGATAAGCCGCGTCAGGAACCTGAACCCTTCGGCGACAGCCTGCGCCCGCAGCGCGTGGATCTGCTCGGGAAGCTCTTCCAGTTTGCGTATCGCAACGTCTTCGCGGGCGAGGGTCACACAGACGCCCCGCACAACCACGCAGCTTTGGATTCTATGCAGCTGTGCGCCTGCTTGTGCGCAGTAAAAGGGCTATCGAGGGTGCCGACTGCGATGGACATCCATTCTGGAAACCGTCCACGGGCGTCAGACCAGAACAGCGATGATCCACACCGCGAGCAGAATTGGCGAGTGACGCCTGCTGAAGACTCATAGCTTCGAAGCACATCCTCAGCGGCGTTGATATTGACGGCTGACCGAGGGGCGCTGGCATACGTGGCGAATGCCGCGCCGTGCGCTTTCTGGCATTTTTTGCAGTGGCAGTGGGTGACCGCTTTCAAAGGGGTCGACACCTGATAACTGATAGCGCCGCATAGGCAACTGCTTTGGGTCACTGCATCCATGGTTGTGTGTCTCCCAGTAAGTACCGCCACAGTTTATTCCAGCGCGCAACGCCCAGGGTGAATGAGTTTTGGGGGCGAGCGGGGCGCTTGTGGCAAACCGACATTGAGTGGCGAGCAGGCCTCTTGTGGCGAGCGGGCTTGCCCCGCGTTGGGGGGCGAAGCCGCCCTGAACCCGGCTGGCGCGATGTGCCTGAATGGGTGCGGCGCTCTTAGTGGGGCTGCTGCGCAGACCAACGCGGGGCAAGCCCGCTCGCTACAGGAAGCCCACTCAACACAGCAAGCCACAGTGGTTCATCAGTGTCGCTCACGACACCCGATTCCGGCCTGCGCCCTTGGCCTCATACAATTGCATGTCCGCCCGCTTGAGCAGCCCCAGGGAATCGCGGTCCGAGGGCTGCGCGATGCTCACACCAATACTCACCGTAACCTGGCCCACTGTCGGGAAGTTTGCCGCCGCCACGGCCGCACGGATTTTTTCGGCAACCACGTCGGGGCTGTCCGGCTCTTCGACCTCCGGCAGCAATACTGCAAATTCTTCACCGCCGTATCGCGCGACAAAGTCGGTGGCGCGCGTGGTGCTCTCGATCAGCGCCGCCAGTTGGCACAGCACGTCATCGCCGACGGCGTGACCGTAGGTGTCGTTGACGCGCTTGAAATAGTCGGCGTCGATCAGCAGCAAGGCAAAGGTGCGGCCGGTGCGTTGGAACAACAGGCTGCTCTCGGCGAGTTTTTCGTCGAAACGGCGGCGGTTGTAAACGCCGGTCAGTGCGTCGTGCGTGGCCAGTTTCAGCAGGTCGGCATTGGCCTGGGTGAGGGCGGCAGTGCGCTGGGTGACGGTGGCTTCCAGCGAAGCATTGGCTTCCTGCAGTTCGCGCTCCTTGGTCAGCAAGGATTGGGTCATGCTGCTGATGGAGCGGCCCAGTTGGGCGATTTCCAGCACCGGATGCTCCTGGGGGAAGACGGCGCCGGGCTGCTGGTCTTGCACCTGTTTGGCGGACCTGGCCAGGCGCTCGATGGGGCGGCTGAGTGACGAGGCGAGGTAGTAAGCGGCCAGCACAAAGATGAACGCCGCGAGCACACCCAGCATGAGTAATTTGTACAGCAGGTTGTGCGCCGGTTGCAGTGCGACGTCCAAAGGTTGTCGCACCATGATGTACCAGTTCATTTTCGCATTGGACGGGCTTGGCACCGCCACCGATGCCGTGACGTAGCCGTTGCCGGTGAACCAGCCAGCGGGCGTGTGCAGTTGGTCCAGCGGCATTTGTTCGCCCGCGAGCAATTCCGGGTAAAGCACCTTGCCGTCAATGTCGACGATCAACGCCTCGATCTGTGGAATGGCATCCTTTTGCATCACGGCGGAATCGACGATCTGGGTGACCCAGCTCCAGTGGGCATGGGCGCCCAGCACGCCAATCGTGTCACCCTGGGCATTGCGTATCGGTGCGGCGAAATCGATAAAGCGCAGTGGCTCACCGTCCGCCGCTCCCGACAGCAGCTTGGCGAGCAACACCGCTTCGTGGGGATCTCCGGTGTACTCGGCGCGCATGCCGGCCTGAAACCAAGGCCGCTGCTGCACTGATTGATTGACCAGCAAGCCGTTGACCGCCTGGCGCACGCGCCCGTCAGCATCGGCCACGCCCATCCATGCATACTCCGCGCGCGATTGGGTGCGCAGTTCCATCAGCGTCAGAATATCCGGCGCGGTCAGGTCGCCCTTGCGCATGATCGGTGCCTTGCTCAGCAGCGACACTTCCAGTTGCCGCTCGCGCAGTTGCACGGCCAACAGCGCGGCCGTCGAGCGCGCCGTGCTGAGCAGCGAGTTGCCGCTGGCCTGCTTCATCTGCTCAGTGGCGATATCGCCAACATAGAGGCCCACGCTCAGGAGTGTGACCAGTGATAAACCGGCAAACCATAGGGTCAGGTGACTGCGCAGGCTGGCTTTGATCATGGGGGCTCATTTGAGTGCTTATTTTGAGCCATGGTATGCGTTATGGATGGGCTACGGCCAGCAGCAGGCGCGCTTATGTGTTGGTCTTCAATTTGGTCCACAGCCGGGTGGCCAGCCGCGCTATCGCCGGGGGCAGGTCTTCGACGATAAACAGGCTGTCCATCACGCTTTTCGGCGGGTAGATCGCCAGGTCCTGTTTCACGGCCGGCGTGAGGAACTCATCTGCCGCACTGTTGGGGTTGGCGTAGTGGATGCTGTTGCTGATGTTGGCGATCACCTTGGGCTCGAGCAGGTAATTCATATAGGCGTAGGCGTTCTTTTCGTGCGGCGCGGCCTTGGGCATCACCACCATGTCCAGCCACAGCGTCGAGCCTTCCTGCGGGATCGAGTAGGCAATCTCGATACCGTTTTTGGCTTCTTTCGCGCTCGCGGCCGCCTGCACCACGTCGCCATTGAAACCGATCACCGCGCAGATATTGCCGTTGGCCAAGTCACTGATGTACTTGGACGCGTGGAAGTACTGGATGTAAGGGCGGATTTTCAACAGGGCCTGTTCGGCCTGTTTATAGTCGGCCGGCTCATGGCTGTGATGGGGCAGGCCCAGGTAATTGAGGGTGATGGGCAGGATCTGCGTCGGGTTGTCGATGATCGCCACGCCGCAGGTGCTGAGTTTTTTGATCGTGTCTTCATCAAAGAACATCTTCCAGGACCGGGTGACGTCGGTGCTGCCAAAGAGTGCCTTGATCTTCTCGACGTTATAACCGATGCCCGCCGTGCCCCACATATAGGGAAAGCCGTACTGGTTGCCCGGGTCGTTGACCTCAAGCTTCTTCATCAGCAGCGGGTCGAGGTTTTTCCAGTTCGGCAACTGGCTGCGGTCGAGCTTCTGGATCGCGCCCGCCTTGATCAGCCGCGACAGAAAGTGGTTTGAAGGGCTGACCACGTCGTAGCCGGTGTTGCCGGTCATCAACTTGGATTCGAGCACTTCGTTGCTGTCATGGATGTCGTAAGTGGGCGTGATGCCGGTGGCCTGAGTAAAGCGTGTGAGGGTGTCGTCGGCGATATAGCCGTTCCAGTTGGAGATATTCACCTCTTCAGCGGCATAGCCGGCCGCCGAAAACGCACCGAGCATTACCGCCACGGACCATTGCTTGATGTGCATTGCATTCACCTTTGTTGTTGTCAGATTTCAGATCGGGCACGCACCGCTTCGATGCGCATGCGCAGCAGGGCGCCGAGGTCGAACAGCGGGCGCGGCGGCAACCAACCGGGCTGCGCACGCTGGATCACCGATTGCAGCAGCGGCGATTGGTGACCCGAGGCCCACTCCGCCATCAACCGCCCCCACAGCGTGCCGCGCGCGACGCCGGAACCGTTGCAGCCGGCGATGGCGTACAGGTTGTCTTGGACCTTGGCGAAGTACGGCTGGCCGGACCGCGACGCACTGAGGTGGCCGGTCCAGGTGTAATGGATGTCCTGTTCGGTGAGCCACGGGAAGCGCCGTTGCAAACCCAGCACATGGCGCTGGCGGCGCTGCAGCAAGTCGGCGTTGGACAAGTCGCGGGTGCGGTACTCGGCGGTGTTGCGAATCATCACGCGCCGGTCCGGCGTGAGCCGCACGGTGGCACCCAGTGGCCGCGTCGACAGCACGCCCCAGGGCGCGGCGGCGCATTCTTTTTCTGTGAGTGGGCGGGTGAGGCTGGCACTCAGTTCCATGGGGAACGTGGCGCTTTGGTCCAGCCCGACACGCGGGATAAACGCATTCAGGCACACCAGCACGTGTCGCGCTTCAATACTGCCCGCACGGCTGGTCGCGCGCAGGGCGCCGTTGCCCGTGCGCTCAAGGCCGGTGATGTCAGTGTTTTCAAACAGGCTGACCGAGGCTGGCAACGCGGCCAGCAAGCCCTTCACGTACTTGGCCGGTTGCAGCAGGGCGTTGCCGTTGCCGCACCAGATGCCGGCCTGGTAATGCGCGGTGCCGAGTTTCTGGCGCAGCGCCTCGCCTTGCAGACATTGCGCAGAGGCGCCCAGGGCGAGCAGGGTGGCGAGTGTGTGGTCGACGTGATCGAGCTTGTCGGCGTCATGCACGGCGAAGAAGTAGCCGTCGTCGCGAAAATCGCAGTCGATGCCATGGCCTGCGATGCGTTGGCGCACCTCGTTACTCGCCGCGCGTGAGATCGCGGTGTCCACTTCAAAACCCTCGAAGCCTGCGGTGCCCAGCAACTCGCTTTCGGCCGGGTGTTCGTGCGCCACCACAAACCCCGAGTTTCGCGCGGAGGCGCCCTGGGCCGCGTACTGCCGGTCAACAATCACGATGCGCGCTTCGGGGTGCAGGGTTGCCAGGCTATGGGCGGCGCAGAGCCCGGTGATGCCGGCGCCAATCACCAGCCAGTCGGCCTGTTGTGTGCCGGTCAAGGTGCTACGAGCGGGCAGGGGTTCGGTTTGGGCTATCCAGCCACAGATATTGTCCACGTGTGCCTCAGCTGCATGCGTTGTTCGCATGAATGATTTAAGTCGATGGCTGGAATCTATAGGGGCTTGGGTGATACAACCAACGTTATAAAATCATCCAGCTATTCGGAATTCGCATGGATAAGCTTCGTCACGTGCCATCGCTGCAGGGCCTGCAGGCGTTGGTGGAAGTCAGCGACAGCGCCAGTTTCACCCAGGCTGCGCAGACGCTGTGCCTGACCCAGAGCGCTGTCAGTCGCCAGATCCAGCAATTGGAGAGCCATTTCGGCGTGGCCCTGTTCACACGCACCAGCCGCAGCCTGCGGCTGACAGCCGAAGGCGAGCAGGTGCTGATTTACGCGCGCAGTATGTTGGCGCAACTCAAAGTGCTGGAGGACCGCATTTCGCCGCACACACGCCCGTTTCGCATCCGCCTGCACGTGTCGCTGGCCGTGCGCTGGCTGCTGCCAAAGCTGAGTGATTTCTACCGGTTGCACCCGGACATTTCCCTGGCCATCGAGACGGTTGCCACCGAAGGGGTCGAGCCGGCCGACGACAGCGATGCCTACATTCAGTACCTGCCCACGCCGCCCACTGATCCGGCGTGCCTGACGCTGTTCCACGAACAGCTGGTGCCGGTGTGTGCACCTCAAGTTGGCCCGTTATCAACCTTTACAGACCTGCGGCACGTGGCGCTGCTGCACCGTTCAGTCGACCGGCAGGACTGGCGCGTATGGTTGGCCGCCAACGGCGCCGGCACGCTGGACGACTACCGGCACATCCCCTTCAACCTTGACGAGTTGGCGCTTGACGCCGCCGCGCGCGGTCTGGGCATGGCAATGACTGACTTGACCCTGGCGGCCGAATCCATCGAGCGCGGTGTGCTGGTTGTGCCGTTGGGCGAACCGTTGGTGACGGGCGGCGTTTACGCGCTGTGCGTGCAACCGCAGGCGGCGTCCCACGCAGGCTGCGACGTGGTCATGGCGTGGTTCGCCCACCAGGCGCAACGCTGAACCACAAACGTACAAGATCCAGCGCAAACCGCCTCAGTAGACTCGCCGGACTTCTTCTACTGCAGGTTTCTCCATGGACATTTTCCTCTACGCCTTCAGCGTCATGTACAGCCCCGGCCCTGTGAACCTGATGGGGCTGAATGCCGGGCTCACCGGTAAATTCCGTCGCTCCAGCGGGTTCTACCTCGGCGTGGGCTGCGCGATGCTGTTGATGTTCGTGCTGTTTGGCTACACCGGCGAGGCGATCATTTCTCAGGCGGCGCTGCCGTATATCTCGCTGGTCGGCGGCGTGTACACGCTGTACCTCGCCTACCAGGTGTTCACTGCCCGCACGGTGGTTGAAGAATCTTCAAGCACGCCGGGCAAGGCCCTCACGTTCTGGAATGGCCTGGTGATTCAGTTGCTCAACCCCAAGGGCATCGTGGCGGTCTTGCCGATTACCAGCGTGATGCTGCCGGCGGCGCATATCACCGGGGCGTCCATTGCCGGGGTTTCGGCGTTGCTGGGGCTGGGCGCGGTCGGCGCGCCGTGGATTTACGCCTTGCTGGGCGCGGTGTTGGGGCGGCGGATCAACGGCGCGTCGGCGTTCACCGTATTCAACCGGTGCATGGGCCTGGCGTTGGCCGGTTGTGCGTATTTCATGTTTCACGCGTTCTATATTCACCTGATTTCAACATGAGCGGATCTTGTGATCATCTGGAATATAATGAGTTTGTCTCACGATGAGTGGGTGTCGACAATGGCTGCCATCAAATATCGACATTGGAGTTGTAAGTCATGGCAGTCGCTCATTCCCTGGGATTTCCGCGCATTGGACGCGATCGTGAACTGAAAAAAGCGCAGGAAGCGTTCTGGAAGGGCGAACTCGACGAAGCCGGCCTGCGCGCCGTTGGCCGTGGCTTGCGCAAAACTCACTGGGCGTTGCAGAAGCAAGCCGGCATCGAGCTGTTGCCGGCCGGTGATTTCGCCTGGTACGACCAGGTCCTGACTCATTCATTGATGTTCGGCGTGATCCCTGAGCGCTTTCGCCCGGCCGACGGCCACGCCACATTGCACACGCTGTTCGGCATGGCCCGTGGCGTCAGCGACAACTGCTGCGGCGGTGCCCACGCCCAGGAAATGACCAAGTGGTTCGATACCAACTACCACTATCTGGTGCCTGAGTTCAGTGCTGACCAGCAATTCCACCTGGGTTGGGAGCAGCTGTTTGAAGAGGTCAAGGAAGCCCGTGACCTGGGCCACAACGTCAAGCCGGTCGTCATCGGCCCGCTGACCTACTTGTGGTTGGGCAAGGCCAAGGGTGTCGACTTCGACAAGCTTGACCTGCTTGACCGCCTGCTGCCGCTGTACGGCCAGATCTTCCAGCGCCTGGCTGAGCTGGGCGTTGAATGGGTGCAGATCGACGAGCCGATCCTGGTTCTGGACTTGCCACAAGACTGGAAAAACGCCTTTGAGCGCGCCTACAACCAGATCCAGCGCGACCCGCTGAAAAAGCTCGTGGCCACCTACTTCGGTGGTCTGGAAGAAAACCTCGGCCTGGCCGCCAACCTGCCGGTCGATGGTTTGCACATCGATCTGGTGCGTGCACCGGAGCAGTACCCGACCATTCTTGATCGCCTGCCGGCTTACAAAGTGTTGTCCCTGGGCGTGGTCAATGGCCGCAACGTCTGGCGCTGCGACCTGGAAAAGGCCCTGGCGACCTTGCAGCACGCACATGAAAAGTTGGGTGATCGCCTGTGGGTGGCGCCGTCCTGCTCATTGCTGCACAGCCCGGTCGACCTGGACCGTGAAGACACGCTGGATGCCGAGTTGAAAAGCTGGCTGGCCTTCGCGGTGCAGAAGTGCGCGGAAGTAACGGTGCTGGCCCAGGCCGTCAACGCACCGCAGGCGCCGAATGTACGTGCCGCGTTGGCGCAGAGCCGCGCCGTGCAAGTGGCCCGCGCGGCTTCAACGCGAATTCACAAGCCTGCCGTACAAGCCCGCGTGGCGGCGATTACCGCCAAGGACAGTCAGCGCCAGTCGCGGTTTGCCCAGCGTATCGAGCAGCAACGTGCCGGCCTGAACCTGCCGCTGTTGCCGACCACCACCATCGGTTCGTTCCCGCAAACCGCCTCGATCCGCCTGGCGCGCCAGTCGTACAAAGCCGGCAAGTTGAGCGAAGCCGAGTACGTCGAAGCGATGCACAGCGAGATCAGGCACGCCGTGCAAGTGCAGGAAAACCTCGGCCTGGACGTGCTGGTGCACGGCGAAGCCGAACGAAACGACATGGTCGAGTACTTCGCCGAACAACTCGACGGCTACGTGTTCACCCGCTTTGGTTGGGTACAGAGCTACGGTTCGCGCTGCGTGAAACCGGCGGTGATCTTCGGCGACCTGAGCCGCCCGAACGCCATGACCGTGGAGTGGATCCGCTACGCCCAAGGCCTGACCAGCAAGGTGATGAAGGGTATGCTGACCGGCCCGGTGACCATGCTGATGTGGTCGTTTGCGCGCGAAGACGTCAGCCGCGAAGTGCAGGCGCGTCAACTGGCGCTGGCGATTCGTGACGAAGTGGTTGACCTGGAGGCGGCCGGCATCAAGATCGTGCAGATCGACGAAGCGGCGTTCCGTGAAGGCTTGCCGTTGCGCCGGGCGCAGTGGCAACACTACCTGGATTGGGCCACCGAAGCGTTCCGCCTGTGTGCCTGCGGCGTGCGTGACGAAACCCAGATCCACACGCACATGTGCTACAGCGAGTTCAACGATGTGATCGAGTCCATCGCGGCAATGGACGCCGACGTGATCACCATTGAGACGTCGCGCTCGGACATGGAACTGCTGGATGCGTTCGAAGCGTTCGCGTACCCCAATGACATCGGCCCCGGCGTCTACGACATCCATTCGCCCCGCGTGCCGGATGCGTCGCAAATGGCCCACTTGCTGCGCAAGGCCGCCCAGCGGATTCCGGCCGAGCGCCTATGGGTCAACCCGGATTGCGGTTTGAAAACCCGGGGCTGGCCGGAGACAGAAGCGGCGTTGGTTCATATGGTCACCGCGGCGCGTCAACTGCGGGCTGAACTGGCGTAACGCGATTTACAAATGGGGGAGGGGCTTGCCCGCGATTGCAGTGTGTCAGTCCCGAATGTGGCTGACCTGCATCCCAGCCTGCTGCGTATGCCTGCTATGGCGAGCCTGTTCGCCATAGCAGCTTCTCGACGTCAGGCGAGCCGGTCGAAGCCCTTCAAGCGGTACAGCAACACCGACGCCGCCCAGCTGGCGACGAAAATCCCGATGATGATGTAGCCGAGCATTCCGAAGCTGTCGTTCAGGTTGCCGATAAAGCCCCAGAAATCACCCTTGAGCTCCAGCTGGTCGGCAATCAGCCCCAGCGCCTCGATGCTGCCGATGATCACTGCCACGACCACCGAGACCAAGGTAATGCTCATGTTGTAGTAGAGCTTGCGCAGCGGCTTCATGTACGCCCAGCCATAGGCACCCAGCATCAAATGGCCGTCCAGCGTGTCCACCAGCGACATGCCGGCGCTGAACAGCAGCGGGAACACCATGATCGACCACGGCGATAAGCCCTGCGCCGCCTGCGTGGCGGAAATGCCCAGCAGGGCGATTTCGGTGGCGGTGTCAAACCCCAGGCCAAACAGAAAACCCAGCGGGTACAGGTGCCAACTGCGGCTGATCAGGCGAAACAGTGGGCGGAAGATTCGCGCCATGAAACCGCGGTCGGCCAGCAGCAGGTCAAAATCTTCTTCGACGTAAGCGCCGCCTTCGCGCACGTGGCGCCAGGCCTTGTAGATCGACCGCAGGATCACCAAATTCATCAGCGCGATCACCAGCAAAAAGACCGCTGACACGGACGTGCCGATCACACCGCCAACCGCCTTGAACGCCTCGACATGTGCGGCGGTAAGGGCCACGCCAATCGAGGCCAGCACCACCACCGACGAATGCCCCAGAGAGAAAAAGAACCCCACCGCCACCGGGCGTTTGTGCTCTTGCATCAGCTTGCGGGTGGCGTTGTCGATGGCGGCGATATGGTCGGCGTCCACCGCGTGACGCAGGCCGAAACTGTAGGCGAGCAGGGCAGTGCCCAATAACACGGGGTGCTGATGAAACGCCACCAGCGCCCAGAGCCAGGCGCCGACGTTAATGGCGATCAAAATACCGTAGATGCCAAACAGCTTGGTGCGAACGTGGCTATTGGAATCACTGAAAACCTGGGCAAGACGGTGGATCATCCGGTAAACCCTTTATGCGATGGCACGACCGCTGCGAAGCAGGAGCGGCTCCAGAGGGGAAACTTAATGGATTCTGCCGGCGTCAATGATGAAATCTGCAGGCCAATGGGAGGTAATGATGTCGAACATGAACGGGCAACCGGCCGAAGCGGTGATCGAGTTCTGGAAACAGGCGGGCCCCAAGCGCTGGTTTACCAAGGACGATGCGTTTGACGCGGCCTTTCGCGACACCTTTTATGCCACGCATATGCAAGCGGCCCGGCGCGAACTGGAAGGCTGGCTGGATTCGGCGCATGGCGCGCTGGCCTTGCTGATCCTGCTGGATCAATACCCGCGCAATGCCTTTCGTGGCACCGCGCACATGTTCGCCACCGACCCGCTGGCGCGTTTGTACGCGCGGCGGATGGTCGACGCTGGCCTGGACCAGTTGATCGAGCCCGAGCTGCGGGCGTTTTGTTACTTGCCGTTCGAGCATTCGGAAGACCCGGCCGATCAGCAGCGCTCGTTGGTATTGAACCAGCAGCTGGATGCCAGCACCTACCATTGGGCCAAAGAGCACGCCGCGATCATCGAACGGTTTGGGCGCTTTGCGCACCGTAACGAGGTGTTGGCCAGGGTCACCACGGCGCAAGAGCGTGAGTTTCTCGATAACGGCGGTTTTGCCGGCTAAGCCTGTGTCAGGTTTTCCTTGGCGCGGGCCGGGCGCAAGCGCCGCAGGCCCTTGAGGTCAACGGCCCAGCGCAATGCTTCAGTGGCCGACGGGCGCGGGCCCTGGGTGATCGCGTGTTCATCCGTGGTGAGTGCGCCGAGGTAACCTTGGGCACCGCCGCGCTCGCTCCAGTAGTGGGTGTGGCTGAGCCACGAGCGTGCGAGCCAGCCTTTGCGCGAGCCCACGGTCACCGGCAAATCCAGCACGCCTGCGCCCATCACCGGGCTGACCGGGCCCGCGACGATGTCGCCAAACAGGCCATAGGGCGCGGGAAAATAGAGGTTGGTCCAGCGCGTCACTGCGAATACTGCCGCGTGGTGCAAATACTGGGGCGTGAAGGGTTTCTGGCCGAGCATCACCGGATGACGCGCATGGTAGCCGTAACCCTTTTCGTCCTGAGTGGGCGGGCAGGCGGGGGCTTCGCGGCGCTCCATGCGTTTTTTGAAATCACTGACGCTGCGCCCCAGCAACAGGCTCGCGTGGGCCATCGGGCTGCCGACGGTTACCAGATCGGTGATGCGCCACGGGTTGCCCAGGCCGCGCTGCTCGATAAAGGCTTCGGTCTGCTGCTCGCGAAATTTCAAAATGCTGCCCAGGCTGCCGTCAAGCGCGGCGCCGGCGTTGGGCAGCGTGTCCTTGATCACCGGTTGCAGCGCTTCGTGATTGGCGTACCGGCTGGCGAGTTCGCGGTTGCTGGGGATGACTTGGGTGAGCTGATCGTGATGTTCGTGCCACAGATAACCGACGATGTCGTAGGCGATCACGCTGCCCAAACTGTGGCCGACCACGATGATGCGGTCGTAATCGCCTTTATTGTGCAGGGCACGCAGCAACGCCACGCCGTCGGCGCGGATCTGCTCGCGCACCACCACGTTCTGCGGGTTGGGGCTGAGGTAACGGGCGGCGTCGCCCAGGTAGGACAGGGCCGAGTAACGCAGCGCCAGGCCGATAGCGCCGAGCAGCAACGGCACCAGCGCGAACGGGTTGTCGCTGTGATCGAACTGGCCCCAGGCCGTGGCAAGGGTGCCGGTAGCGACCAGCAGCAACAGCAGCATCACCGTCCAGCGCGTGGTGCGCCAGATCGGTACGATGGCGTCGGGAATATCGCGGCGCGGGCGCTTGAAGATGTCCCAGAGCCAACTGAGCAGGTGGCCGACTTTGGTGCCTTGCATCTTGTGGGCCCAGTAATACTCGTAAAAATCCGTGCTGGTGCGGCCGGACGACTTCAAGACACGCAGGTCGAAATTGCGTGACAGCCGATCCGGCTTGCTCCAGTAGAAGGGCGTGCCGTCGGGCGTGTCGGCGGGAATCATGGCATCCACAAAGCCATGCAGGGTGTCCATCGGGCGCTGCTCGCCGATGCCGTGAATGACGACAACTGCTTGTTTCATAAGCTGATCTTTCCTTGAAAGCTTCGAATGGCGGGGCGTTTTCGCAGACTAGCGAATCGATACGATATTGCCACTATCGTGGCTATTCCCGCCAGGAATGCCCCCATAAAAAACCGCCATTGTCTTTATGGCGCCGCATCTCGTAGCGTGGGTCTTCACCCAAGGAGACCTGCCATGCACCCGCGCCCGTTACGCCTCTATGTGGATTCCCAGTTCACCAGCCCCTACGCGATGTCGGTGTTTGTCACCCTGCGCGAAAAAGGCCTGGCGTTCGACATGCTCACCCTGGACCTGGACACCGCGCAAAACCAGACGGCGGACTTTATCCAGCTGTCGCTGACCCAGCGTGTGCCGACGTTGGTGGAAGGCGAGTTTGCCCTGTCGGAATCTTGCGCGATCAGCGAGTACCTGGAACAGGTCTATCCCGAAACGCCGGCGTACCCGGCTGACCCACAGCAGCGGGCGAGGGCGCGGCAGGTTCAGGCGTGGTTGCGCAGTGATTTGCTTGCGATCCGTCAGGAGCGCTCGACGCTGGTGGTGTTTTACGGGCAGAAGATGCCGCCGTTGTCGCCCGCCGCCGAAGCCGCCGTGCGCAAGTTGTTCAGTGCGACGCAGGCGCTGTTGGCCGGCAACCCACCGTACCTGTTTGGTGAGTGGTCGATTGCCGACCTCGACCTGGCGGTGATGCTCAATCGCTTGATCCTCAACGGTGACAGTGTGCCAGCCGAATGGGTCGACTATGCGCAACGCCAATGGCAGCGGCCGTCGGTGCAGGCATGGGTCAACCTGCAACGCCCACCGCTCTAAGGGATTACATCCATTCCTGGGCCACGCGCCGGTCGAGGTCTTCCCAGTCCGCCATGCCCAGCACTCGGGTGGTGTTCAAGCCCCGCAGGTAGCCGCGCAATTGCTGGGCGCTGGCGTGACGCTGGTCGGCGTCGGCGGCCTCATCCTGCAGCACGTCTTCATAATCGACCAGGTAATCGGCGACCCGCTCGCGAAACTCCGGCAGTACGGCTTCGCGGATGCGGTCGAAGGTTTTCTGGTGGGGCTTCATGGCGTGGTCCTTATAGTTTTATAGAGATCGGGAGACGCGACACTATCGGTTCAAATGATAGTCACCATCAAGCATCGCAAGTTCTGTTTTTATGCCAAGAGCGCAGAATCAGCGCATCGAGACGCTGATCAAGGAAATGCGCGATGAGGACGATTATCCAACTGGGTTTAATGATGCTGATGTTCGGCAGTGTGGTCCTGACCAGCACGGCATTTGCTGATAACTGCGTACGGGCCATTTGCTGCCACTCGTCGGTAGCGTAGACTCCCTGCAGCGCGCGCAGTCGGTGGGTGTGTTGTACAGCGAAAACACCCGCGACAACCTCAGTTACCTTGAACGCTACCACGCCATGGCCATGAACGGCGCCAGGGACGCCCTTGACGGGCGTATCCGCGAGGCGTTCGTCAACAGCTCCGACCCGGAACTGGCGATTGATTGGCTGATGAGTTCATTGCAGGGCACGTTTCGCATCGTCACGGTCTACAGCAGCCTGGATGAGCTGGTGCAGGCTCACCCGGATGTGGTGGTGATGCTCGATACCCATAACCAATTGCTGACCCAGCGTAACGATCAGGTTGAGGCGCGTTTTGTGGCGCGGTTCTATGACGCCGACCTGCAATACATCGCCAAGGCTGAAGGCTCGGTGCACAAACAGGTGCCGTCGGTATGGGTGCATGACAAGGCGGCCCCGGAAATTGCCGCGCAGATTGAACAACAGCGTGATGTACAGCTCGATGCCTTGAAGCAGTTTGATGCGTCGCTAAAGGCCTTGGTCCGCGCGGGATGACGCGCGGATCGTTGTGAACCCTATTGGTTATTTTCAGGAATGTTTATGCGCTCTTTTTTCGTCCCGGCCCTGGCTTTCGCTTCGTTGTTGCTGACCGGTTGTATCACTGCTCCCAACGCTCCAAGCTTGACCCTGCAAACCGATAAAACCCCTGAAGGCTATGTGCAATGCGTTGTGCCCAAGCTTGAAAAGCGCGGCATCACCTCGACGGTGACGCAGAACGCGCGCCACGCCAAGGTGGTGTTGACCAGCAAGATTGCAGCCGATGATGTGCTGGAGGCCTACAAGTCCCAGGACGGCACCAAGGTGTTCGTGTACGAACGCAAGCCACTGGCGTCGGCGATCAAACCGTCGCGGCTGGAGCTGGCGGCGCAGGACTGCAAATAATCCAGGCACGCCTGAGGGTGTGAATGTGTGGGAGCGGGCTTGCTCGCGAAGGCGGCGTATCAGTCGATACATTTATTGACTGCTGCACTGCTTCGCGAGCAAGCCCGCTCCCACATTTGCGATAGGCCTGGGCTAGGGTTTGGCTTCGCTGCTGAAGATGTTCACGGTCTTGACCAACCCCTTGGCCGCCAACGCCACCAACTCACCGCCTTTCTCCACCGTCGCCAGCGCTGGGTCCGAACCCATGCGCCCGTCGGGGAAGCGGGCGCGGAAGTCCAGCGCTTCGCGGATCGGCCCGGTATTGGCGATTTGCGGAGAATACTCGGCGGACTTTATCGATTGCGGGTACGCCCACTGCGTCACCGCTATTTCTGACGGCGTGGCATGGCTGCCGTGGCCCACCGGGAATTGGCGTTGAGCCAAATCGTGCACGCCTTCCAGGTCCCACCAGTTCACCAGCTTGAGCGCGAAGCCGGCGGGGCGGCGGGCAAAACTGGCTTCGGCGTACAGCTCGGAAAACGCCGCTTCAATGGTGGCGATATTGCCGCCGTGGCCATTCAGGAACAGGATCTTCTCGAAACCGTGCCCGGCCAGCGAGCGCACCCAGTCGCCAATGGCGGCGATAAAGGTGGAAGGGCGCAGGGAGATGGTGCCGGGAAAACCCAGGTGGTGCTGGGCCATGCCGATATTGAAGGTCGGGCCGATCAGGATGTCGGCGTTCTTCTGCGCCTCGTGGGCGATGATCTCGGGGCACATCCAGTCGGTGCCCAGCAGGCCGGTAGGGCCGTGTTGTTCGTTGGATCCGATGGGAATCACCACCGTGCGGCTGCGTTCCAGAAACTGCCCGATCTCGATCCAGGTGGATGTATGTAGAAGCATGCGGCGCTCTCTTTATCTGTGGGACAGGCTAACCACCACGGATTGTACGACTACTCGCCACTTGTTGGGGCTTGCAGTTCAGATACGTCGATGACTTCAACCAGCGCTGGTCCGGGTACCAGGAAAACATGAACTGCCCATCCTTGAGTTTATCCACCACCTGGCGCGCCACTTGCGGGCGCACCGCCGGGCAACCCTGGCTGCGGCCGATGCGGCCTTCGCGCTTGCTCCACGCCGGGTTGACGTAGTCCGCGGCATGAATCACCAGCGCGCGGTCGCGGGCCTGGTCATTGAAACCGGGCTCCAGGCCGTCCATGCGCAACGAGTAGCCATGGGCGCCCAGGTAACTTTCCTGGGTGCGGAACAAGCCCAGGCTGGACTGATGACTGCCTTCGAGATTGGAAAATTGCGTGGCGAAGTTTTCCCCGGACTTGGCACCGTGGGCCACCAGGTCGCGCAACACGAGGGTCTTTTTGCGCAAATCGAAAATCCATAACCGACGGGCGGTCGAGGGTTGGGAGTAGTCAATAACCGCTAGGCGCTCTGACTGTTCCTCGCCGTTATTGACGGCGCACTGCACCGCGCTCAGGGCGCTTTTGAGCACGGCGGGATTGAGTTCTGGAGCCGAGCGCGCCAGGCTGCTATACAAGTTAGGAGGATTCCCATTGGCGGCGAGCGCAAAATTGCTCAACGTTGCCAGGGTGACGGTGATCAAACCGAAGCGACACATAAAAGTCAGCATCTACAAAGCGTCCCCCGCTGTGGATTGGAGCCAAGTCAATTGTTCAAAAAACACGCATGTTACTTGAGCATTTGCCTGCTCGTTGCACCACTGGTCGCGACGGCTGATGAGCTGCCGATGGGCGCCGTGCCGGTTATTTCCGCAAGCCCGGTGCAACAGGCCCTCGCGCAGTTGCCCAGTGTGTGCCCCAGCCTCGCCCCGCAGATCGACGCCGCAGCCCTTGCGCGCCTGCAGGCGTTCTATCAGCAGCAGGGTGATGGGCCGCTGTGGTCCGCCGAAGATCGCCGCCAAGCCTTGCACACCCAATTGCTGATGCTGGCCGACGACGGCCTGGACCCCAGCCACTATAGCCTGCCCCCGGCAGATGCCACGGCCAACGTGCTGTGCAGCGACATCGACACCAGCCGCCAGTACCTGCAAGCCCTGCAGGATTTGCACTACGGGCGCCTGCAGCAATCGCGCTTCGAACCGTTGTGGCATTCCCAGCCACCCGCCCGCGACCCGAATACCGAAGTGCTGGCCTTCGCCGCCGCCGGCCTGCAAGACATGGCGCAAGCCTTTGACCAGGCGCGGCCCAGCGCCGATCTGTACCGCAGCCTGCGCAATGCCTATGCCTCCGTGCGCCTGCAACCGTTGCCACATTGGGACCCGGTTGCCAGCGGGCCACTCTTGCGTCCCGGTATGGAAGACCCGCGCGTGCCGGAACTGGCGCGGCGCCTGCACAGCGGTGGCTACCTGGCCAAGGTGCCCAGTGGCACTGGCAAGCAATACCGCGACGAGCTGGTCAAGGCAGTCAAGGCCTTCCAGGCCAGCCACTCGTTACAGGCCGACGGTGTGATCGGCGCCGGCACCGTGGCCGAACTCAACATCAGCCCGGCGATGCGCCGCGACCAACTGCGTATCAACCTGGAGCGCTTTCGCTGGCTCGCCCAGGACCTTGAGCCTGAAGGCGTGCTGGTCAACGTCGCCGCCGCGCAATTGAGCGTTTACCAGAGCGGTATTCCGGTGTGGCAAACCCGCCTGCAAGTCGGGCGCGCGGAGCGTCAGACGCCACTGCTCAAGTCGCGCATCACGCGGCTGACGCTGAACCCCACCTGGACCATCCCGCCCACCATCATGCGCGAGGACAAGCTCCCGGCTATCCGTCTGAACCCCGAGTACCTGCGCCAGCAAAACCTGCAAGTGCTTGACGCCCAGGGTCGCCCCTTGGCGCCCGATCAGGTCGATTGGTCGCGCCCCGGCAACATTCTCCTGCGCCAGGAGGCCGGCCCGCGTAACCCGCTGGGCAAGATCGTGATGCGCTTTCCCAACCCGTACTCGGTGTACCTGCACGACACACCAAGCCAACCGTTGTTCACCAAAGGCCCGCGGGCGTTCAGTTCGGGGTGTGTGAGGGTGGAACAGCCGTTGCTGCTGCGCGACTTGCTGGTGAGCCCGGCCGAACGCACTCGCACCGATGAACTGCTGGCTACCGGCGTGACCCATGAATTCAGGCTCGCCACACCGGTGCCGGTGTTGCTGGGGTACTGGACGGTAGAAGTCGATCGCCAGGGCGGCCTGGTCTACGCACCGGATATTTATGGGCGTGATCCGGTATTGATGAAGGCGATGGGCGCCGTGCTGTAGTAATGCCACCTACGCAGGGCGAGGGCGCTTGCTCTGCTGGTACAGCGCCACCGTCACATCTTCAGCGTCCACCGGGCGCCAGCGCGCTTGCCACGGGTTTGATGTGCGCCATGATCAACGCTACCGCCTGATCCGCTGTCACGCGGGCGGTATCGATCGTCAGCGGCCTTGGGTCCCAGGCCTCATATTCATGCGCCGATACGGACCGCCAGTCGGGCGGAGTCAGGCCGGGAATATCCCCCGCACGCAGTTCGACACGGCGCTGATGTTCTCGCTCATCAGAGCAAATCACCTGGATATCAACCCACTCGACGCCTGCTTGAATCGCCACCGCTTTCCATGCCTCGCGGCTTTCCCTGACCGGGTTTACACCGTCTGCGACGACGGTGTGCCCCAAGCGCAAATTGCTCAACGCCAGCGCATTGGCCACGCCGTAGCCGCTGGCGCCTACACCTTGCGCCAACACGCCCGCATCCCGAAGCGCCTGTTCGATCACATCAATACGCAGATAGGCGGCACCGGTCTGGCGCGCCAGCTGGCTGGCAATCGTGGTCTTGCCGGTGCCGGGCAGGCCGCTGAATACAACAAGCATGGTCAATCCCTTGAAAGAGCAACCCGGCCAGTCTAGCCGCGCTTACGGCAAATAGCAGGCACTGATCCAATCGGCCGCGTGGGCGGCCAATTGCGTTGCCACAGGCAGGTAGCGCTTGTCCAGTTGCGCCGCCAGCCAGAACAGCGTGGCGCTGCTTTTGGGGTCCCAGGTGCCGCTGTAGCCGGCTTCGCCCACCCCGGCGCGGTCCCTGTCGAATTGCACGTGGGTGTGCACGAACTCCTGATGGCTGCGTTGGCCGTTGGCATACGGCACCAGCCAATCCAGGGCCGCCCCCAGGGACGCGCCGTTGGCCTTGAGGTTCAGCCAGTCGCCGCCGTAGGGTTTGGCCGCCAGGGCAGCTTGCACCAGAGGCTCAAGGTCGTAGACCACGTAGTGCAGGGCATCGCGGTCGTGAAAATCGGTGACCGAGCCATCGGGCAACACATTGTCGGCGATCTGCTGTTTGAACGCCTGGTGGGCCTGCTCGAGCATCGTCCGGTCGCCCAGTGCAGCGGCGGCCGCCGTGATCAACTTGACGCGATGGCTTTGCCAGTTGTTGGTCTGGGTGCCTTTGTTCTGGCCATGGAACTGCTGGATACGCGCGAGGTAGCCATTGCCCAGATCACTGATCAAGCGACGGCTGGTTGCGCGGGTTTCCAGGCGCAGGTTATCGGCAGTCAGCGCATAGGCACTGATCAGCATCTCGAGGTTGGTTTCGTCGATCGGGTTGAAGTCCGGTTGATACACATCGGCCCACGCGCCAAGGTAGTCGTCGACTTGCCTGAGGTAACGCGGGTCGCCGCTCAACCGCCACGCCAGCGCGGCCTGGCGCATCACCGGCCAGTCTTTTTCGGCGGCAATGCTTTGCTCGCGAATGCCGTGGTGGGGCAGTGTGCCTTCAGTGTGCACATGGGCCAGGGGGTTGGGGCGGTCAGCCAGGTGCCGTTCTGCGGCAGCGAGCAGCGCCGTGGCCGTCGGCTTCGAGGCGCTCGGCTGGCACAGGCTGGGAGGTTGAGCGGCCGCCAGAGTCGCGTGGGAAAACGCGAGCAGCAGTGCGGTCAAAGCGAAGCGGGTTTTTTTCATGGCGGGCTCTGCCGGATCAGAACGCCCACACGCTAACATGCGGACGAATCGGTCTGGATGAAACTCCCGTATGCTCACCCTCCAATCGCGCTCACCCACCGGACAGCCCATGACCTTGCCCTTTGTGAAGATGCATGCCCCATGGCGACGATTTCATCATCATCGACCGCCGTGGCCAGGAAGACCCGATCACCGCGCAAGTCGCCCGCCGTCTGGGCGATCGCCATACCGGCATCGGTTTCAATCAACTGGCGGTGATCCTCGACGGCGTCGACGCTGCCGCGCGTATCAAATTCTGGAACCCCAACGGCACGCCGCTGCAAACCTGCGGCAGTGCCACGCGAGGTGTCGCCGACCGCTTGATGCACGAAGCCGGCACCGATTCGATCGTGCTGCGCACCGACCGTGGCCTGCTGACGTGCGTACGCGCAGCGGGCCAGCAGGTGGCGGTGGACATGGGGGCGCCGTCGTTGGAGTGGTCGTCAGTGCCGCTGGCCGTCGCCATGCAGACTCTTGTCTTGCCGATCAAGGGCGATCCGGCGGCGTGCAGCATGGGCAACCCGCACTGTACGTTTTTTGTCGATGACCTCGCCGCCATCGACGTGGCAGCCGCAGGTCCGGCGCTGGAAACCCATGCGCTGTTCCCGGCCAGGACCAATGTGCATTTCGTGCAGGTGCTGGACCGCGCGCATATTCGTCTGCGTATCTGGGAGCGCGGTGGCGGCGTGCCGCTGGGTTCCGGTTCGTGTTGTTGCGGCGCGGTGGTCAACGGGATCCGGCGCGGCCTGCTGGATGACACGGTGCAGGTGCAGTGCGACGGCGGCACGGTCACGGTGCAGTGGGACGGGCAGGGCGGTGTGGTATTGACCGGCAGCGTGCAGCCGATCATGCAGGGCACGGCCTACGTGTGAGCGTGTCAATAAGGTAAAGTCGGCGCCTTCAGGACGAAACTCAGGTATCAAACATGATGGCGATTCTGCGGCAATCCGTGTTGAGTCTAGTGGCGCTGATGTTCATCGGCCTGCTGAGCGCTGCCCAGGCACAGACCTCGCCCATCGGCGTCGCCCTCGACCAGCGCGTGATCGACCTCACCAATACCCTCGACGCCAGCTTCACCACGCGCCTCAAAGACCAACTCGCCGCCCTTGAACAGCGCAAAGGCGCGCAAGTCGCGGTACTGCTGGTGCCCACTACCGGCGGCGCGAGTATCGAGGATTACGCCAATCAACTGTTCCGCGCCTGGAAACTGGGGCGCAAGGACGTCAACGACGGCATCTTGTTGGTGGTGGCCAAAGACGACCGCCAGGTACGCATCGAGGTGGGCTATGGCCTGGAAGGCACGGTCACCGATCTGTTGGCCCATCGCATCATCGAAGAGCACATCACGCCGGCGTTTCGCCAGGGCGACTACGCGGGCGGCGTGCAACAAGCGGTGAATGACTTGACTGTGCTAGTGGACGGCGGCGACCTGCCTGAGCAGGCCGCGCCGCAGGTTGATCCGCAGATCATCGCGGTTCTGCTGGCGTTTATCGCTGGCGCCATCGGCGGTGTGTTCATCGCTGCCGGCAAGCTGCACTGGCGCCGAGCGCTGATCGCCACCGTCGCGGTCACGGTGTTACTGACGATTTACGCCGGCGGCCATGAGTGGCCGCTGTACCTGCTGGTACTTCCGCTGACCCTGCTGATCGGCGGCGCCACGTTCGGTGCCCTGTGGCTGGCGCGCGCGGTGTTTTACTGCGTGGTGGGCGCGCTGGCGTATATCGTCGGGTTGCTGGTGGTGGACCACTTTGTGGCGGTCAACTTCGTACACTGGCTGGCGTTGCCGTTTGGCGGCGCGTTGGTGCTGGCGCTGTACGTGGGGTTGTTCTTCGTCATCCGCGAGTCCTGGAAGACCAAACCACGCTTTTTTCTCGCGCGTGCGCTGGCCGTCGCGGCGGTTTATGTGGCGGTCGGTTTTATGCTTGGGCACGGCTACCAGGGCTGGATCCTGGCGATACCGGCGGCCTCGGTCGTGGCGTTCATTGTCTTTATCCAGAGCATTTCCGATGGCGGCTCGGGGTCGGGAGGAGGGTCCGGCTCGAGTTCCGGCAGCTCCGGTTCCAGCTCCAGCAGCAGCTCGTCCGGTGGCGGCGGTTCCAGTGGCGGCGGCGGTGCGTCGGGCAGTTGGTAAGCCGTTAGCGCGGCGTGTAGCCCACCCAGCCCTTGGCGTAGAACAGCTTCACGCCTTCGAAGCCGGCTTGGCTGATCAAGGCAGCGTCCTCCTCGGGAAACAGCACCGGCAATTGTGCGCTGATCGTCGTTATCACCCGCTCGGCATCTGCCGCCGGCACGCCGGAGTCCACGGCAAACGCGGCGTAGCGTCGCAACCAGCGGGCCTTTTCCTGCGCTGCCTGCGGGAAACTGTGGTGCGCCACGACCAGTGGCGCGCCCGGCAACAACCGTTGCCACAGCGCCTCGAGCGTTTGCAGGCGCTGCTCGGCCGGGATGAAATGCAAGGTCAGCAAACACGTCGCCCCATCGGGCAAACGGGATGTGTCCAGCGGCTGAAAGACGTGTCCCTTGATCAGCAGCGGCACCAGCGAAGCCTTGAGCAACGCCAGGTCGTAACTGGAGCGGCCGACAGAAATTTGCCCTGCACGGTTTCGTAGGAATCGTAGGTGTCGTAGATCACCTTGATGCCCGTCGCCCTTTTCAAAGTCGGCCAAGGTGGTGTCGCCGATATAGTCCGCCCAGTTGTAGATGCGCACGGTATTGGCCGGGTCGTCGGCGGCCTGGCTCACGGGCATCGAGGCAAGCAATACGGCGCTGAACAGGGCGATAAAGGCTCTATGCATGGCGGACCCACCTTGAGTTGTGCGTGTTATCAGGTTCGGGGACTGATTGCACTGTCAGGCAGGTGGAGGGTGGGCGCCATACCCCGTGCGGGTAGGGATAACTCAGGGCAGGACGATGTAGTCGTTCTGTTGCACGATCGGCCTGTGCGAACCTTGCACCAGGTGCAGGTAGCGACCGTCGACCAGGTCGATGGGCAGGCAGTCGTCAATATCCATCACGCCGTCGGTATGGGCCTGGGACCAATGGCGCAACATCTGCTGTTTCCCCTTGCTCATCGCATCCTTTTTGTCGCGGGCGACCGCCAATAAATAGTGGTGGGCTTCGCCAAAAGCGTTGGCTTCGTAGCCGCCCAGGTTGATGAAGTACAGATGGTGCGCGTCGGCAGCAGGGGCCAAGTGGCTGAGTTCAACTTTCCAGCCATCGACGCCATCCACCGCCATCCAGGAGTCGATGTGCACACCCTTGGGGCTGCCGAACCAAGCATCGCGCAATTGCGGGTAGGTGTCTTGCAGTGTGTCCGCTACAGCGAACACCACATCGTGAACTTCAATTCTGGCCCGCGGGTGCTTGCCCCCGAGCATCACGACAAACAGCATTGCAGGTCCTTCCTGGCGACTTTTCAGAGGGCAACCATACTTCGATTGAACCCTTTTGTCCGCCCAATGCCACATTGTTAATCCGCGAACTCATCAGGAGGTTGTCATGCGCACCATCGATCTGGCCGGCGTTCCCGTCCCTGTCATCGGCCAAGGGACCTGGCGCATGGGCGAAAACCCGGATCGGCGCAGCGCCGAAGTCGCCGCGTTGCAGTTGGGTATCGACGAGGGCATGACCCTGATCGATACCGCCGAAATGTATGGCGAAGGCGGAGCCGAGGAAGTGGTCGGCGAAGCCATTCGCGGTAAACGTGATCAGGTCTTCCTCGTCAGCAAGGTCTATCCGCACAATGCCAGTCACAAGGGCGTGCCCCGTGCCTGCGAAGCCAGCCTGCAGCGCCTGGGTACTGATTACATCGACCTGTATCTGTTGCACTGGCGGGGCCAGTATCCCCTCGAAGAAACCGTCGAAGCCTTCGAATCATTACGTCAGGCCGGCAAGATCGGCCGTTGGGGCGTCTCCAATTTTGACGTGGCAGACCTGCAGGAACTTGCGTCCCCGGCGTGTGCAACCAACCAGGTGCTCTACAACATCGAAGAGCGCGGTATCGAATTCGACTTGCTGCCATGGTGGCAACAGCACCATTTGCCGTTGATGGCTTACTGCCCGATCGCCCAGGGGTGTGAGCTGTTGTCCAGTCCGACGCTCAAGCAGATTGCCCGTCGCCATGAGGTTACGCCCGCCCAGGTATCCCTTGCCTGGGTGTTGCGTCAGGACGGCGTGATTGCAATCCCCAAGGCTGTGACGCCCGAACATGTGCGGCTGAATGCCGGTGCTGCGAATCTCAAGCTCGATGAGCACGATCTGGACGCGATCGACCGTGTGTTCGGCGCACCCAAGCGCAAGCATCCGCTGGCAATGGTCTAGCCGACCAAGCAGGAGCGGCGCCGTCCCTGGTGGCCGCTTCTGCCTGAGCCGATGTTAGCCGGCTACTGGGCTACGCCAGTCGTCCGAGCCTGACGTGCCGGCGACTTCATGGGTCCAGACGATCTTGCGGTAAGTGAAATACACATCCTCCAAATGGGTGAAATGAGCGTTGTCCGGGTCCTGGCAGTTGGGCATCCGCGATTGAATGTCCACGATGGTTGCGCCTTCCAGTTCGGTGGTGAAGTAATGCTCCTGGGTACCAGCCGAGGAGGTACGGAACCATTCCAGGCGACATGACACTTCTTCACCCGTGGTCAGTGCGCTGAATAGCAACGGTGAGGACTTGTCGAAGACCTTGCTGACCATCAGCGGCTTGTGAACCCGTTGGCCGGTCGGCTGGCCCGATTGCGGGTCGCGGGGAATGATCACCTGGTGGGCAAACGCCTGCACGAGGATCTGATCCTCATGACCTTCCTGATAAATATTGCCTACCGAGTCCTGAGTAAATGTGCCTGCCGTGATCAAGCCTTGCTTGACACCGGTGATAGTGAGGTACGCGGGTGTTGGCATGACTGGTTTCCTTGCCTGATTGAGTAGGTAGTCCCGACGGCGTGTTTGCCGGCGGGCAATTGCCTATAACAAAAAGCGTGCCTGAAATGACGAGAGTCAATGAAATAAAGGGGCGCGGAGTGTTGTTGGTTTAAATATATAAAAGTTGTCGTCGGTTGGTGCCGATTTTAGTGTGGATGCTTGCGCGAGTGTGCGCAGTTAGTTGCTCATGCTGTTTTATTAAATGAATGCACGGATGCGCAGGGTATTTGGCTTTATTAAACTGCGTGAAGTGTGCAAATAGCTGCGCAGGCCTGTTTTTATTGGCTTTGTAGGAAATTGCTTAAGTGCGGGCTGACCGCTTGAGGATTGATTCGTGTATGGCTAAGGTTCGCCTACTTCGTCACGTGCTGAACGAAGATTAATTGGCCTTCTAATGCGTATATTGATTGCGATTAGTTTGTCGCTCCTGCCTTGAATAGTTATGTGCGGCCCGGAATGGTTTATTCAGACACGCTCTACGCTTATCACCTTGAACTTGCACGCTTACCCTGCTCGTCAGAGGGTTTTGCCGGCTGTGATATGCGCTTTTCGAGTGAGTATGAAGCTCTGGAGTCCGAACTCGGCAAAGCACATTCGATACACGGTGCAGGCTTGCCGGACTGGCAGCGCGTCAGCGAGCTCGGCGAGCGGGTTTTGCGTGAGCACTCCAAGGATCTGCGCGTCGCCGTCTGGTTGACCTGGGCGTTGCACCAGCGCGATTCATTCCCCGGGCTTCTGGCGGGCCTCGGTGTACTGCTTCATCTGTGCAAGCACCACTGGGCGATTGTCTACCCTGCTAAATCACGTACGCGTATTGCCGCGTTGGGTTGGCTGGTGTTGCGGCTTGACCCCCTGTTCACCAAGCATCTCTCGCTTACTGATCAAGTGCCATTGTTTCAGGCGCTCCTGGAGCACCTGGAAAGCCTCGACGAGCTGTGGCGTGAACACCTGGGGGACGACGCGCCCTTGTTGTTACCGATCCGCAGGCAACTGTCAGAGCGTTTGGCGCTTGCCCTGCAGGGCGGTTCCGAGCCGCGTGGTGTTGCGGGTGCCATCGCTCAGGTCAAGCAGGTGGCGACGCAGCTGTTGAGGCCTGAACAGCCGGTCAACAACGAAAAAGACGCGCAAAAACTGTTGCGGGCATTGCAGGAGCAGGCTCGGCCACTGTGCGCCTGGTGGTTGCGCCAGAGTGCCACTGATCTGCGTGCCTTGCGCCTGAGCCGCACCCTGGCCTGGCTTGCGATCACCAACTATCCCGACGCCAACAGTGAGCGGATAACCGCTTTGCGTGGGCTTCCTCACGACAAACTCAAACGCTACCAGAGCCGTCTCACCCAAGGTCTTCACGCCGATCTTTTGCTTGAGCTTGAAGCGAGCCTGGCCGGTGCATTGTTCTGGTTTGATGGGTTGCGTATGGCCTGGGAGTGCCTCCAAGCCCTGCAGGCAGAGTGGGCCATGACCGAGCTGGAGATGAATTTTGCGTTGTTGTTGCAGCGCCTGCCGAGCCTGGCGGAGTTCAGGTTTGATGACGGCACCCCATTTGCCGACCCCGCGACGTGCGATTGGATAACGCTCCACGTCCTTCGCCACGTCCATAAAGCCGAACCTTTAAACGCCGCCGTTGATACCGGAAACGAGCCCTGGGAGGTGGCCTTGCAGGCCGTTATGTCCAGGCTGCGCAAGGAGGGTCTGAAGGCGGCAATTGCCACGCTCAAAGAAGGACTTCACGCCGCCCGCGGTGACCGGACCCGCTTCCATTGGCGATTGGCGCTGGCCCGATTATGCATACGAGCGGGCAAACACGAACTGGGCAGGATCCAGCTCGAACAACTGGACCTTGAATTACAACAGGCGGGCCTGGAGCGCTGGGAGCCAGAACTGGCCTTTCACGTCTCCCGGCTCCTGTATCGCTGTTACGACCTTTTGCCACAAGACCATGCCGTGCGCGAACGCAAGGAAGTCACCCATCGCAGGTTGTGCCACTTCGATCTTGAAGCGGTACTTGATTAGGCTCGCGAGCCCACCGAAAAAGGAGAAACACCATGCTCAAAGACGGTTCGGTAGCACCCAAGGAACGTATCAATATCACCTTCAAACCTGCCATTGGCGGTGTGCAGGAGGAAGTCGAACTGCCACTGAAGTTGCTGGTGCTGGGGGATTTCAGCCAGCGCGAAGATCCGCGCAAGCTTGAGGATCGAAAGCCCATTGGTATCGACAAAAACACCCTTGACGAGGTGTTGGCCAAACAAGCGCTGAGCTTGACATTGAGCGTCCCGAATCGATTGCAGGAGGAGGGTGGCATCGAGGAACTGTCCGTCGAGGTTCGGATTAACGCGATGAAGGACTTCAACCCCGCAAACCTGGTTGAACAAATACCCGAATTGCAAAAGTTGATGGCATTGCGTGAAGCGTTGATGGCACTCAAGGGCCCGCTGGGTAACACACCAAGCTTTCGCAAAGCCATTGAGCAGGCGCTGGCCGACGACGAGTCTCGTGCGCGCGTACTCGCCGAGCTGGGGCTGAGCGGCCCGACCACCTGAACTTTTCAGTAAAAGGACACTGACACCATGACGACCACCCAACAAAACCTGCAGCCTGCCCAAGCTACCGGCGAGTACAGCATCCTCGACACTATCATCGCCCAGACACTATTGAGCGCCGACGACGAGGCCTACGGCATTGCCAAGCGCGGCGTGTCGGCCTTCATCGAAGAGTTGCTCAAACCCCATAACAGCGCTGAGCCAGTGAAGAAACGCCTGGTCGACCGGATGATCGCCGAGATTGATACCAAGCTCAGCCAGCAAATGGACGAGATTCTTCATCATCCGGATTTCCAGGCGCTGGAGGCTTCCTGGAGGGGCCTGCAGTTGCTGATCGACCGCACCAATTTTCGAGAAAACATCAAGATCGAGCTGCTGAATGTCTCGCGTCAGGACCTGCTGGATGACTTTGAAGACTCGCCGGAAATTACCCAGTCCGGGCTGTACAAGCATATCTACAGCGCCGAGTACGGACAATTTGGTGGCCAGCCGGTGGGCGCGATCATCGCCAATTACTTCCTTTCACCCAGTGCGCCTGATGTGAAGTTGATGCAATACGCTTCAAGCGTTGCCTGCATGGCCCACGCACCCTTTATCGCTGCTGCGGGGCCGGCCTTTTTCGGGTTGGAAAGCTTTACTGGATTACCTGACCTCAAGGATCTCAGGGACCATTTCGAAGGTCCGCAGTTTGCCAAATGGCAAAGTTTTCGTCAGAGCGAAGACGCCCGCTATATCGGCCTCACCGTGCCGCGCTTTCTACTGCGAACCCCTTACGATCCGATTGATTGCCCCGTTAAAACCTTTGCCTATCAAGAGAACGTGGTGAACAGCCACGAGCACTACCTCTGGGGCAACACTGCCTATGCCTTTGCCACGCGCCTGACTGAAAGTTTTGCGCGCTTTCGCTGGTGCCCGAACATTATCGGCCCGCAAAGTGGCGGCGCGGTAGAAGACTTGCCATTGCATCATTTTCAGAGCATGGGCGAGATCGAAACCAAGATTCCTACAGAGGTACTGGTTTCGGACCGGCGCGAATACGAACTGGCGCAAGAAGGGTTTATTGCCTTGACCATGCGCAAGGGCAGTGACAACGCGGCGTTCTTTTCGGCCAGCTCCGTCCAGAAACCCAAAACCTTCGGCATCAGTGAAGAGGGCAAGGCAGCCGAACTTAATTACCGGCTCGGCACCCAGTTGCCCTACATGATGGTGGTCAACCGTCTGGCGCACTACCTCAAGGTCTTGCAGCGCGAGCAACTGGGCTCCTGGAAAGAACGCACGGACCTGGAGCTGGAACTCAACAAGTGGATTCGCCAATACGTGGCCGATCAGGAAAACCCCAGTGCCGAAGTGCGCGGTCGCCGGCCATTGCGGGCAGCCCGCATTGTTGTCAGTGATGTCGACGGAGAGCCGGGCTGGTATCGGGTCAACCTGAGCGTGCGCCCTCATTTCAAGTACATGGGGGCTGACTTCACGTTGTCCCTGGTCGGCAAGCTCGATAAAGAATGAGCAGAAGCCGGCGGATGCCCCCTAACGTAAGCCTTTTCGAACGCCTCGAAGGCGATGCATCAACCCAGCGGTGCAGTGTGGCGTCCGTCGCCGCACACCTGGGGAAAATGCTCAGCACCCGGGCAGGCAGTGTTCAGACACTTCCCGACTATGGTTTGCCCGATCTCAATGACATGCGGCTTAGTCTGCACGAGTCCTTGATCCGCTCACGCGCCTTGATCGAGCGATTCATCCGTGCCTACGAACCGCGACTGGCAAATGTACAAGTCAAAGTGCTGCCGCGTGCTACTGATCCTCTGGCCCTGGCGTTCGCGATCGAAGCTGCGCTGATCGTTAACGGTATTACACAGCCCGTTGTGTTCCATGCGCGCCTGGTGGATGGCGGGCGGGTTGAGGTCTGCGCCGATGGGCTTTAACCGTTACTTCCAAAGCGAGCTCAGCGCCCTGCGGCAACTCGGGCGGCGTTTCGCCGAGCGTAATCCCGCACTGGCGCCGTTTCTGGCTGAAAGCGGCCAGGACCCGGATGTTGAGCGATTGCTGGAGGGGTTTGCGTTCCTGACCGGTCGCCTGCGCCAGAAGCTCGACGACGAGCTGCCTGAGCTGACGCATTCCTTGATGCATTTGCTGTGGCCCAATTACATGCGGCCAATACCCGCCTTCAGCATCCTGCAATTTGACCCGTTGAGCCGTGCTGGCCCCGCCGTTCGGGTTGCCCGTGATACGGCGGTAGAAAGTGTTCTGATCCAAGGTGAGCGGTGTCGCTTCAGGACGTGCTACACCACGGATGTCATGCCACTGCAACTCACAAGTCTGGACTACAAGTGCCAGGGTGACGGGGCATGGTTGGATTTGCATGTGGACATGAGTGTCGAGGGTAATTTCAGCCAGTTAACCTTTGACTCACTGCGACTGCACCTGTCGGGTGACCGCTATATAAGCCAGGGGCTCTATCTCAGTTTGCTGCGACGTCTGGAGGGCATCCACTTGCTGTTGTTGGATGGCGAAGGGTTGCCGGTCACGGGTAACGATGGGCAACCCATGACGCTGCGGCTGGGCGCCAACCAAGTCAAGCCGGTGGGGTTTTCGCAAGACGAGGCGTTGATACCGTATCCAGAAAATACCTTTCGCGGTTACCGCCATCTGCAGGAGTATTTCGCCTTTCCCGAGAAGTACCTGTTTGTCGATATCGAGGGGCTGAGTGTCCTGCATACACTTGCTCCTGAGCGGCTCGGCCAGGCCCGCGGCATGGTGCTGCGCTTCGAACTGCGCACACACGGACACGAACTGCCACAGCCCACGCTGGACAACGTGAAGTTGTATTGCACGCCCATTGCCAACTTGTTCAAACATGATGCCGTCCCCATTCGCCTGAATGGAAAAGAGGACGAGTACCTTCTGGTGCCGGGGGAATATACCCCGGGCAATGCCGCTGTGTTTTCCGTCGACAGTGTCACTGGCTGGCGCCCTGGCGGGTTGGGTTACCAGGCCTATGTGCCGTTCGAATCCTTTGAGCATGACTGGGACGTTGATCGGTCTACAGCGCCGGCCAGCTACAGCATTCGCCAGCGCTCTTCGCCGCAGCATGGGGGGCTCGACACCTGGATGGGGTTTGGCAGTCGCGAAGGTAAAGGCCAGGAAACGTTGTCGATCGAAATGACGTGCACCAACTGCAACCTGCCTCGGCAATTGCAACCAGGCGACATCAACCAACCCTGCGAGCAGGCACCGGAATCACTGACGTTTCGAAACATCACGGCGCCGACGGCGAGCTTCGCGCCGCCGCTGGACCAGGATTTCCTGTGGAAGCTGATCAGCAATATGTCGCTCAACTATCTGTCGTTGACCGATATCAACGCCTTGAAGGTGATTCTCGAAACCTATGACCTGCCGCGCTATCACGATCGGCAGGCGCAAAAGGTCAGTCAGACAAGACTCGGTGCGCTGCAGTCCATTCGCCATGAGCCGGTTGACCGACTGCACCGTGGGTTACCCATTCGCGGCCTACGTGTGGAATTGACAGTCGACCTCCAGGGGTTTCTCGGTCAGGGCGATCTGTTTGTGTTCGCATCGGTCCTCAATGAGTTCTTTGCGCTCTACGCCAGCCTCAACTCTTATCACGAGTTACGAGTCATCAGCACACAAGGAGACGTGTACCTATGGCCATCCCGCATGGGGCAACAGCCCCTGCTTTGAATGCGCTCTGTTGCGGCATTCGTGAGTACACACTGTTCCAGGCAATTGAGCAGGTGATTGAGCGATTGCGCGAAGCTCATCCGCTGATGGACGAAGACGCGCTGTACGACCTGTTGGAATTTCAGGCCAATCCAGGTCTGGGGTTTGCCGGCCACGATATCGATCGCGTGGCGTTCTTTATGGAGCACGGGCAATTACGCGCTCGCCTGCGGCTCAACATATTGGGTTTGGTCGGAGCCGGGTCGCCGCTGCCAGCGTTTTATGCAGAGCAGGCGTTTGCCGAGCTGTCCGGTGGCAACCCCACTCGCGACTTCCTCGACATATTCCACCACCGACTGCATCGGCTGATGTGGCCGATCTGGCGTAAATATCGCTATCGAGCGTGTTTCCAGACTGGCGCGAGCGATGCGTTTTCGGAGCAGATGTTTGCGCTGATCGGCTTGGGCGGCAACGCGATACGAGGTAGCGCGCAATTGGACTGCAAACGCCTGTTGCCTTACCTGGGGCTGTTGAGTATGCGCGTGCATTCTGCCGCCTTGATCGAAGCCGTACTGCGCTACTACTTCAAGCATGCCCCGGTGTTCATCGAACAATGGGTTGAGCGCCGCGTGGAGGTTGCCGATTTTCAGCGTAATTGCCTCGGTATCACCCGCTGCGATCTCGGTGAAAACCTGGTGCTGGGGCATCAGGTCAGCGACCGCAGCGCAAAGTTCAGGGTGCATGTCCTGGCGCTGAGCTGGCAGCAGTTTCACGCGTTCTTGCCCACGGGGAAGGGCTACCAGCCCCTGTGTTCACTGGTGCGTTTAACCATGCGAGACCCGTTGGAGTACGACCTGCGCCTGGTGCTTGCCGCCGGTGAAATCAGAGCCCTGCATATCGGTGCGCGCAATGTCTGTCGCCTGGGCTGGACCAGTTGGTTGGACCATGAGCAAGCCGATGGCGTGGTCACGTTTGCTGGCAACTTTCATTAGGGACGGATGATTATGATCAATGTGGACCTGCAACAGCTTATACGTACGCTGACACCCCCGGTACGTCGCGACCTGGAGCGCTCTTCGGAACGCTGTGTAACCCGCGGTGGCCGTGAAGTGCTCGTCGAAGACTTGCTGCTTGCCTTGCTTGAGCAGCCCGGCGGGCTGCTGGCCAAGGCCTTGGCCGACGCTGACGTGCCGATGAGCGCGCTGCAAGCAACGTTGCAGCCAAGAAGTGAGCAAAGCGCAACCCGCAATCCGGTCTTCTCTCAGGCGCTGGTGCATTGGTTGCAACAAGCGTTGATGGTTGCCCATCTCGAGCTGGGGCAACGCTCTGTGGATGAGGGCGCCCTGCTGCTGGCGCTGTTGCGTCATCCGCTGGAGTACGCCGGTGCTGGCTATCAGGC
This sequence comes from Pseudomonas sp. MF6747, assembly GCF_963890955.1. Classification (NCBI taxonomy): domain Bacteria; kingdom Pseudomonadati; phylum Pseudomonadota; class Gammaproteobacteria; order Pseudomonadales; family Pseudomonadaceae; genus Pseudomonas; species Pseudomonas sp. MF6747. The sequence goes on from NZ_CAWPSZ010000007.1 coordinate 85,266, forward strand.
CGTGTTGGCCCGCCTGGATGCAGAGCGTTTACGGGATTTTCTCGCGAGCCAGGCACCTGAGGCCGAGCCGTTGGCGACAGAATCGTTGTTGCAGCGTTTTACCCATGACCTCACAGGCCAGGCACGTGAAGGCCTGATTGATCCGGTGCTGTGTCGCGACGGGGAAATTCGGCAACTGATCGACATCCTTGTGCGACGCCGCAAGAACAACCCGATCCTGGTCGGGGAGGCCGGGGTAGGAAAAACCGCAATTGTCGAAGGCCTTGCGCTGAAAATTGTCGCTGCGCAGGTGCCCGATGCCCTCAAGGCGGTTCGCGTACTGACCCTGGACATGGGGCTCCTGCAAGCGGGTGCCAGCCTCAAGGGCGAGTTCGAGCGACGGCTTAAAGGCGTGATTGATGAAGTCAACGCCTCGCCGCAGGCCGTGATCCTGTTTATCGACGAAGCCCATACGCTGGTCGGCGCGGGAGGCCCGGCAGGCGGTACTGACGCGGCCAATCTGCTTAAGCCTGCGTTGGCTCGAGGCGCTCTGCGCACGATTGCGGCCACCACCTGGTCGGAATACAAGCAATACATCGAGAAAGACCCGGCGTTGGCGCGACGTTTCCAGCCAGTGCTGGTCGGTGAGCCGAGCGTCGAGGAAGCCGTGTCGATCCTGCGCGGCCTGGTTCCGGTTTATGAGGCAAGCCATGGTGTCTACGTCCGCGATGATGCCGTCGTAGCGGCGGCACACCTGAGCGCTCGTTATCTGGCGGGCCGCCAGCTGCCGGACAAGGCCGTGGATGTGCTGGACACCGCCTGCGCACGAGTGCGCACGCGTCAGGCAATGCCCCCGGGGGCGCTGCAGAACCTGCACACGGAAAGGGCTGAAGGCAGGCGGCAACATGAGGCGTTAAGCCGGGACGCCGAGGCGGGGCTGCCGGTGGACGCTCAAGCACTGCAAGCGCTGAGCCGACGCTTGGACGCCATCGAGCAGGAATGTCAGGTATTGGAGCAGCAGCGGATTCAACAGGCTGGCCAGTCATCGGACAAACTTGAGGTGTGCCCGCGTTTGATCGCCGAGGTCGTCAGTGCCTGGACCGGAATTCCGGTTGAGCAGTTGGCGCTTGAGCCCAACGCAAAGGTATTGAGTCTTGCCGCTGCCCTGCGCACGCGCATCCTGGGGCAGGAGCATGCCGTGCAGGTGCTTGATCGTGCCTTGCGAGCGGTTGCTGCGGGCCTGAACAACGCGGATGCGCCGGTGGGTGTGTTTCTGCTGGTGGGCCCCAGTGGCGTCGGCAAAACCGAAACAGCATTGGCATTGGCGCAGCTTTTGTATGGCGGTGAGCGATTCGTAACCACCATCAATATGTCGGAATACCAGGAGAAGCACGCACTGTCCCGTTTGATCGGTGCGCCGCCGGGGTACGTCGGTTATGGCGAAGGTGGAGTTCTGACCGAGGCTGTGCGCCAACGGCCTTATTCAGTGGTACTGCTCGACGAGGTCGAGAAAGCCGACCCCGAGGTGTTGAACCTGTTTTACCAGGTCTTTGACAAGGGCCGCGCCAACGATGGCGAAGGCAGAGAAATAGATTTTCGCAACACGCTGATCCTGATGACTTCCAACCTTGGCAGCGACTGCATCAACGCGCTCTGTGAAACCGGTCGGCGGCCTGAGGCCCAGGTGTTGCAGGATGCTATACAGCCCGTGTTACGTAGCCACTTCAAACCGGCGCTGTTGGCCCGGATGCGTGTCGTGCCGTATTACCCGATTGCCGGTCCAGTCCTGCATGAGGTGGTAAGGCTCAAACTGGCGCGCCTCGGTGAGCGATTGCATCGGCGCAAGTTGGCCCTGACGTGTTCACCTGAGTTGATCGCGCACATGGCCGAGCGCTGCGCCAACCGTGACAGTGGTGCGCGGTACATCGATCAATGGATCGAGCGCTACTTGCTGCCGCAAATGGTTGATCGCGTTCTGAGTGCCATGGCCACGGATGAAGCATTGTCGTGGGTGCATGCAGGGTTGAATGCCAATGGCCTGCCAAGCTGTGAGTTCGGCCAATGACGAACGATCTGTTCACCCAAGTGGCCGAACCGCTGGTGTATGCCGCAGCCTTGCTGGACGGCTTCATCCGCGTGAGCCAGGAAAATGATCCGACGACGTTGCCAGGCCTATGTGCTGTGAGCGCTGCGCACCTGAGCCACTGTGAGCTCGCTCAGCTGTATCTGGTTGATGAAGTGACCGACCAATTCGAGCTTATTGCTCAACATTTGTCTGAGGCGCTGCCGGGCGGCGAACCGACTTCACGTCCGGTGGTGCAAAACCAGCAGCTGTTGCACTACGTCCTGAGAAAGCGTTGTTGCCTGGGCCTCGATGACGTGGGAAGCAGCCTCTATGACAGCGGCTTTTTACCAGCGACGCAGGCACCTTGGCGGGCGCTGTTGTGTGTTCCGCTGTTCAACCGCACCAATGCGGTCACAGGTGTACTCCTGTGCGCGAGCTGGCGGGCGACGCCACTGATGGGTTACGCGCCCTCGCTGGGGCAACTTGGCGGTTTCGCCGTGAACCAACTGCTTATGTTGCGTCGCATGCAACCTGCGTCAGTCATTAGCCGTTCATCGCGCGGTGGGTCGACCGCGGGGGCCTATGGCTTGATCGGCAACAGCACCGCGATGGAAGAAACTTGCCACCTGATCGGCAAAGTCCTGCAGACCTCTTATACGGTGCTGTTGCGTGGCGAGACCGGCACCGGTAAAGAGGTCGTGGCGCGGGCGATTCACACGGCCGGGCCACGCAGTGCGCAGCCTTTCGTGGTGCAAAATTGCGCTGCGTTTCCAGAAGGTTTGCTCGAAAGCGAACTGTTTGGCTACCGCAAAGGTGCATTCACCGGTGCCGAGCGCAACTATGCGGGGCTGTTCGACGCCGCGCATGGCGGTACCTTGCTGCTGGATGAAATCGGCGACATGCCGCTGTCATTGCAGGCCAAGTTGCTGCGGGTATTGCAGGAGGGCGAGATCCGCCCGTTGGGCGCCAGCGTCGCGCACAAGGTTGACGTGCGCATCATCGCCGCGACCCACCGCGACCTCGCTGCGATGGTGGCGCAAGGCAGTTTTCGTGAAGACCTCTATTACCGGATTGCACAGTTCCCCATTCAATTGCCTGCCTTGCGTGAACGCGATGGCGATGTGTTGCAGCTGGCGCGGCACTTTGCCGACAAGGCGTGTGCCGCGCTGGGTCGGGCGCCTGTCGACTGGTCCAATACGGCCCTCGATCAACTGTCGAGCCACGGCTTTCCCGGCAATGTCCGCGAGCTCAAGTGTCTGGTGGAGCGCGCAGTGCTGCTGTGTGACGACGGTGTGATTCTGTCGGCGCATTTGTCGTTACCACTGGCCTCGGATGCAACCGACGCCGTTGATGTGACGCTACGCCAGCGCATGGAGCGGGTGGAACGCGTATTTCTGATTGATTGCCTGCACAAGAACCGGGGCAATCGAACCCGCACTGCCCGTGAACTGGGAGTTGCTCGGCGCACGCTGCTCTATCGTCTCGCGCGCCTGAACATTCCTTTCGACGATGCCAGAGGCGAGGGCTGAATGTTGCTTTTCTGCATTGCCCTGCCTGACCGACGCCTGTGCCGAATCGAGCTGGGCAACCTTATCTCAGTAGGAGAAACCTGATGCCTGATCGTCCGTGGCAAGCCGTTGTGCTTGTGTTGTGTCTGCTGAGTGGCTGCAGCGCCAATTACGTGTTTGACGACGCTGATTACCGCCCGCTGGGTGAGCCCAGGGCGATCACTCGTGGCCAGTGAAAGGGGAGAGGCTGATCATGCAACTTATGCTTGAGCTTTTGGGTACCGAGGACGGAAGCCGTGCACCCACGGCGCGCAGGCTTTTTTCCGCTGCAGGCGGCGTGATCGGTCGTGGTGCCGGGTGTGACTGGGTGATTCCGGACGCCAGCCGTCTGCTCTCCAGTCACCATGGTTTGGTCGCCTATCGTGAGGGCCAATACCTGTTGACGGATATCAGCAGCAACGGTATCGGCGTAGCCGGCAGCGCCGAACGTCTGCGCAAGGGGCAGGCGCGATTGATCAGTGACGGCGACGTTTTTCAACTGGGAACCTTGTTGATTCAGGCGAAACTTGTGGCGTCGATGCAGCCTTGCGGTGAGCAATGGGACGCCAACACAGGACTGATTCCCGATGATGCATACCTGGCGTTGGACCCTATTCAAGCGCTCGATGTCGAGCAGCAGCGTCAGACCACGTCGCAGGACCTGGAGGCATTGGCAGATGGGGGCGACACCTCGGGTCCGTGGGCCGACGATCGGGTAACCAACAGGGATCATCTGGCGTTACCCCGGCGAGCTGTACCCGCTCAGGAAGCCGTCTCGATTCGCTCCGATGCGATGCCTGCAGCAGGCAGCGACGTTTTTTGGGAGCAGTTTGCGACAGCACTGGGTATTAGCCTGGAAACCCTTGATGCGACGGGTCGCGAGGCGTTGGCGATCAGAGCAGCGCGCCTGCTGCGTATGGAGGTAGAGGGGCTGCAACAAAGTCTGCGGACTTGTGAAGAGCTCAAAAACGAGATGAGTCTGCCGCTTTTCGAGACGCTGCAAAGGCGCCGGAGCCCTCTTAGAGACAGCGTCGAAACCGACGCTGTAATGGCGATGCTGCTAGGCACGGAGGATCTTGGCCAGTTGCCGGCCGAACACGCCATCACCCAGGCCCACCGGGATATGCAAGTTCATCAGGTTGCGTTGCTGGCGGCCTGCCGCAATGCACTGCGCACTACGCGCAGCGCCTTTGCCCCGGGTCATCTGCTGACATGCTTCGAATACCAGGGGCAACGGCGCCGACTTTTCACCGACGGAGGGTATTGGCGGGCTTATCAGCGTCACTACCAGCGTTTGCTCGAGGATGAGCAGTTCACCGATCGTCTGCCAGGCAGTGACTTCGCCAAGGCTTACGAAGAGCAGGTTCGCTTGATCTCAACCTTGCACGTCGATTATCCAGGATGAACATTATGTCTCGAGCCGCGCTTGCAACCACGCTGCTTTTGCTCGGCCTGTTGGCCGGCTGCAGCAGCGTGTCGCCGTTTTCTACCTTGACCAAGCTGGACATGGCGCTGGCCGCCAGTGAGCAAGTCAACCCCGACCTTCACGGCAGGCCATCTCCGGTAGTAGTGCACTTGATCGAGTTGCGGCACGCCGTGGCATTTGAGAATGCCGACTTCTTCAGTCTGTACAGCAATGCCGAGCAATCGCTGCCCAAGGACTGGCTGCGCAGTGAGGAACTTGAACTGCGCCCGGGTGAGCGGCTGGCGCTCAAGCTCGGGCTCGAACCAGGCACGCGCTTCTTGGGCGTGCTGGCGGCGTATCGAGATCTGCCCCATGTTCAATGGCGGTGGGTCGTGCCCATTACTCCGCAGCAGTTAACGCGTGCCGATCTTGTGCTGGACCAGACGGGTATCCGCGTTTCTTCGTCCATGCATGGCCAGGAGTCCGAGTGATATGCAGGTTCATAAAGTCATCTGGCAGGAAGGCATGCTGTTACGGCCGCAGCATCTGCAGCACAACGATCGCTATTACCACCAGCAGCTCAATCGGACGCGCTTGCTGGGGGCTGATGCGTGGGGGTTTCTGACGCTGGAAGTCGATTTGCAATACCTCAATTTCGGCAAGGTGGTGGTCAACCAGGCCAGTGGCGTATTGCCGGACGGTAGTCTGTTCGAGTTGGGCGGGACGATGGAACCGCTGGTCTTGCAGGTGCCCGCCAACGCCGGCAAACAGGCGATTTATCTCGCGCTGCCGCTGGATACCGGCAATCAGACCGAGGTTCGCCGCCAGCAGCAGACCGACGTCCTGGCTCGCTATCTGGCGTGTGACATCGAGGTGGGGGATTCGAATGCCGGTGTCGACTCCCGGTGTCACATCAGTTGCGCGCGTCCTGACCTGCGTCTGTTGCTGGGCGACCCTCCGAGCGAGCAGAGTTTCGTCAAACTCAAGATTGCCCAGGTGCTGGAGTCGACCGATGAAGGCGGCGTGAGCCTGGATACCGACTTCATTCCCTCCTTCATTTTTCTGCAGGGCCACGGGTACTTGCCGTCGTGCCTCAAGGAAGTGATCAGCCTGCTCTCCAGTCGCGGGGATGCCATTGCAGCACGTATTCGGGGTGAAGGCACCGCCGCAGGCACGGAAATCGGCGACTTTCTGATGCTGCAATTGATCAATCGCACCGAGTTGGAATTGCGTCACTGGCTGAGCCAGACCCACGTGCGCCCGCAAGCTTTGTTCCTGGCATTACTGTCGCTGTTCGGTGAGTTATCTACGTTCGCCAACGACAGCAAACGTGCGCACCTGGATGTGCGTTATCGACATGACGACCAGGGAGAAAGTTTTCGCGGGTTGATGGAGGGCGTGCGTGGCGTGCTGTCAATGGTGCTTGAGCAACACGCCATCGAGTTGACGCTGCAGCAACGCCAATACGGGGTGTTGGTATGCCCGGTGAGCGACCTGAAATTGCTCGGCACTGCGACGTTTATTCTGGCGGCCACTGCTCAGTGTGATTCGGAGGAATTGCGCCATCGCCTGCCTTCGCATTTGAAGGTCGGGCCGGTGGAGCGCATACGCGAGCTGGTCAACTTGCACTTGGCGGGAATCAAGGTCAAGCCATTGCCTGTGGCGCCACGGCAGATTCCGTTTCATGCCGGCAAAACCTATTTCATGCTGGATCTGAGTGCCCGCGACATCACGCAGCTGGAGCAGTCGGGTGGTTTCGCCTTCCATGTAGGCGGTGAATTTACAGCGCTCGAACTCAACTTCTGGGCCATCAGGAACTGAACACAATGGACAGTGAATACCTGCAGGATGAAAAGACTGTTTTGCTCGACCATCAGGGCCGTGGGCCGGGAAACGGCCCGATAACGGATTTCCCTGCGCCGCCGCGCTTTGAGCAGTTGGAAGATCGAATGATCTACGCCGCCCATGAGCGAGGAACCCCGCGCTTCAAGATGGGGTTCAACCCTCTCGTTGAGGCCGCATGGGCGTTGTTGTCGCAAGTGGTTCAGCTCAAGAGCGCCTCTGGCCGCGAAAGCTTGGGCACGGTCAACGACAGGATGGTATTGGCGATCACTCAGTTTGAAGCCCGCGCCTTGCACAGTGGTGTCGAGAGCAGCCAGGTGATGTCGGCACGTTATGTGTTGTGCAGCGTCGTCGATGAAGCCGTGGTGACCACGGCGTGGGGCAGCCGCAGTGACTGGTCGAAGATGAGCCTGCTGAGCCGCTTTCACAACGAAACCTTCGGTGGGGAGAAGGTCTTCCAACTGTTGGAGCGGCTGTCCCGCGACCCGGTCAAGCACCTGGCGATGCTGGAGCTGATGTACCTGTGCCTCTCCATCGGGTTCGAAGGCAAATACCGAATCATGGAGCGAGGTGTCAGCCAACTTGAAGCCGTGCGCGATGCCTTGTACCGACAGATCAGGCACGTGCGAGGCGAGCCACTGTCGGCGCCTTTGCAGCCCACGCGAGCAGGGCGTGCGCGACGTAAACGATTACCCGTCATCCCGGTGACTTGGGTCGCAGTCTTTACCCTGGCCTGTTTGTTGGCGATGTACACAGGATTTGCCTGGCGGCTGGGTGAAGAAGCCACGCGGGCGCTGCCACCCTTTCAATTTTCGGCGTCGGAACTGACTCAGACGCCCTTGTAAACGCTGGGAGCAATGAATGAACGCATTCTTCAAGAGCGCGCGCACCGTGCTGGGCACGATTTGGGTCTGGAGCTTGTTGCTGGTACTTTCCTGCGCGGTGTTGGTGTGGTGTTTCGGTCCGCTGCTGGCCGTGGATGATCACCGCTTCTGGCAAGGCGCGAGTGCTCGCCTGGTCACTATCAGCGTGTTGTTTCTGCTGTGGGGGCTGGCGATGGTCCTTGCCGGCATACGCCGGGCAGCTGAGCTCAAGAGATCTGAACGCCTGGCACGCCATGAGCAACTGGGATGGATTGAGGACGAACAGCGACAGGTACGCGGTCGCTTCAAAGAGGCCGTCCACCGCTTGAAAACCTCGCCGCGGTACGCAGGGCACAATCAGCGATGGCGTAATAACTTGCCCTGGTACCTGTTGATCGGCGAGCCGGGCAGTGGCAAGACGCGGCTGTTGGCGGCGGCGGGCTTACAGCTGCCATTTGATCGCGTAGACGCGATGGCGGTGGCAGGCACGGCTCATGCTGAATGGCATTTCGCTGGCGAAGGCGTACTTATCGATACCCCCGGTCGTTACCTGACGCAACCTGACAGCACGCTAGACGCCGCCGGCTGGTCAATGCTGTTGCGTCTGCTCAGGCAGCGGCGCCGAGTGCGCCCGCTTAATGGCGTGGTGGTGGCCTTGTCGGTTGAAACATTGTTGGGCCGTAATGAGCATGATCTGGACCTGCAGGCTCGCCAAGTGCACTCACGCCTGCAGGAGGTTCAGCAAACGTTGCACGTGGACGTTCCCATCTATCTGGTGTTGACCCAGTCTGACCGCGTGCCGGGGTTTGCCGAGTTCTTTGATGCGCCTCAGGGAGAAGAGGCAGAAAGCGTGCTTGGCCAGCCACTCGATGTTGGCAAGGGCGGCGTTGACATCGCACAGGTGCGCCGTGCGTTCGACGAGCTGCTACAGCGTTTAAGCGGTGAACTGATCACACGATTGCATCAGGAGCGCAATGTCGAGCGCCGTGGCCCTATGCTCGACTTCCCCCAGCAGGCGGCCCAACTCGGCGAGCGGTTGTGCCTGTTCGTGGAGTCGGCTTTTTCCGCGCATCGTTATCAGCGCATCAGCGGGTTGCGGGGTTTCTATCTGACCTGCGTCGGCGACAGGCACAGTCATTTCGTGCAGGGCCTGTTCAGTCGGGTGATCTTTGCCGAGGCAGACCTCGCCGGTCTGCAGACCCCGGAGCAACGGCGCATCCATTTGCGCCAGGGATTACTGGCCATGGCCGTTGTGCTGGTTCTCGGGAGCGCAGGCTGGCTGTGGACGCACAGCTACACCGTCAATCAGCAGCGCCTGGCGCAAGTGGCTGCACTGGCGATGCAACCCGCACCCGCTGCGCAGAGTGCTGACGACACCCTCACACTGCTGGCGCTGTTGGATGCCCGCTGGGCGGCAACGCAGGTTTTCCCTGCAACAGAAGACGCGCGGTTTGTTGAGCGCGCCGGCCTTTATCAGGGTGAATTGAGCCGTCCACCCTTGACCCACGCGTATCAGCTGGCCGTGCAGCAGCTGTTGCTGGACCGGCTAACGATAGTGCTTGAGGAGCAAGTACGCACCAGCCTTGGCAATCGTGAGCGACTGCTGGAAAACCTGCGCGCCTACCTGATGCTCAATCTGCGCGAGCGCCGGGATACCGGGTGGTTGGCGCAGCACATGGCAGACCATTGGTCTGCGCGTTATCCAGGTGATGCGTCGCTGCACAAACGCCTGAATGAACACTTGGCGCGGCTGCTTGAGCAACCGTTCACTGCGTCGCTCGATGAAGCCCTCGTGGCGAAGGCTCGCGAAGAGTTGCGGGGTGAGTCCCTGGCAGATGTGGTTTACCGGGTGTTGCGCGAGCAATCACGCAACCTCGAGCCTTTGCGGCTTGCCGAGGGCAGGGTATTCGCGGGTATTGATCCGCCTATTCCCGGGTTTTACACCAAAAGGTATTGGCAGTACTTCGAGGCACAGGGGCCGCGGCTGGTGAATGCCATCGCGCAGGACAACTGGGTATTGGGGGAGGGCGCCGACCTCAGTGCCATGGACTTGCGGCGGCTGATGATTGAGCTGCAGCAGCGCTATTTCAGCGAATATGCCGATACCTGGAGTGCCGCCCTTGGCCGCGTCAGCCTGCAACACAGTGACAGTTTGAGGCAGGATGCCGAACAGCTCGCGGGCTTGACGTCTGCGCAGTCGCCGCTGATGCAATTGTTGCTGCTGTTGCGAGAAAACACGCGTTTGCTGCCCGGTCATGACGCTTTGGCCAACGTACCCGTTCAGACGGGAGCGTTGGGGGTAATCGCTCAGACGGCCGTGGCTGAAGGGGCGAAAGCGGTCCTTCCAGACTCTGCCCGGCGAGCGTTGCAACGACGCTTTGAGCCACTGCACCAGTTGCTCGACGAGCAGCACAACCCGGGCGTCGAGTTGACGCAGGCATTGCGCCTGCTCGACGAGCTGCACCTGCAACTGGCTGCGCTCAACCGCGAGAGCTCGCCCGAGCAGGCAGCTTTTCAACGGGTAAAGCGGCGAATGGAAGGGCAGCAGGATGTGCTCGGCACTCTGCGTGACGCCGCTGCACGGTTACCGCTGCCGCTCGCAGGCTGGTTTGAAGGGATGGCTGACAACAGCTGGCGGCACCTGTTGGACGGGGCCTATGCGCACGTCAATCAGCGCTATCACAGTGAAGTGTATGGACTGTATGCCAAGGCGATCCGCCAGCGTTACCCGTTCGATGCTCATGCGAGCAGCGATGTTGCCCTTAATGATTTTCAAGAGTTCTTCAAACCCCAGGGCGTCATGGCGCGCTTTTATGAAAACTACCTGCGGCCTTTCGTCAGCGTTGACGGCAACCGTTACAGGTTGCGTGGTCTGGATGGCAATGGCTTGCCGGTTTCGCGTTCGGTGCTGGATCAACTGACGAAAGCCGAGGTTATCCGCCAGGTGTTTTTCACTGAGCCACAGGGTGAGGTGTCGGTTCGATTTACCGTGGCGCCCTACAGCCTGGATCAGTCGGTCAGTCGGGCGACCCTGCGCTTTGGCGATAAGCAGCTGGAATACCGCCATGGTCCCATCGTGCCCATGGTGTTTGACTGGCCGATGGAGGCCGACAACGGTCGCAGCAGCCTGGTATTGGAACGGGGCACGGAGCAACGCCCCCTGGGTATCGAGAAAGATACCGGCGCCTGGTCGTTGTTCAGGTTTTTTGACTTGATGCAGCGAGAGCCGGCGACCGGCAGGCATGCGCTGATATTCAAGGCCGACCTTGCCGGGCTGCGGGCCAATTACTTGCTGACCAGTCAGCGTACGCCCAGCCCGTTTGACATGGAGGCGTGGCGCACTTTCCGCCTGCCTGAGCAACTGTGAGCAACCAGCCTATTGAGTGGCGCAGTGCCGGGCGCACACAGCAGGGGCAGGCCCGGCCGCGTAACGAAGATGCGTTCCTGGACGGTTCGCGACATGGCTGTTGGGCCGTGGCGGATGGCATGGGCGGTCACCAGGGCGGTGATGTGGCTAGCCAATGGGTGATCCGCAGTCTCGCTTCATTGTCTGCCACAGGTGACCTTAATCAGCGCGTCAACGCGGCTCGGCAACGTTTGCAACAGGTCAGCCAACAGTTGGCGAAGGCGGGTAACCGGTCTGACGCGCGCGGCGATGTCACGATGGGCAGTACGGTGGTGGCATTGCTGCTCGAGCAGGGGCGCGCCGCCTGTGTGTGGGCAGGGGACAGTCGATGTTATCTGTGGCGCGAACAAAGGCTTTACCAATTATCGCGTGATCATTCACTGCAGCAGCGCCTCATGGATGAGCGCCAATTGAGTGTGGCGCAAGCTCGAGCCCACCCGGAGGCCAGGGCATTGACCCGGGCCATCGGTGCACGAACGCCGCTGCAGCTTGAGGTGCTGGAACTCAGCACCCGGCCAGGGGACGTATTTCTGCTGGCCAGCGATGGGTTGTATCAGGCGCTCAGTCACGCAGACCTGGGACTTGCGTTGAGCGTGGGAACGCCGCAGCAGGTGCTGGAGTGTTTATTTGCGACGGTATTGCGCAGGCCCGCGCGGGATGATTTGACCGCCGTGGTGGTACAGCCATGAATGACACATCAATGGCGCCCTGCCTACTCGCCGGGCGTTATCACCTCGAACGCGAGTTGGGCAGGGGCGGGATGGGCGTGGTTTATCGCGCTCGTGACTTGTTGCACGAGCAATTTGGCGCGTCCTGCTCCAGCGTGGCAATCAAGCTGCTGGGCGAGACTGTGTCTGAGTGCCCGGACGCGCATGTGCTGCTGTACAGCGAGTTTTCCCTGACCCGCAGCCTGCGCCACGACGGTGTGGTGCGGGCATTTTCGTTCGAGGTTGATACAACCAGCCAGGCCGCGTTTTTCACGATGGAACTGATGCATGGCATCACGCTGGACCGGCTGCTGCCCGAGTGCCCCACTGGGTTGCCCTGGCGAGAACTGCAACCGATGGTCTTACAGCTTTTGGATGCATTGGTTTACATCCATCAGCAAAACGTACTGCACGGCGATATCAAGCCTGCCAATGTCATGGTCAGCGAAGAAGGTGTGCGGTTGTTCGATTTCGGCCTGGGCCATGGGCAGGTGCCGGGGGCGGCGGGGTTGCCGAGTTTGAATCGCGACCGTTTTAACGCGTGGACACCCGCGTACGTTGCCCCGGAATTACTCGCCGGCGGGGCGCTGAGCACCGCCGCCGACCTGTATGGCGTGGCCTGCGTAGTGTACGAGCTGGCCCATGGCCAACGCCTGGATGGGCGTCAGCCCATGCACACCTTGGTTCGGCCTCGGCAACTGCCCAAGCGCTGCTGGCCAGCCTTGCGCTCGGCCCTGGCGGTTGACCCTGAACGCCGACAGCTGAGCGTCGCCGAGTTACGCGAAGCGATAGCCAACCAGCCTCGACGCGGGTGGCTGTAACCCAATACTCAATGGGCCAGGCCATGCAGTTGGCAGTAGTCGGCCCAGCTCAACCCGGCCATTTGTGCAACTTCCTTGTGCACTTCAAGGCGCTGGGCTTCGAAGGCCTCGGGTGAATCGGCCGTCAACTTGAGTGTCAGCTCCCAGGCAAACAGGTTCTGTCGTTCAGCTTCGGCTTCGAAGGCTTCATGCAGGCGTTCGGCGCGATACTGCTCCAGGGTTTCGCGCTTGGCCTGAGCAGCCAGCGGGTTCAGGGTGTCCAGCTGCGTGGCCACCTCTGGATGTTCGGTCAAGAATCTGTCTAGGGCGCGCTGGTGGTTATCGCCGGGTTGGGACAAGGTAAAACTCCTGGGGGCTCGGGCGCCGGTAGCGGGCCTGTGGTGAGGGGTTCAGCGGCGCAGGTATTTGCGTAAGCGGCGGCTTAGGCGATTTCGTATCGGCTCAAGCAGGAAAAATAACACGTAGGCACCCAGCATCACCGCCAGATCCAAGTCCAGCCAGGTTTCTTCGACGGGCCCGGTGAGGCGCTCGATCACATTTCTGGCCATGAACAGCAAGGTGACGCCCACTACCCACAGCAGGGCGTTGAACATCAGTGGACGCAGGTTGTGGGACAGCTTGTATTGCATCTTGAACAGTTCTCCTTGATGTCGGGCTCCTTTTCCTACGGGAGCCAAAACACGCCGATAGTACATTTTGAGGGAGGCTCATGACGTGGCGCAGATCATGGTGCCCGATGATGGATGTTGCTCAGGTGCCCGGGTTTTCGAGCAGGTAGCGTGCCAGGGCCGCATAGGCCGGCAAGGTGACACCGTCGTTCGCGGCATTGGCCGCAACCGGATGGGAAGCAAAGCGCACAATCACCATCTCGGCCGCAGGGTCGATGTAGATACTCTGGCCGTGGACGCCGCGGGCCATGTAGGCGCCATCGGGGTTATGACTGACCCACCACATGGCACGATAACTCCATCCTTTGAGTTGACTATAGCCTGCCTTGGCAAAAGCCTCTTTATCGCCGCCCTGGCGAATATCCTTGACCACGCTTTCAGGCACGATCTGCTGGCCATTGAAGCGGCCGCCATTGCGCAGCATTTCACCGAAACGGGCCATGTCCCGCAGCCCGGCGTTCAAGCCGCCACCGGCGAACGGTGTGCCGATGGAGTCCACGGTGAAATAGGCGTCCTGTTCACTGCCCAGCCGGCTCCAGATGCGCTCGCTGAGCAGTTGCGCGACGTTGCGCCCGGTGACGCGTGCGATCACCCAACCAAGCACGTCGGTATTCACCGTCTTGTAGCCAAATGCCTGCCCGTGTTCACCGCGTTGCCGCACCGTCTGCAGAAACTCGAAATAACTCCGCGGCCCGGTGTAGTCCTTGGGTTTGGGCAGCGGATTGCCGGCCTGTGCATGGGCCCAGACGTGCGCGTTGGGGTCGGCATAGTCTTCGCTGTAATCCAGGGCCGTGGTCATGTCCAGGACCTGGCGCAGTGTGGCGCTGCCAAACGCGGACTGGCCCAGTTCGGGCACATAGTCGGCGATTTTCCTACGCGCATCGAGGGTGCCGTCAGCCACCAGCATCGCGCCCAGTGTGCCTATCACCGATTTGGTGACGGACATGGCCGCGTGTTGCCCATCGTCCGTCAACACGCCGAAGTAGCGCTCGTACACGACGTTCCCACGGTGCAATACCACGATGCCATCGGTGTAGGTGGCATCCAGTGCCTGGCGCCACGTCAGCGGTTGGCTGGCGCCGGTAGGCACGACGGGCAGCGCATCGATTCGTGGGTCGAGCTGCCGGGGCAGAGGCAAGGGCGCGCCGAGCCCACGGGGAACATTGAGCGTGGGCATCAGTTGGCGAAAGTTCGCCACGCTCCAGCGCATCGCCGGGAAGCGAAAATAGCTGCCATCGTCAAAACGCACGGTGCGGTCCGGTGGCGGTGGGGCGCCGACCATCCATTTGAGGCGAGCAGGATCACTGGCCTGGGCGTCAGGAAAATCTGTAACGCTGGCGTAGACGGCGACGCTTGAAAAAACCAGCAATACAAAAGTCAGCGGCAGGGTGGGTCGCATCGGCAGGCACCTAGATGTCGTATAAAGCGGACGGAGCAAGGCCTGGGCTCGAGTCCGTTCGAGAATTAAGCTGCAAAGGATGAGCTTAATCACCCTGACCGACAAGGATCAGGGAGGTTAAATTAATTCTGAATAATTGCTGGTGTCACGGCAAAAGCCTTTCGCTCCCGGTCTCTGGCCGTGTAGCGTTGCAAGGGATATCGAGGCTGCCGACCACGGCAGAGGGCGATGGGCAGAGGGACGGGTCATGGCGAAAACGCTGTTCAAACTTTTCCTCACTCAGCGCCTTGCGGCCTTGGCCAGCACGGAGTCGTTACGCGCCATCCGTGAAGGCCTGTTGTGGATTTTGCCGTGTTTGCTGGTGTCGGCCGGTTTCCTGATTCTTTCTGAATGCGCCAGGGTGCTGGGGTTTGATCCGCAGGTGGTGGCCTTGTTGTCGGGGCTGCATAACCAGATCAGCTCGGTGATCCCGCTATTGGTGGCCGCCTCCATTGGTTACATGCTGGCGATCCAGTATCGCCTGCCGCAATTGCCGGTGGCGTTCCAGTGCCTGGCGCATGTGGTGGTCGCCACGTTCGTCTTGCGCGATTACCCGCGGGCGTCGGCGACGTTTGTACTGTTTATCGCCATCGCCTCGCCGTTGCTGAATGTACCGGCAGTGGCCTGGCTGCATCGCTTTCGCTGGACGCGTCTGGTCAACGAAGACCTGGTGGGCCATAACCTGCGGGGCGCCATCAACATGGTGGTGCCGGGGGCTATCACTGCGCTGTCGTTGGTGGTGGTGTTGTCGTTGCTGTTGCAGATACCTTCCGTGGCGCAGCTGCAAGGGCCGCAGGTGCTCGATGCGCTGCAATCGCCGTATGGCAGCGGCTTGTTTGTGACCCTGATGAATTCCCTGCTGTGGTTTTTTGGCATCCACGGCGTGTATGCCCTGCAGCCGCTGTTCGATGTGCTGGACCAGGCTGTGCTGCTCAATGGCGCTGCGCTGGGGGCAGGTGAGCCGATCAAATACGCGCTCAACAGTGGCCTGCTGGGGTGTTTCGCGTTTATTGGTGGGTCGGGCGGTGCACTGAGCTTGTTACTGGCGATCCTGCTGTTTTCCAGGAGCCAGTCCATGCGCCTGCTGGCGATGGCCAGTCTGCCTTTATCGCTATTTAATGTCAGCGAAGTGCTGCTGTTCGGCTTGCCGATCATTCTCAATCCGCGCTTGTTCGTTCCGTTTTTACTGGTGCCGGCATTCAACGCCATGCTGGCGCTGACGGCGGTACACCTGGGCTGGGTATCACCGGCTGTGGCCAGCGTACCGTTTACAGCACCGGTGTTGCTCAACGCCTACCTCAGTACCCACGGCGACATGGCGGCCGTGGTGCTGCAGGTGGCGCTGCTGGGCATCGGCACGCTGGTGTATGCGCCTTATGTGCGCGCAATTCATCGTCAGTCCAGCGACGCCAGCACGGTGTACCTCAAGTCGCTGGACATGACCTTTCGCGGCCTGGAGGAGAAGGGCCGGCTGCTGGAACTGGACCCGGTGCTGGCGTCCCAGAAGGCGCTGGCACGCCAGGCCGTCGAACTGAGCCGTATCCAGCAGATCAGCGATTATGAGTTCTACCTCGAATTCCAGCCTCAGGTCTCCACCCGCACCGGGTTATGCACCGGCTGCGAAGCACTGATGCGCGCCCGCGACAGCCAGGGCACGGTGCACTCGCCGTGGGAGTTTCTGCAGTGGCTGGCGCAGGCGCGGTTGATGCCTGACGTGGATGTCTGGGTAGCCTCCCAGGCCGTGCGCCAGTACCAGCATTGGAAGAAAGTCGGCTTTGCTCTGCCGATGACCATCAATATTTCCAGTGCCACCCTGACGAATGCTGCCTATGGCGAGCGTCTGGTGGAAATTCTTGCCCAGGCCCATGGGCAAGTGTCGGTAGAGATCACCGAAGATGCGTTGGTGCGCGATGTTCCGGCCACGCGCCAGACGATCCAGAAATTGCAGGCGATGGGCGCCAAGGTCTATATCGATGACTTCGGCACCGGCTTTTCCGCGTTGAGCTATCTGCACCAGTTTCCGGTGGACTTCATCAAGATCGACCGCAGCTTTGTGGTGGCCCAGCACGACCCCCAAGGTGCCCGTGTGCTGACCGGCATGCTGCGTTTTTGCGAGGCGCTGAACCTGGGGGTGGTGGTCGAAGGCGTGGAGACCGCCGAGCAACTGGCCTTCCTCAATACCGGCACCGAGCTGTTTGTTCAGGGCTGGTATTTCAGCAAGGCGCTGCCCGCCGATCAGCTGGAGCGCTTTGTGCGCGAGCGTGCGGCCACTCGGATTTAAGCTGGCGTGGCGGTGAACTCACGCTGCGTCTGCTCGATTTCTTCGACCAGCTTGTCGATTTGCGCCAGCCGCGCGCGGTTGTCGTGGTCCCAGGGGTGAAAGCCCGGTTTGAAGTAGTGCAGCCATGGCCGCAGCATGCGCGGGAACACGCCCTTGGGCCCGTAGAGAAACTTGAGCATGCGCCAGAAGCCCTTCACGTGCCCTCCGGCCTTGCGGTCGGCAATCAGCAGGCGCAGGTGGAAATCCAGCACTACCAGCCAGAAGAACACCGTGGTGGTCAGCATGGTGCCGGTGCGCAGCAGGTAGCGCCCAGGCCCGGGTTGGATCACGGTGTTCCACACATCGAACGCCACGGCTTTGTGTTCGGTTTCTTCGAGGGCGTGCCAGTACCACATTTGTTGGTAGCCCTTGAGTGACTCGCCAAAGCGCGTGGGGTCGCTGAGCAGAATTTCCGCGAGCATTGCCGTGTAGTGTTCGAGGGCGATGGTCACCGCCAGGTTGAACGATGGTGGCAGGTGTTTCTTTTGCAGGTCGAGCATGAATTTGAGGCGCCGGTCCAGTGTGTGCGCCGGTAGGCCGGCAGCTTGCATCAGGTCGTTATAGGCCACGTGCTCGCGGCTGTGCATGGCTTCCTGGCCGATGAACCCCTGGATTTCCTTTTTCAACTCCGGATCGTCGATGCGTTGGCGGTAGTGGCGCACGCTGTCCATGAAAAACAGTTCGCCCTGGGGAAACAACAGCGACAGTGCGTTGAAGAAGTGCGTGACGAACGGGCCTTGTTCATGCCAGTTTTTGATGCGCTCGGCGGGCAAGGCAAAACGGATATCGCGACGGATGGGCAGCATCATGGGTGCTCCTGTTCAGAGACGAGGTTCGTCGTTGGTTTCAAACACCGGCGTGCGCTGTTTGGGCGCCATGCGCTTGCTGGCAAACACCACCAGGGCTTGATAAGCGGCGGGCAGGCAACGGGCGAGCAGGTCGAGGAAATACGCGTCGCGGCCGATCAGCACGCGGCGTTTGTTGTGGCGCACGCCCTGCAGGATGACCTTGGCGGCCTGGTCGGCGTCGGTAATGAAGAGCTTTTCGAAGTCGGCGCGGGCCTGTTGCTCGTTGTGGATCAGAAAACCGGTCATGTTCGCGTCGATGCGGCTGCTGCGGCAGATATCCGTACGGATTCCGCCGGGGTGTACACAGGTGGCGGACACCCCGCAGCGTTGCAGATCGAGTTCCTGGCGCAGCGATTCGGTAAAGCCGCGCACCGCAAACTTGCTCGCGTTGTAGCCACTCATGCCGGGCTGGGCAAACAGGCCGAACACGCTGGAGGTGTTGACCACGTGTCCGTCGCCGCTGGCTTTGAGGTGCGGCAAAAACGCCTTGGTGCCGTGCACCACGCCCCAGAAGTTGATGCCAATGATCCACTCCAGGTCTGCGTAGTCCACACCTTCGACGGTGCTCGACAGCGCCACGCCGGCATTGTTGAAAATCAGGTTGACCTGGCCGTGGTCGGTCACGCAGCGTGCGGCCCAGTCGTGCATGGCCTGGCGATCGGACACATCCAGCACGTGGGTGGTGATCGTCACCGGTGACAGCGTCGAGGTCTTGATCAGCGCCAAGGTCTGTTCCAAACCCTGGCTGTTCTTGTCCGCGAGCGCCAGGTGGCAGCCTTCGCGTGCCAGCGCCAGGGCCAATGCGCGACCCATGCCGGACGCCGCGCCAGTGATTGCCGCCACGCGGCCGTTGAATGACTTCATGACAGGCTGCCTTCTGCGGTGGAGTGGGGCGCCGAAACCGGGCGGGGTGTCGAGGTGGGCAACAGCTCGGTGACATAGTCCTTGAGCGCGAAGTGCCGGATATCACGTTTGAAACGCCAGGTTGAACCGGGCCACAACGTGGTGTTTTTGCCGGTGCGCGGGTCGAGGTACCAGCTCTGGCAGCCGCCGGTGTTCCAGATGGTGCGCTTGAGCCGGGCTTGCAGCTGCTGGTTATAGGCCAGCTCCACCGTGGGTTTGACCTCGACCGTGGCAATGCGCTGGCGCTGCATTTGCGTAATGGCATCCAGGATGTAAGTGACCTGGGCCTCGATCATCAGAATCATCGAGTTATGCCCAAGGCCGGTGTTCGGTCCGACGATCAAAAACAGGTTGGGGTAGCCCGGCACGGTGGTGCCCTTGTACGCGTGGGCGCCGTCGCGCCAGGCATCCATCAGGTCGATGCCGTCGCGCCCGATGATGCAATCGCGGGGCAGCGGGTCGGTGGCCTGGAAACCGGTGCCGAAGATCAGGCAATCGGCCGGGTGCTTGATGCCGTCCGCCGTGACCACGCCGTCCGCTTCGATGCGCAGCACCTTGTCGCTGACCACCTCGACATTGCTGCGCGACAGCGCCGGGTAATAGTCATTGGAGATCAGCACGCGCTTACAGCCGATGGTGTAGTCCGGGGTGAGGGTCTTGCGCAGGGAAGGGCGCGCCACTTGTTTGCGCAGGTGGCGCAGGGCGATTTTCTGCACCATTTTCATCAACCTCGGGTGCAGGGCAAACCCCACCACACGACCTTCCAGCGCCCAGTAGAAAGCGCCGCGCACCAGGCGTTGAGTGAAGGGCAGGTGCTTGAAGGCCCAGCGCTCGACGCGGGAGATTTCGCGGTCCGGCTTGGGCATGATCCACGGCGGCGTGCGCTGGAACAGGTCCAGATGCGCCACCTGCGGCGCGATCTGTGGGACGAACTGAATGGCACTGGCGCCGGTGCCGATCACCGCCACGCGTTTGCCCTTCAATGAATACGCGTGGTCCCACTGCTGGGAGTGGAAGCGCTTGCCCTTGAAGCTGTCCAGCCCCGCAATATCCGGCAACGCCGGGCGTGACAGCCCGCCCATGCCCGACACCAGCACCCGCGCGCTGACCTTGCGGCCGTCGCTGAAGCTCAGTTGCCAGCGTTGCTGCTGTTCATCGAACACCGCACGTTCAAGGCCCATGCCGAAGCGAAGGTAGGGCGCCAGCTTGAAACGCTGCGCGCAGTGTTCAAGGTAGGCGCGGATCTCCGCCTGCGGTGCGAACTGCCGCGTCCAGTTTGGGTTGGGCGCAAACGAAAACGAGTACACATGGGACTGCACATCGCAGGCGCAGCCTGGGTAATGGTTGTCCCGCCAGGTGCCGCCGAGGGTCTCGGCCTGCTCGGCGATAAAGAAGTCGGTGATCCCGGCTTCCTTGAGTTTGATCGCCATGCACAGGCCGGCAAAACCGGAACCGATGATGGCGATGTCGATTGAATCGCTGTGGGCATTCATGGCGTGTCCCTCGTGGGCATCGATGTGCTCCTGTTTTTGTTGTGTCTTTTAGATAGAACACCATTGCAAAGAAAAAATGAATTAATTATTTTAAAAAAGATTTTAAATAATCTACCTGAAAATTTCGCCTACGCTAGGACCTTGTTCCGCATGTGCGACTTGTCCGACGGACGAGCACGGTATGCATGAAGTTTAGGTCCAGGGTGTGGACGATGGCTGAGGCCTTGATCAATACCGGTCAGGTCGCCAGCGGCAGGGAAGCAGAGGACCGAGCTATGGCTGTTGAATGGGTTGTCGCTGCGGGTGTGTTAGGGGTGGCGAGCGCGCTGTTGTGGGGCTTCAGTGCCTGGATGACGCGGCGTATAGAAGCCGCTGTTCCGATCAATGGGCGCTTCGTCGAGGTCGATGGCGAGCGCTTTCATTATGTCGAGGAGGGTGCAGGCCCGCCGCTGGTGATGATTCACGGGCTGATGGGCAGCAGTCGCAACCTGACCTATGCCTTGTCCGCCCAGTTGCGTGAGCGTTTTCGCGTGATCACGCTGGACCGCCCGGGTTCGGGCTATTCGACCCGGCAAACCGGTACCGCTGCAGACCTGCCGGCTCAGGCTCGGCAAATCGCGGCCTTCATCAAAACGCTGGACCTGGATAAACCGCTGGTGCTGGGGCATTCCCTCGGCGGGGCGATTTCGCTGGCGCTGGCGCTTGACCATCCCCACGCGGTGTCCGGGCTGATCCTGGTGGCGCCGCTGACGCATCCCCAACGTATGTTGCCGCCGGTGTTCCTGTCCCTGGCGGTGCGCCCGGCCTGGTTGCGACGGTGGATGTCCCACACCCTGACCGTGCCCGTCGGCCTGCTGACCAGAGGCGCGGTGGTGAAGGGCGTGTTCGCCCCCGACGCTGCGCCGTCAGACTTCGCCACGCGAGGAGGCGGGCTGCTGGGGATGCGTCCAGACAACTTCTACGCGGCCTCCACCGAGATCAATACGGTTAACGACCACCTGCCGGACATGGTCAAGCGCTACCCGCAACTGACCCTGCCAATCGGCCTGATCTATGGCGCGCGCGACAACGTGCTGGACTTCCAGAAGCACGGACAGGCCCTGGCCAGCAAAGTGCCCGGGCTGAAGATGCAGGTGGTGGAGGGCCGCGGCCATATGCTGCCAATTACCGCCACAGAGCGCGTGGCCGCGCTGGTGGAGCAGGTGGCCAAGCGCGTTCGCCCACCGCAAAGCGCCACCGTGCTGCACCCGCCATTTGCCTTGGCGAGCAAATAATGGTGTTAACCCGACTCGCGGTACAACGGCGTCGATGCCTGCTTTAGACACCTGACCAAACGGCTGAAAAACAGACTGGTCAGTCACGTCAAAAAGCCTTCGAGAAACTAGTTGACGACCTAACGATTCCGCGCTATTTATTTAAAAAAATTATTTCAATGTGTAATTTGAAACAATTTTTGAAGTGCCTAAGAGCGAATAAAATAATGAAAAAAACGCCTTTTATCGCATCTCCAAGCCGTCGCGTCCGGAGGCTGCCATGAATCAGACTCTGGTCACTTCTACCGTCTGGACCGACGGCAAACGTCATTTGTGGTGGCTGGGCATCATGCCTCTGGCGACTCCATTGCTCTCCGGCGCCCTGGCCATTACCACGGGCGTGCAGCAATTGTGGTGGGTCGGCGTGCTGGTGATCTTCGGCTTGATCCCATTGATCGACGGCCTGCTCGGTGAAGACGTCAGCAACCCGCCAGAATCCGCCGTCAGCCACCTTGAATCGCAAAGCTACTACCGCTGGATCGTCTACACCGGCGTGGTGTTCGTGCTCACCTCGGTGGTGGTGACCGGCTGGCTGGCCGCCGGTGGCATCGACTGGATCATCAGCGGCGGCCTGCTCAACGCCACGGCTAGCCTTGATCCGTCGAGCTGGCTGGCGAAGACCGCTGCGTTTATTACCGCGCGCACCCAGTTGCACGGTGAGATCACCTGGTTCACCTACCTGGGCATGGCGCTGTCCACCGGCGCCGCCACCGGCATTGCAATCAACACCGCGCATGAGCTGGGGCACAAGCCCAAGCCACTGGAGGTGTTCCTGGCCAAGGTCACCCTGGCGCCGACCTTCTACGGGCACTTCTACACCGAACACAACCGTGGCCATCACGTACGCGTGGCCACACCGGAAGACCCGGCCAGCTCACGTCTGGGTGAGAGTTTCTGGGCGTTCCTGCCGCGCTCGGTGTGGTTCAGCGCGGTGTCGGCCTGGAACCTGGAACGCGAACGCCTGCGCAAACTCGGCCTGCCGGCACTGCACTGGAAAAACGCCGTACTCGGCGCGTGGATGTACAGCGTGGTGTTGTGGGGCGCGATGATTGCCTGGCTCGGCGCGGCTGTGATTCCTTTCCTGATCATTCAGGGCATCTACGGGTTCTCGTTGCTGGAAGTAGTTAACTACGTCGAGCATTACGGGCTTAAACGCCAGAAGTTGCCCAACGGTCGTTATGAACGTTGCTCGCCGCGGCACTCGTGGAACAGTAACCGTATTGTCACCAATATCTTTCTGTTTCAACTGCAACGGCATTCCGATCACCACGCCAACCCCACCCGCAGTTATCAGTCATTGCGCCACTTTGATGAATCGCCGCAACTTCCTTATGGTTACGCGAGCATGATTGTCTGGGCCTATGTGCCGTACTTGTGGCGACGTCGCATGGACCATCGCGTGTTGAATCATTACGCCGGCGATATCACCTTGACCAATCTTCAACCGTCACAACGTTTGAAGTACCTGGAGAAGTACAGCAACAGCGCCAAGCCGTTTTGAGGTGAATTAAAAACAGCCGTGGGTTAACTCGGGATCTGTGCATCGCGCCGGTTTTTATCGCCCAGGGTTTATCGGTTTTATGCCAAGAAAGTTGTTTGACCCTACAACAATAACTTCAAGGGAAGGACGTTCATGATGCACAGCCCTGCCACGTTCACCGCGCATATCATACTGGCCGCACTGGGCCTGATCGTTTACCACCAGGCCCAAGCCGCACGCATCGAGCCGGCCGGCAGCGCCTTTACGGCCCAGGGCCCGATCAGCTTTTCCAAGGGTGCGCTGATCAGCGCCGATTGCACCATCAAGGTGGCCGGCAAGGTCGCGGCCGATGGTTCATCGGTGAATGTCGATAAAGTTGAATTCGACGGCGGCCTTAAATGCAGCCGCGTCGAGGCCACCAACTTACCCTGGGTGTTAGTTGCCAAAGACACCAAAAGCGGCTCCATGTCGAAGATCAGCGTCGATGTTCACGCCTTCGGCCTGGGCGGCAAGTGCGGGCCTTCTACGGCCGATGGAACGTGGGACAACGCCACCCGAAAGTTGGAGGCCACCAATGTGCCGATCGGCGAAGACTGCACGATAAAAACGGTGTCGATCACGATGCCGCCGACCTTCAAAGTGGTCGAATAAACAGATTAAAAAGATGCAGCGGTAATTGAATTGAGATTTGGCTGGAAAGGGAAGTTCTGCAGTTTCACCGTGACCTCTCGATCATGGCCATTACCCCTGGCGAAATGACTCGCCATAACATGTGAGGAAAAACAATGAAAAGCTTGAAGACCCTCGTTTGTGCAACTTCTTTTGCTCTGTGCTTTGGCGCCGCCTCGATGGCCAGTGCGGCGTCTATCACCCCGGACGGTCCGTTCACGACCAACCCCGGCACCATCGTTGTGAAGTCGCCCTCGTCGTTCGGTGCAGCCGTCACCTGCGGCATCACTTTTAGCGGCAACGTCAGCGGTGGCGTGGCCTCCATCAACGGTGCTTCGCTGACCGGCGGCGGTCTCTGCGCCTTGCCGACGCTGACCAACCTGCCTTGGGTGCTGACCGCTGCAACCAGCACCACCGGCACCGTGACCAACGTCGGCTACAAGATCACCTCGCTGCCTTCCACCAACTGCGGTCCTACCCCTATCGCTGTGGCGTGGACTGCGGCCAGCAAAACCCTGTCGGCCAGCAATCAATCGCTGAGTGGCAACTGCACCGTGGTGTCCCTAAGTGTTGTGGCGCCAACGCTGACGGTTAACCCGTAAGCGCGTGACTCCAAAGGGCTGATCACCCGTTGAAAGGCCGGTGCCTCGCATGAGGCGCCGGCTGCGGGAAAACCACCGGCGGAGCCGGTTGGGTACGGTACTTATTGTCTGGGGAACATGACAATGCAAAGCCTTAAAAAAACAGCCCTCCTGGGTTCGATGTTATTCACCCTGGGCGCTGTCTCGTCCATTGCAGGCGCAGCCACCTTTGCCCCGGCGGGCGCTGCATTTACCGCCTCGGGCTCAATCGCCACCGCGGTAAAGCTGCTGGTGTTTACCCCGGTGCCATGCACGATGACACTCAGTGGCCAAGTCGCGGCGGACGGCTCAAGCGCAACGATCACCGGTGCCACGTTCACCGGTAATGCGCTGTGTGGTATTTCCGGCCCGTTGAACTTGCCGTGGACACTGGTGCCGACAAATGCCACCACCGCAACGCTTTCTGGCTTTACCGAAAAATTTCCGTATGACAGCTGCCTGACGCCAAGTGTGCTGACCACACAATGGAGTGCCGCCGATGGCACGTTCAGCATTGCCAGCCCACACACGGTGAACGCCACCTGCAGGGTCACGGCTTTCAACTTCAAGCCTTCACCTGCCCTCACGATTAACCCTTGAAGACATCAACGCGTTAGCGCGTGGGCGCGCACAACGTGAAACGCGTCCCTGAATGAACGAACAGAAAGACGAGACGGCTGGGCCGGCTCAGTGTGATAACAATAAGGAGTGCCTCATGAATAATAAAAAACAACAGGTACAGGCGTTACTGGGGTTGGCGTTGATGGGCGGGCTGATGGTAGCCGTGCCTGTGCAAGCCGGCGGTTTTTCCACGCCGACGTATGGCGCACCGGGCTGGGGGCGGGCGTTCGGTGGTGGTTCGTTGTTCAAGAACGACCCGAGTTCGGCGTTCAACAACCCGGCGGCAATGGCTTTTGTTGACCATAACGTTGCACAAATGACCGTCGATTACGCGCGGATCAAGATCAAGTACAAAGGCCAGGCCAATGATTACCAGGGCAACCCGGTATCCAATACACCGTTTAACCCCGACGGTACTTTCGACCCCGCGCTGACCACGGTGAACAACAACGACGGCGGCCAGGGTGGGTTCACTGCATGGCTCCCAACCGGGTTCATGGTGATGCCGCTGGGTGATCGGTTTTCGTTCGGTCTGGCCCAAGTCGTACCGCAGGGCATGCGCACCACCTGGAACGAAGACTCAAAGTTGCGTGACTTTGCAGTGGACACCAAGATTGAAACGGTAGGGTTGACCGGGTCCTTGTCATTCAAGGTGCGCGATGACCTATCCATCGGTGCCGGGATGATCGTTCAGCACAGTAAAGGCTTCGTCAGCCAGAATATCGATTTGCTCGCCGCCGCTGCCAACTCCAAGTCTGAATTGGGCGGTATTCCGTTCCCGGCAGGCCTGGGCACGTCGCTGATTCGAGTCAAAGTCGATAATACGTCGGTGGGTTGGTTCACGGGGGTGGTCTGGAAACCCACCGAGCAAGACAGCCTCGGCCTCAATTACCACGCCAAAATCAAGAACAAGATGGAGGGCAAGTACAATATTCGCGCCGACGCCTTCTCGTATCAGCTGATGACGGGCCCGAGCCCATTCGGCGGTACCGGGACTATCCCGGAAGTGGCCTATCCGGGGCTGAAATTGATGCCCGACGGCGCCAATGCCAGCACTCAACTGGACATCCCGGCAACTGCGGGCCTGGACTGGGTGCACCAGTTCAATGATCGCCTGACCATGGGTGTGAGTGCGGTGTGGACCCAATGGTCATCCTTCAAGGACCTGACCCTCAAGTCCGACGGCAACACGATCGTTTCCATCCCCTACAACTACCGCGACTCCTGGATGTACTCCATTGGTGGCGATTTCAAAGCGACCGATGAGCTGACATTGCGTGCCGGTGTGGCGTCCGACCAGACGCCGACCCGCAACTCTACACGCGACCCGCGGATTCCGGACGGTGACCGGTACTTCCTGTCGCTGGGTGCGGGTTACGACGTCAAGGCGATTCCGGGCTTGACGCTGGATCTGGCGTATTCCCATCAGTTCGTGCAGGAGGTCAATCTCAAGACCAAGAACGTGGACCGCTTGGGCGCCGCGAGCCTGGACGGTAAGGCAGAATCATCCGGTGACGTAGTGGCTGTTTCGGCAACCTATGCCTTTTAAGGCCGTCACGCAGCGTTGAGGACAGGGGCGGCAAGCGCATCTTGGCGCCCTTGTTCAGAGGCTCGAAGCGGGGTTCGCGCTCGCGACGTGTGCAGCAGCGCATTTTTTGATTCAACAGGCTGACGGGCTCAGCCTGGTTTTTTTTAGCCTTGGCATTAAATAAAAATTTCAAAACAAAATTTGAATTTGTCTTTTCAAGTTTGTAGTGTGGCTTTACGCCGTCACTCATTTCGAGCGACCTGCGCATCGCCCATGCCCTGATTAGGTAGAGGTCTCCCCATGGTTATCTGGTTATTAGTGGGTGTCGCAGCAGCGATTGCCCTGGCGTATCGACAAGCCGCCGCCGCGCTGTGGCTGGGCGTTGGCCTGATCTGGCTGGCGCTTGGTTACCTGTTCAACGTGGTGGCCGGTCTGGGCACCAGCGTTGCGGCGCTGCTGGTGGTGGTGCCCGCGCTGCTGCTGACGCTCAAGCCCTTGCGGCGCGCGCTGTTGACCAGCAAGGCCTTGGGCCTGTTTCGTACGATCATGCCCGCCATGTCCGACACCGAACGCGCCGCCATCGAATCCGGCACGGTGTGGTGGGACGCCGAGCTGTTCAGCGGCAAACCCAACTGGGATCGCCTGCTCAAGGCTGCGCCGGCCAGCCTCAGCGCCGAAGAACAAGCCTTCCTCGACAACGAAGTCGAAACCCTCTGCGACATCGCCAACGACTGGGAAACCACCCAGATCTGGCAGGACATGTCCCCCGAAGGCTGGCAGTACACCAAGGACGCCGGTTTTCTGGGCATGATCATTCCCAAGCAATACGGCGGCAAAGGTTTCTCCCACTATGCGCACTCCCAGGTGGTGATGAAGCTGTCGACACGCTGCTCGGCGGCGGCGATTTCGGTGATGGTCCCCAATTCCCTGGGCCCGGCTGAACTGCTGCTGCATTACGGCACCGACGCCCAACGCAATTACTACTTGCCGCGCCTGGCGCGAGGCGAAGACATCCCGTGCTTTGCCCTGACCAGCCCGTATGCGGGCTCTGATGCCGGCGCAATTCCAGACCTGGGCATCGTCTGCAAAGGCCTGCACGAGGGCGAGCAAGTGCTGGGTTTCAAAGTGACCTGGGACAAGCGATACATCACCCTTGGCCCCGTCGCGACGGTGCTGGGCCTGGCGTTTCGCGCCGAAGACCCGGAGGGTTTGCTGGGCAAGGCGGGCTCACTGGGGATCACCTGCGCGTTGATCCCAACGTCTCACCCAGGCGTCAACAGCGGTCGTCGTCACTGGCCTCTGAATGCGGTATTCCAGAACGGTCCGACTACCGGCAAGGATGTCTTCATTCCCCTGGAATGGGTGATCGGCGGCCGCGCACAGGTCGGCAACGGCTGGCGCATGCTGATGGAATGCCTGGCAGCCGGGCGGGCGATTTCCCTGCCGTCGGCCAACGTCGGCCTGGGCAAAGTCGCGGTACGCGGCACCAGCGCCTACGCGGCCATGCGCAAGCAGTTCGGCCTGCCCATCGGCAAGTTCGAAGGCGTGCAGGCGCCGCTGGCGCGCATGGCCGGGCATTTGTATGCCTGCGACGCGGTGCGCAAGGTCTCGGTGGCGTCGCTGGATGCCGGCGAAAAACCCTCGGTGATCTCGGCCATTGCCAAGTACCACGTCACCGAGCGCGCGCGGATCATCGTCAACGACGGCATGGACATCGTCGCCGGCAAAGGCATCTGCATGGGCCCCAACAACTTCCTGGCCCGTGCCTACCAGCAAAGCCCGATTGCGATCACCGTGGAGGGTGCGAACATCATGACCCGCTGCCTGATCATCTTTGGTCAGGGGCTGATTCGCTGCCATCCGTATGTGTTCCGCGAAATGGAAGCCGCGCGTAACCCGGACCAGCGCCAGGCACTGGAAGCCTTCGACCGCGCGATATTCGGCCATGTGAGCTTTGTCGTCGCCAATGCCGTACGCGCCGGGGTGCATTCGCTGACCGGCGGGCGGCTGCTTTCTGCACCGGCCAAGACCGAGCCGGCGCTGGCGTCCTACTACCGCCAGGCCAATCGGCTGTCGGTGGTGCTGGCGTTGATCTCGGATGTGTCCATGGGCGTGCTCGGTGGTGCGCTCAAACGCAAGGAAAGTATCACCGGGCGTCTGGGCGATATTCTGTCGCAGTTGTACATCCTGTCCTGCGTGCTCAAACGCTTTGAGGACGACGGTCGGCCCCAGGCAGACCTGCCGCTGGTGCACTGGGCCGCCCAGGATGCGCTGTTACGTGCGCATGAAGCGCTGGCCGAAGTGCTCGATAACTACCCCTCGAACGCCGCTGCGGCAGTGGTGCGGGGCTTGAGTTTTCCGTTCGGTATTCCCCTGCGCAAACCGTCGGATCGCTTGCTGGCCCAAGTGGCTGAGGTGGTGCAGACGCCAGGCGAAACCCGCGACCGCCTGTTGGCCAATTCCTACATCCCGCGCCCGGAAATCGACAAGCTGGCCTACGGCGAATTGGCCTTGCGCCTGTTGCCGCAGGTGGAGCTGATCGACGCTCGCCTCAAGTCGGCGGTCAAGCAAGGCCTGATCGAACCGATGCCGATTTCCGCCACCGCGTTCAGCGCCTGGCGCGTCAAGGCGCGGGCGCTGGACCTGATCAGCGACGAGGAAGACACCTTGCTCGGCCGCTATGTGGAATACGCCGACCACGGCATCCAGGTCGATGACTTCCCGCAGGACTTTGGTTTGCTTGAGGCGTTACAGCAGCGCAAACAAGCGTTGGAGCCGAGCGCCAAACGTCGCACACCCCAAAGCGAAAACGCCTCGGTCAACTAGGAGAAACACGATCAAGGTGGGAGCTGGCGTGCCTGCGATGGCATCACCTCGGTGCCTGTGAACGACCGAGTCGTCTGCAGCGCAGGCACGCCAGCGCCCACCGGCATCGGGTTTATAAAGCCAGTGTGTGTTGTGAGTGAATGCTTACTATGAGTGACAGCTACCTTTCCTTCGTCAACTCCCCGTGGGGCGGGCGCCTCGCCCGGGCCATCGGCCTGCCGCAGCCGTTGCCGTTGCAGCGCCATCGCAGCGGCCAGCAGGGCTTGGTCAACCCGGTCATCGTCGCCGGGGCAGGGCGGTTATCCACAAAGGTGCAGCAGATTTTTGCCGCCACCGACACCGTCGCGGCCACGCCAGCGACGCTCCGGGCGCCGTCCACGGTCAAGGTGCAGGGCGCGGTGTTCGATGCCACGGCGGTGCTCGATTTGCAGCAGCTCGACGAGCTCTATGTATTCTTCCACGCCAATGCCAAGCGCCTCAGTCAGCATGGCCGCGTGGTGGTGCTGGGCACTGCGCCCGAACATTGCCGGGACTTGCCCCAGGCCATCGCCCAACGCGCCCTCGAAGGCCTGGTGCGCTCGCTGGCAAAAGAACTGCGCCGGGCGATCACCGTGCAATTGGTCTACGTGGCGCCGGGCGCCGAAGACGCCCTGGACAGCAGCCTGCGGTTTCTTCTGTCGCGCCGTTCGGCCTATGTGTCCGGGCAGGTCGTGCGCCTCGAAAAACCGGTGGATGGCGAGGTTGCCGTCAACTGGGATAAGCCCTTTGCCGGGCGCCGCGCATTGGTCACTGGCGCCTCGCGTGGGATCGGTTTGGCCATCGCCCAGGTGCTGGCCCGCGACGGCGCCCACGTGGTGTGCGTGGACGTGCCCCAAGCCCATGCAGCGCTGCAGCAGGCCGCCGCCGGTGTCAACGGCTCAGCCTTGCCGCTGGACATCACCGCCCCCGACTCGGCCGCGCTGTTGCAGGCGCACGTCGAACAGTACGGCGCTTTCGATGTGGTGGTGCACAACGCCGGCATCACCCGCGACAAGACCATTGCCAAAATGACCGAGACGGCCTGGCGCAGTGTGCTGGCGGTCAACCTGGAAGCGCCGTTGCAGTTGAGCAGTGCGTTGCTGCACCACCAAGGGTTGAACCCGGGCGGGCGCATTGTGTGCGTGTCGTCGATCTCCGGCATTGCCGGCAACCTGGGGCAAAGCAATTACGCCACCTCCAAGGCGGGTGTGATTGGCTTGGTGCACGGCCTGGCGCCGTTGGCGGCAGCGCAACAGGTCACGGTCAATGCCGTGGCGCCCGGTTTTATCGAGACGCAGATGACGGCCAGGATTCCACTGATGATCCGCGAGGCGGGGCGGCGCATGAACTCGATGTCCCAAGGCGGACAGCCGATTGATGTGGCCGAGACCATTGCCTGGCTGGCGCACCCGGCGTCCGGCGGGGTCAACGGCCAAGTCGTACGCGTGTGCGGCCAAAGCCTGCTGGGAGCCTGAACCATGGACTACGTGACGCAGATCATCGACCCGCCACCGTCGCGCACCCAGCTGTTGCTCGATGGCGTGCGCGCGCTGCGCAAACCCAAGCTTGAGGGTGCGCCGTTGCTGCCCAGGGAATGCCTGGTGCGTTCGGCGGTGGCGCTGTCGGCCGGCGCTGTCGCCGCGTATGGCCACGCCTGTGGTTTCCGGCGCGAGCAGGGTGTGCCGCTGTCCTATCCGCACGTGCTGGCGTTCCCGTTGCACCTGATGCTGCTCACACGGCCGAGCTTTCCGTATCCGGCTAGCGGCATGGTGCACCTGGCCAATCGCATTCATCAGCACCAGCGCTTGCACGAAGGCCAGGCGTTGCGCCTGCAAGTGTGGTGCGAGCGGTGGGTGGCGCACCCCAAAGGCCAGGCGCTGAGTATCGCCACGCGGGTCTACAGCGCCGACGCGCTGGTGTGGCAGAGCGACAGCCTGTACCTGCGCCGTGACGTGAAAGCCCCGGTCGGCGAGCCGTGGGAAGACGCGCTGACGTTGCAGGAAGACTGGCTGTTGTGCAGCCAACGCTGGGCAGTGCCGGCCGACCTGGGCCGACGTTTTGCCAAGGTGTCAGGGGACTTCAACCCGATTCACACCTCGGTGATCGGCGCCAGAATCTTCGGCTTTCGCCGCGCCATCGCCCATGGCATGTGGACCCTGGGCCGCGCACTCGCCGCTCAGCAACCGCCGGGCGGCCTGGAACACGCCCAGGCGCATTGCGACTTCAAACTGCCGATCTTCCTGCCCGGCCAGGTCACCCTGTGGAATCGCCCCGTGACCGGCCCGCGCCGTGAGTTCGAAGTGCGCAATGCGGCTGGCGATAAACCGCATATGCGTGGGCTTTTTGTCTGGAATGAGAACCGTCAATGAGTGACTACAGCTTCAACCCGGCCCCGACACGACGCGTGGCGATTATCGGCGGCAACCGTATCCCGTTCGCCCGCTCCAACAGCGTGTACGCCCACGACAGCAATCAGGACTTGCTGGTTGCCGCCCTGCAAGGCCTGATTGACCGCTACAACCTGCACGGCCAGCGTCTGGGCGAGTTTGCCGCGGGAGCGGTGATCAAGCATTCGCGCGATTTCAACCTGGCGCGCGAGTCGCTGCTGTCGACCACATTGTCGCCCCAGACCCCCGCGTATGATGTGCAACAAGCCTGCGGCACGGGCCTTGAAGCGGCGTTGCTGGTGGCGAATAAAATCGCCCTGGGCCAGATCGACGTCGGCATTGCCGGCGGCTGCGACACCACATCGGACGCGCCCATCGGCATCAACGAATCCCTGCGCCACACCTTGCTCGCCGCCAACCGCGCCAAGGGCATGGGCGATAAGCTCAAGGCGTTGCTGAAGGTGCGCCCCTCGATGTTGTTCAAGCCGTTGCTGCCGCGCAATGGCGAGCCACGCACTGGCCTGTCGATGGGTGAGCACTGTGAAGCAATGGCCAAGCGCTGGCAGATCAAGCGGCTGGCCCAGGATGAGTTGACCCTGACCAGCCACCAGCGCCTGGATGCCGCTTACACCCGTGGTTTTTTCGACGATCTGATCAGCCCTTATCGCGGCCTTGCGCGCGATAACAACCTGCGGGCTGACGCCAGCCTTGCGAAACTCGCCGGGCTATCCCCAGCCTACGACCGCCACAACGGCACGCTCACGGCGGGCAACTCCACGCCGCTGACCGATGGCGCTTCGGTGGTGCTGTTGGCCAGTGAGGCCTGGGCTGCCGAACACGGCTTGCCGGTGCTGGCTTACCTGCGTACCGGCGAAACTGCGGCGGTGAATTTTGTCGACGGCACCGAAGGCCTGTTGATGGCCCCGGCCTATGCCGTTCCACGCATGCTCAAGCGTGAAGGCCTGAGCTTTGCCGACTTTGACTTCTTCGAGATCCACGAAGCGTTTGCCGCCCAGGTGCTGTGCACGCTCAAGGCCTGGGAAGACGCCGATTACTGCCGTGAGCGCCTGGGCCTGGACGCACCGCTGGGCGCCATCGACCGCAGCAAAATCAACGTCAACGGTGGTTCGCTTGGCTGCGGCCACCCGTTCGCCGCCACCGGTGGCCGGCAGTTGGCGGCGTTGGCCAAAACCATCCATGACAACGGTGGCGGGCGCGGCTTGATTTCGATCTGCGCGGCGGGCGGGCTGGGTGTTACGGCCATCGTCGAAAAGTAGCGCTATAAAAACAACAACAAGGAGACTGCCATGAACGCTGTAAGCCTGGAACGTACCGAACGGATCTGGTTGAACGCTTACCTGCCCGGCGTGCCGGCGGACATCGAGGCCGGTATCGAGGACTACCCGTCGCTGCGCGAGGTATTCCTTGAGCACCTGGAGAAATTTCGCGAGCGCGTCGCCTACGTCAGCATCGGCACCGAAATGACCTATGCCGACTGGCAGGTGCAAGGCATCGCGTTTGCCGCTTGGCTGCAGGGCCAGGGCGTGAAGAAGGGCGACCGCGTGGCCTTGATGATGCCCAACTGCTTGCAGTACCCGATCTGCCTGTTGGGTACCATCCTGGCCGGCGCGGTGGTGGTCAACGTCAACCCGCTGTACACCTCCCATGAGCTCAAGCATCTGCTCAAGGACAGCGGCGCCGAGACCGTGGTGATCTTCGAAAACTTCGCCCACACCCTGGAAAAGGTCGTGGCCGGCAGCAGCGTCAAGCGCGTAGTGGTGGCGGCCATTGGCGACTTGCTGGGTGCCTTCAAGGGCGCGGCGATGAATTTCATTTTGCGCAGTGTGCAAAAGCAGGTGCCCGCTTTTAACCTGCCAGGCGCGGTGCGCTTCAATCGGGTGCTGAAACAGGGGCGGGTGTTGAATCACTTTCCGGTGGCCATGAACCTCGACGACTTGGCCTTTTTGCAATACACCGGCGGCACCACCGGGGACGCCAAGGGTGTGATGCTCAGCCACCGCAATATCATCGCCAACCTGTTGCAGGCCAAGGCCTGGGTCGGCGATCAACTGGACCAGGACCAGCAGGAAACCAACGTCACCTTGCTGCCGCTGTACCACATCTTTTCGTTGACGGTGAACTGCCTGATGTTCATGTGCCTGGGCGGGCGCAACATCCTGATCGCCAACCCGCGTGATGTGAAACGCGTGCAGATGATCCTGCGCAAGGAGCGCTTCAACGGCATTGCCGGGGTCAACACGCTGTTTAATGGTTTGCTCGAAAACAAGGCGTTCTGCGCGCGCGACTTTTCCGCCCTGCGCATGGTGATCGCCGGCGGCATGGCCACGCACACGGCGGTGGCCAAGCGCTGGAAGGAAGTCACCGGGCTGCCGATTATCGAGGGCTATGGCCTCACCGAGTGCTCGCCGGTGGTGAGCATCAGCCCGATCAATATCGCCCGCATGCGCGAGATGGAATTCACCGGCAGCATTGGCGTGCCGCTGCCTTCAACCTGGGTGCGTTTTATCCGCGAGGACGGTGAGCTGGCCGACACCGGTGAGCAAGGCGAACTGCAAGTGCGCGGTCCGCAGGTGATGCAGGGTTACTGGAAGCGGCCCAAGGAAACCGCCGAGGTGCTGGATGCCGAGGGCTGGCTGTCGACCGGTGATATCGGTGTGATGGACGAGCGCGGCTATATCCGCCTGGTGGACCGCAAGAAAGACATGATTCTGGTCTCGGGCTTCAATGTGTACCCGAATGAAATCGAAGACGTGGTGGCCATGCACCCGGGCGTGGGTGAGGTGGCGGCGGTCGGCGTGGAAGATGGCGTCACCGGGGAAAGGGTGAAGATCATCGTGGTGCGCAAGGACCCGAACCTTACGCAAGAGCAGATCCTCGCCCATTGCCGCGAATACCTGACGGGGTACAAAGTGCCGCGGTATGTGGAGTTCCGCACCAGCGAGTTGCCCAAGACCACCGTGGGCAAAGTGCTGCGCCGCGCCTTGCGCTGATTCGAAGGTAACGACGGTCCAAATGTGGGAGCGGGCTTGCTCGCGAATGCAGTGTGTCAGTTTGCACATGTGGCACTGGCCCACCGCCATCGCGGGCAAGCCCGCTCCCACGGGGATTGGGTTTACACAGCAAGCTGCGTTGGATGAACACGGTCAATGTGGGAGCGGGCTTGCCCGCGAATGCTGTCTGTCAGATTGCACCTTTGGCACTGACCCACCGCTTTCGCGAGCAAGCCCGCTCCCACAGGGGATCAGTGTTTCCAGGCCGCTGGATTGACCAGGTTTTTCGGGCGTTCGCCCGACAGCGCCGCCAGTAGGTTGTCCACCGCACACTTGGCCATCGCTTCGCGGGTTTCATGGGTCGCCGAGCCGATGTGCGGTGTGGCCACCACGTTGTTCAAACGCAACAGGGGCGAATCGTGGTTCAACGGCTCACGCTCGAACACGTCCAGGCCCGCTGCCCGAATGGTGCGTTGCTGCAGCGCCTGAACCAGCGCCACCTCGTCCACTACTTTGCCGCGCGAGATGTTGATAAAGATCGTCTCCGGGCCCATCAGCGCGAACTCTTGAGCGCCGATCAGCTTTTCGGTTTCGGCGGTCAGTGGCAAGGTCAGGCAGACAAAGTCAGCTTCCTTGAGCAAATCCACCAGGCTGCGGTACTGCGCGCCGAAGCGTTCTTCCACCAACGGCTTGGGCGAGTGGCTGTGGTAGATCACCGGCATGCCAAACCCAAAATGCCCGCGTTGGGCCAGGGCTTCGCCGATGCGGCCCATGCCGATGATGCCGAGGGTTTTGCCATGCACGTCGGTGCCGAAATGGGACGGGCCGATGTTCTTGCTCCATTGGCCGGCACGCACCATGTCGGCCAGCTCCACCACCCGGCGCGCGGTGGCCAGGATCAGCGCAAAACCGGTATCGGCGGTGGTTTCGGTGAGCACGTCCGGCGTGTTGCTGAGCAGGATGCCGCGCTGGGTCAGGTAGTCGATGTCGTAGTTGTCGACCCCCACCGAGACGCTGGCCACCGCTTCAAGGTGTGGCGCCAGGTCGAGCAGCTTGGCGTCCAGGCGCAGGCTCGCACCCAGCAGGCCTTGGGCGCGGGGCAAGGCCTCGCGCAGCTTGGCCAGGCCAGGTTCGTCGAGCGCTTCGATCAGCGTGACGTCGGCCTGCTCCTGCAGGCGGGCCATCAAGGGCGCGGAGAGTTTCTTGTATAAAACGACAGACTTTTTCATCGGGTTTTCACCTTCAATCCAAGGGTCGGCATCGGCGCGCGTTCACGGTCGCTGGCGCCGGGCTTGAGGAAAATCGTCAGCACCACCGACAGCATCAGCGCACCGCTCATCAGCAGGTACGAAGCGCCGGGCGAACCGGTGGTGCTGTTGAGGTAACCCACCAGGTA
This sequence comes from Pseudomonas sp. MF6747, assembly GCF_963890955.1. Lineage (NCBI taxonomy): Bacteria > Pseudomonadati > Pseudomonadota > Gammaproteobacteria > Pseudomonadales > Pseudomonadaceae > Pseudomonas > Pseudomonas sp. MF6747. The sequence goes on from NZ_CAWPSZ010000007.1 coordinate 121,440, forward strand.
CGAACCGCCGAACGAGCCCAGCGCGCCCATGCTGTTGATCAGCGCCATGGCGCCGCCGGCGACGTTGGCCGGCAGGATCTCCGGCACGATGGCAAAAAACGGCCCGTAAGGCGCATACATGCACGCGCCGGCGATGACCAGCAGGCTGTAGGACCACCAGAAGTGTTCGGCGCCCAGTGCGTAGGAGGCGTAGAACGCAATGGAGGCAATCAGCAGGGGTGGCCACACAAAACGTTTACGTTTTTGCAGTTTGTCCGAGCCCCAGGACACCGCGAGCATGCCGATCACCGCCGCCAGGTAAGGCAACGCCGACAGCCAGCCGGCTTCGACCATGTCCATTTGCAGGCCGGCCTTGAGGATCGACGGCAGCCACAGCACAAAGCCGTAAACGCCGATGCTCCAGCAGAAAAACTGCAGCGCCAGGATGATCACTTTGGGCGAGCGGAAGGCCTCGGCGTAGTTCTTAACCGCCTTGATCCCGACTTGTTCGGCGGCCAGCGCACTTTCGAGGTCTTTTTTGTGCTGCTCACTCAGCCACGTGGCGTCGGCGGGTTTTTCATCCGCCAGCTTCCACCAGATAAACGCCCAGATCACCGCCGGTATGCCTTCGATGATAAACATCCAACGCCAGCTGAAATGCTGCACCAGGTAGCCCGACACCACTGACATCCACAGCATGGTCACCGGGTTGCCGAGGATCAGGAAGGTGTTGGCGCGCGAGCGTTCGGCACGCGTGAACCAGTGGCACAGGTACACCAGCATCGCGGGCATCACGGCGGCTTCGACCACCCCGAGCATGAAGCGAATGGCGATCAGCATATAGGCGTTGGACACCACGCCGGTCAGGGTGGCAAGGCCGCCCCAGAGGATCAGGCTGACAAAAATCAGCTTTTTAACGCTGCGCTTTTGCGCGTAGATCGCCCCCGGCACCTGGAAGAAAAAGTAGCCGAGGAAGAACAGCGCGCCCAGCAGCGAGGACATGCCGGGGGTGATCATCAGGTCTTCGGCCATCCCGGAGGCGGCGGCGAAGCCGTAGTTGGCGCGGTCCAGGTACGCCAGGCTGTAGGTGATAAACACGATAGGCATGATGTACCACCAGCGGCGGGTGGCGAGTTTCAAGGTATCCATGGAGTTGCTCCTGAGCTTGTTGTAGTTGTGGCAACAGGGTGTACGTCATGCAACGGATCGAGTGGGTAACTCCGAACGAGTGGGCAAGCCTTCCATGTCGCCGCGGCTCTGCACGGCGCGGCTGCCGATCCAGTTACCGCGCTGTACCGCTTCGGGGAAGCTGAGGTTTTCCAGCAGTGCGCTGATCATGCCGACGGCAAAACCATCGCCGGCGCCGACGGTGTCGACGACTTTTTCCACCGGCACGGCGGCAACGAAGCCCTGGTCCATCTGGGTGCGGTAATAGGCGCCGTCCGGCCCAAGCTTGATGGCCACGGCCTCGGCGCCCTGGTCGAGGTAGAACGCGGCGATGTCGGCCGGGTCTTCGAAGCCTGTGAGCAAGCGACCTTCGCTCAAACCCGGCAAGACCCAATCGGCCATGGCGGCAAGGGCGTTGATTTCGGCGATCATCTGCGCCTGGCTGGCCCATAACGATGGGCGCAGGTTCGGGTCGAACGACACGCTGTGCCCGGCTTTGCGCATCTGCGTCATCAGCTCGCGGGACAGCTCACGGGTGGCCTCGGACAACGCCGGCGGAATACCGGTGGCGTGCAGGTGACGCGCTTGCAGCAGCGTGGGGCTGATGGCGGCGATGGACAGGTGGCTGGCCGCCGAGCCTTTGCGAAAGTACTCGACTTGAGGGTCTGCGCCGGCTTCTTCGCGGGACTTGAACTGAAAACCGGTGGGGTGCAAGGGATCGACCGCCACATGCTGGCAATCCAGGCCTTCCTTTTTCAGGGTGTCGACCACAAAACGCCCGAGGGAATCATTCCCCACCCGGCTTAGCCACGCCACATTGAACCCCAGGCGCGACAGGCCAATGGCGACATTGCTGTCGGCGCCGGCAATGCGTTTGTGGAACTGCGCTACCTGGGCCAGATCGCCGGTCTGCTCGGCGACAAACATCGCCATGGTTTCACCAAACGACAGGATATCGATCTTAGACATGGGCATTCTCCGCACGGGGTTGGCCAAGGATGGCGAGGGCGGCGACCTGTTGCGCGGTGACCTCGGTCAGGTCATCGCCTTGCAACGGGAATTCCACGGCCCGGGTAATACCTTGAGTCATATGCTTGAGCAGTCGTTCCCACAGATGCAGGTCGGTGGCGCCGGGCGGCAGGGCCACCAGCTTGCCGTCCTGGCGCCGGGCCACGGCCTTGCAGTGCAGGTAATCCACGTGACGACCGAGCAAGCGCGCCGCGGTGAGGGCGGACTGGTCTTGCCATTGCCAGTTGCCGATGTCGAACGTCATCTTGACGGGCAGGCCCAGGCGCTCGACCTCGGTGAAGAACCGCTGCATCGGCTCGATCCGTCCGCCGTGCAGGGTCTGGTCGTTTTCCACCAGCAGTTTGACCGGGTGTCGGTTGAGCAGGGCGTGCAGGCTTTGCAGGTCGTTGGTGTCGGTGAAGTAGCCGAGGGAGACTTTCAACCAGCGCGCGCCGAATGCCTGGGCGCGGTCCAGGGTGTCATTCATCTCGGCGTTGGGCTGCGCGCGGCCGGCGACCCACAGTTCCAGCGGCGAGGAGTACACCGATTCCAGGCCATGCGCGGCGGCAGCCTGGGCGAGTGTGGCCGGGTGCTCGGTGGTCAGCAGTTCTTCACGCCATTCGATGCGTTGGGCGCCGGCAGCGCTCAGTACGTCGACAAAACTCAGTTGGCCCTGTTGGCGAACACGCTCGGCGCCGTAGCTGGAAAGGCTGATGGAGACGGGGTATTTGTGCATTGTTGTTTACCTCTGAAACCGGTTTCATTTTTATACGCAAAACAAATGTGGGAGCGGGCTTGCCTGCGATGGCGGTGTGTCAGGCGATTACGGCTTCGCCGGGTAAACCGTCGTCGCAGGCAAGCCAGCGCCCACAAGGGATTGTGTGGAACCACGGATGATTAATTCCGGCAAAAAATCCAGGGTGCGCGTCGGCGCATCATCGCCGCGCAGGCGCTTGAGCAAGCAGTCAAAGGCACTGGCGCCAATCGCTTCAGTAGGCTGGGCGAGGGCGGTAATGCCATTGCCCACCAGCGGGTACCAGTCCAGATCATCCAGGGCGATCAGGCCGACATCCTCAAACAGCCGGCAGCCTGAAGCCTTGAGCGCGCGGGTACAGGCCAGCGCGGCAATACCGTTGGCGCAGAACAGCGCTTTCGGGCCGGGCGTGGCAAGGAAGGCCTGCAGGCGGCTTTGCAACGCGTCGTCCAGCTCCAGCACCGCGCCGGTCAGCCCTGGGCGGCTGGCGATCTCGGCCTTGAAACTGGCCTGGCGCTCCAGGCGTGAGCTGGTGCCATCGGCGGCTTCGCTGACCAGCAACACGTCGCGATAACCCTGCTGTTGCAAGTGTTCGACGGCGATGCGTACCGCTGCGGCGTTGTTTAGCCCCACCAGGTCGCTGTGCAGTGGCTCGACCTTGCGGTCCACCAGCACCAGCGGCATTTCCTGCTGCAGTTCCAGCAGTTGGTCAAGGTGATGGCCGAGGGTGTTCACGATCAGCCCTTCGATGTTGTACGAGCGCAGGGCGGCCAGGTGCTGGCGCTCCTGCTCGTCATCGCGGTCGGTGTTGCACACCACCAGGCTGTAGCCGTGCTTGCGGCAGGCGGTTTCGACGCCATGCATCACGGCAATGGAATAGGGGTTGCGGATATCGGCCACCAGCATGCCGATCAAGCGTGTGCGCCCACGTTTCAAGCCACGGGCCATCTGGTTGGGGCGGTAGCCAAGTTCGCGGATGGCCTGTTCGATACGCAGCGCAATGGCGTCGGAGAGCAGGGCGCGGTCATCACCGATAAAGCGCGACACACTGGCTTTGGACACGCCGGCGCGCTCGGCAACATCAAGCATGGTCACGCGGCTGCGCTGGGCGGCGGAAAATGGAGTCACGATAACGGGCCTTTCTTATTGGAATTAGCCGTTTCAGTGCCTGAGAGAAGCTCTGAAACCGGTTTCATAAAATGCCAGGTGGCGCCTTTCGTCAAGGAATATTTAGAAATAGGCGCGTGCACAGCGCTGAAAAAAACGACGAGTGGATGGGCCTACCTGTTAGTTCTGACAGTATCCGTGTGCAGGCTTTAGGCGTTTAATTTTTCCATGGCAGGCACGAAGGCATTGCTCTCGTGACTCGCCATGCTGAAACTTTTCCTGAGGCCGGAACATGTCGACTATCCGAAAGCCCTACACGCGTTCCCGGCTTTTAATCAAGCAGGCCGTCATAGGCGACGGCTTGGATCCCGCTACGGTTCCAGGTGTTATGACCGCCGATGGCAGAGGGGTCGTGCCACTGCAACTGTTGCTCAGCCCGTTGAAGGTGCGTATTCCCGCGTGGGAGCCGATGCCAACGCCCGCCATCCCGGGTGACCCGGCTGACCCGGTGCATACGTGTGAACTTTGGTGGGAGAGCGATGATGGCATCAGGCTTCTCGACCGGTTTCTGATCGGGCCGCCACCGCCGGACATTCCGGCCTTTTTCGAGCGTGAAATCAGCATGCTCAACCTGCGCAGCCGCAGTCGAGTCGCGCGCCTTTACTACACCGTTCGCAATGTCGGCGGGCAGAGCACCAGTTTGCCAGTGACGATCACAATCGACCTGGAACCGCCAAAATTGATCGCGCCGACGGACATGGCACGCTTTGTCGTACCGCCAGAGCCGGCGATCAACGCGCAGTATCTGACAGACCATCAGCCCACGGCGTTTTACATTCCGGTCTACAACGTCGCGGCGCCCAATGACCGTATTGAATTCTTTTTATCCAATTCGCCCGCGCCTCCGTTGAAGCTGGCGGACGGCGGCTCGCTGGTAAATTTCAGCACCACGCCACCCACGGCAACCTTGAACTCGGATGCGTTTCGCGACCTGAACAATGGCCCCGGGTACCTGTTCTATCGGATCTATGACGAGGCCGGTAATTTCAGCACGTTGAGCAGCGGGCTGCCCTTTGTGCTGTCCCTGGGGCTGCCAGCCCCGAGCATTCGTCCGCCGATCTACAACGACGAGTTGATCAAGCGCAATGACGCTCGCGTCGATGAAGGCGGCGGCGTGTTTGTGCGCATAGACAGCTACCCGGGATGGTCCGCAGCTGCCCGGCATGAAGTGATTGTGTATTGGGATGACCGACCCACTACGCGCCGGTTGGTGTCGCAACTGCCGTTTGACGTGGACATCCCCTGGACGGTTCTGCGGGGGCCGAGTCCGGTGCTGGCGGCGCAGACCGTACCGGTACGCTACGAAATCTATGGGCTCAACCCTGTGCCGACGTCGTCCAAGTCTCTTTCCGTCAATGTGAACCTGACGATCGCCGGCCAGGATCACCCCAATGCACCGGCATTGCTGAACCCGACGTTGGCGCCGGTGGAAATTGTGGGCCGCACAGGCATCAACACGCTGGTTGATGCAGACCGAGGTTACCCGGTTCGCGTGCGAGTGCGGCTGTTTGATACGCCCCGTGTGGGCGACTCGCTGAGCCTGTACTGGAACGGGGCAGGCCCGGTGGCCACCTATGCTGTGGGCGCCGCTGATAGTGCCGGTAGCTGGGTGTTTTTCAGCGATGTGCCGTGGTCCGTGATCAGCGGCGCCACTGCCGCGGTGTACGCGGTGCATTACACCACCACCAACGGCTTTAACGAGCAACGCGCCCCCGTTACCAATGTGAATACCCAGCTTGTCCCACTGCCTGCACCGCTTATACAACACACGCTGACCAATGGTTACTTGACCTGCAGTTCGCAAACCAACCCGGTTAACGGGGTGCCGTGGTCAATGTTGAAAGATGGCGTGCGTTGGTTAATAACACCCAACCCCGCGCTACGGGTGGGCGACATGCTCAAGTTCGTGTGGCAAGGCTTCAATGAGAATAACTGGAGCACTATAAATACAAGCGTTGTAGTCAGTCGATCACTGTTATGGGAGCCCGCACATACAGTGGCCGGCGCAATCATTGTTCTGAATTCGTTTGACGCGACGCTATTGCCGGTGCGCAAGTACGGATCGGCAACCGGCAGTTATGAAGTCTGGCGTGACGGTGTGAAAGTTGGCGACTCACTCCCGGGACGAGTCAGAGTTGATTTGACTTACGGTACAGGTCGTTATTGTTCTGCAAATGGAATTGTGTCGGGTTGAATCATCGGTGTGTGTGTCAGGTGTACACAAGGTATTTGGTTGTTTGCAGTAAAGCTTCGTGGTTGAAAAACAAGATTTATTCAATTGGCGAAGAGCATTGCTAGTCTTAGCCGTTTAACTGTCCGGAGCAAGATAATGGAACTTACAAATAGACAAATCATAGATGCTTTTGTACCCAGGGCGCCCTCCGATTACACACCCGAAAGATTTCAACTGGGCGCGTTTGCTGACCAAGTGATCGGATACACGGGGTTGCTGACGCGTGCGGCTTCAAAAGGACAGTCCACCAATTTGAATATTCCCCTGTGGGACGGCGCCAGTACCGACCCCGCGGCGATGGATGTATTAACGGTCGAGATTGCTCCGTACCTGGATCTGAGTGGTTTGGATGTCGATGCCGAAGATGCCTATTTCGGCTCCAGCAGCACCCGGTTTCAACGCCGACTGACCAGTCAACCCGATCCAGTGCCGGTGGCAATACCGCAAGCCTATCGTCCCCCGGGTGTGTATTTGGTCAGGTATCGGGTGCTCATTGCCGACTCGGGCGTCGATAACTTTTCAGTCCCGCAGCTGCTGGTCGTCGATGAGACGTCGCCCTATGACCGTCCCCGCATCAACCCGCCGGAACCCTCGTTGCCGGTGGGCCTGGTCGGGCCTCTGGACCTTGCCTATATTCAGAGTCAGCCAAACCAGACGGCGCTGTTACCGATTCCCTACGACGCGCAAAACGGCCTGTCCGATGGCGATTACATCGAAATGTTTTTCGGCTCTTCGGATAAGCCTTACGCATTTGCGCCGCCTAACCCGGAAACAAAGTTCCGGGTTGATCCGGCCGTGCCCCTGACTCTTCCGTTGCCGGCAAGTGTTGTCGCGGCTGAACGCCGGGGCAACTTCAGTCTGCGCTATCGCCTGTTCGACGTGGCCGGCAACCCGTCCGAGCTCTCGTACAGCCTGGATTTGGCGGACCTGGCACAGGCGCCATTGCCCACCGAATTTTCTGCGCCAACTGTTGTACTGGCAGTGCCCGGTGACGGCTTGATTGATCGTGCTGATGTATTGTCCGGAGGCGGCGTACGAGTGCTGGTTCCCAGCTACACGAATGCGCTGCGCCCCACAGATGAAATCGTCGTCGCGCTGAGCTCAACGTTCGCCTCAATCCAGGTCACGGTGCCACTGGGCACCACTGCATTCCCGGTGCCGGCTCTGTTCACTGCGGCCAATATGGATACGCTGTACGGGCCTCAAACACCCGGCAAGAACCGGGTGCCGGTGACGGCTTCGTACGTCGTGCGTCGCGGCGCCATCACCCATCCGACGCCGCCGTTGGAAACACCGTTCGATCTGGACCTGTCTATCGTGGGGCCTGTGGGGCCGGTGATCGTCGGGCCTGGCAACTTGAATCCCAACCTGTTGCCCGTGGTGGTCCAAGCGATGCGCGCCGGGGGCACATTCGGGCCTGACAACCATTTGGAGGTTGATGACGTAAATCTGGCGGCAAGGGCTCGAATTCCATTGTGGACGACGCCTGCATTGCCGGCCGCATCACTGCCGTTCACGGTGACCTTGAATTATGGTGGCCGTCTGCAAGCGCAGAATATCGTGACCCTGCCTGCCAGTGGGTTCGTGGATTTCACCATTCCCTTCAGTGATATCAGAGCGTTGGGCGGCCCTACGCAGTTGGCGTCTTACACCATCACGTCGGCGGCCAGTGCAAACCCAAGTGTGTCGGTCAATACAACGGTGATCGTCGACTCTGTCATCTTGCGAATGGAAGCACCGAGAGTCCTTAATAATACCGGTACGCTGAACTGCGATACGCTGAGGCCAATTAACAGCGGCAGACTCATCATCCATATTCCAGGCTCGGATTATTTGAGCGCGGGTCAACTTATAAACGTGACGTTCGTCGGGTTCCAGAATAATACCCAGACACCCCCGTCCGTGGTCACGGAATCTAGAACGTTTACAGTGCCCGATGCCACGGCTGCCAACATTGGGTGGGACCTTACATTCGACGTAAGTTCCACGGTCTTGTTTAACCCGATCAACGCCAACCGGTCATTGTTGACCCAAGGCTCGGCAACGGTAACCTTCGATACTCAATATCTGGGGCAAACAGTGCCTTCGCTTCCCGCCAATTATCGGGTGCGGGGTTTCCGTCCGGGCACGGGAAGTTCCAACTATTGCGCCGGCGGCGTTGTGCCCGCTTAGTTTAAAACATTGGGGTAGTTACCAGAGAGGGGCAGAACCCTCTTTGGTATTCCTGGCTTATATTGAATTTTTTAAAGGCGTAGAGGGCACCACCACCCCACAGCAGTTGTTGATTTTTATCGGATTGATTGGGAGAAATCCTACAGATTTTAAGCGAGTGCTCGTCAATCATGGCGCCGCTTAATGGGCTGGGTCCCACGAGATTTAGAACCCGCCCTATTGTTTCGTGCAGGAACTAGAGGTTCATTATATGTCGGCAGTATTTAACTTCAAACCAACACCCTTGAGCCTTGCGTTGTCAGCCCCGGCCGTCACGTTAATGTTCCTGGTTACTCCCACTGCGCAAGCGCAAACACAAGTCATTTTGCCCAATACGTCGATATCGGCCGCTACGCCGCTTGATAACTATGTACTGTCTGGCGGATCAAGCCTGATTGCGCACGGTGCGACGACCCGGCAGATTCAAATGGTTAACGCAGGTTTGACGCTGGAGCCGGGCAGCAAAACGTTAGATATTGAAGCCCGACTGCAATCGAAAGTGGTCGTTGATAACTCTCAGGTGACGGCGCGCCCCACGATCACCCAGGCCATTTCGGTCGCGGGTAACAGCAGTGCCTTAATCACCAATAACAGTACGGTCACCAACGCCACGGGTTGGGGGGTGAGTGTCACGCGCACGACAGGCGGCACGGATGGTTCATCCCTAACGGTCAAAGACAGCAGTGTTATCGGTGCTACCCGCGGTATTTCGGCCGCCGGCTACGGCATGGTGAACCTGGACAATGCCCGCGTAGACGCTACGGCTGCGACAGGTGTCGGTTTGGTGCTGCTTAATGCCGACGCTGTAGCGCGCAATAACAGCCGTATTACTGGCGGGGTGAACGGCGTCAATATGCGCATGGAGGGGGACCTGACGCGGACCAACTCCTTGATCCTGGATAATTCCGTGGTCCAGGGCAAAAGCGGTTCAGCCATCCTGGTCAATCCGCCGCTCACCAACAGCACCAAGGCTGATATCCAGGTTCTTAATGGTTCGAACCTGCTCAGCGGTAATGGCGTGCTGCTTCAAGTGGACAATAACTCCAGCGCCAACCTGTTCGTCGACAACAGCCAGTTGATCGGCGACGTGGTCATTGGCGCGGGTAGCGCGGGCATGGTGCAACTCAACAACAATGCCTCGCTGACCGGCCAGTTGCGCAATGTCGAGCAACTCGACGTCAACAGCAACGCCCAATGGGTGCTGGTGGGTGACAGCCAGGTCAATACCCTGAAAATGGGCGGCGGCAACGTAGTCTTTGGCGCCCCGGGCCAATTCTTTCAACTGAACACCCATAACCTGACCGGTAACGGCACGTTCAAAATGCACACCAACTTCAACACCGGCGAGACCGACCTGTTGAATGTCAATGGCAACGCCGAAGGTAATCACCAACTGTTGATTGGCGCCAGTGGCTCGGAGTTGGCCACCGGTGAGGCCATCAAAGTGGTACACACCGAAAGCGGCGGCGCGAGGTTCGGGCTGGTGGGCGATACCGTCGATGTCGGCGCTTTCGAATATGGGCTCAAGCAGGAAGGGACCGATTGGTACCTGGATACCGAGAAAAAGGGCACCAGTACCAGCGCCAAGGCGGTGCTGGCATTGGCCAACGCTGCACCTGCGGTACTGGTGGGTGAGTCGAGCATATTGCGCACCCGCATGGGCGAAGTCCGCTTTGGCCAAGGCAAGAGCCAGGGCCTGTGGATGCGCGGCTACGGCAACAAGATTGACGTGGCGGCCAACAGCAACGGCGTGGGCTACTCACAGAACCAGACCGGCCTGACCATCGGTGCCGACACGGCGCTGGATGCGGGTGACGGCCAGTGGACGCTCGGTGTCATGGGCGGTTACAGCAACTCAACCCTGGGCCTGAGCCGTGGCAGCAGCGGTATGGTCAACAGCTACTACCTGGGTACCTATGCAACCTGGCTGGATGAAGAAAGCGGCGTGTACGTGGATCTGGTGGGCAAGGTCAACAAACTCAAAGGCCAAAGCCAGGTCAACATGAGCGACGGCCAACGTGCCAAAGGCAAATACACGCAAGACGCGGTGAGCGCATCTGCCGAGGTGGGCAAAAACATCAAGCTCGACGATGAGGGCCTGTATGTTGAACCGTTTGCCCAGTTGTCCGTCGCCGCCATTGGTGGCGCCAACTACACCATGGACAACGGCCTGAAGGCAAAGAGCGATCGTGCCACGTCAGCCATCGGCAAGGTGGGTGTCACCCTGGGCAAAAATGTCCAGCTGGACAGCGGCAGCATTCTGCAGCCGTACCTGCGGACGGCGGCGGCGCGTGATTTCAGCCCGGACAACCGGGTGTACATCAACGATCAGAGGTTTAATAACAACCTCTCGGGCGCGAGCGTCGAGGTAGCGGGCGGCATGGCTGTTTCGTTGTCGAAAAACCTTAGCCTGCATGCCGAAGTCAGTCACAGCAAAGGCAAGGCATACGACATGCCTTGGGGCGCAACCGCAGGTTTGCAGTACGCCTTCTAAAGTACATGTGCACGAAATAGGGGAAGCCTCGGCTTCCCCTTTTTTTGCCCGTCTGATCAGCACGCTGGGCCTAACTGAACAACCCTGCGGCAATGTTGATCGAAAAACCCAGAATCGCCGTATTGAACAGAAAACCGATCAACGACTGGCCCAGCACCACTTTGCGCAGACCGCGCGTGGCCACGCCCACATCGGCTGTTTGCACCGCCACGCCGATGGTGAACGAGAAGTACAGGAAGTCCCAGTAGTTGGGGTTGCGCAACCCTTCGGCAAAACGCAACGCCGGCTCCTCGCCCTCCCAGGTGTAGAAAAGGCGTGCGTAGTGCACGCTGAAAATCACCCCGATCAGCAACCATGAGCCGACCACGGTCATGCCGGTAAAGCCGTAATGCAGCAGGCGCGCCGTGCTGTCGAGGTCTTTGCTGCCCACCAGGTTCACCGTGATGGTCGCAAGGCTGGCAATCGCCGCGATGCACACCATGAACAGCACCAGCCTGGCGTGTTCGTCTTCGATCTCGGCGATGCGTTTTACGTCGTCGGCGCGAGCACGGGTCGCCAGCCACAGCATCAGCAGCAGGTAGGTCCAGACGCCGGCGTTCCAGCCGATGAGGATTTTGCTGATCAGCGTATCGGCAGGCGCCAGAATGCCCACGGCAAGACCGAGTACGGCGGCGGATGAAAGGCGAGGGTGGGTGCGGGCGAGGAAGGCCATAGGTGCTCACAACAAGAGAGGTTGTGAGCACCATAGCGCATTTTCGGACGGGTTATGGACGCTTGCGCACCCACTTCATGACGACCACAAAGAACACCGGCACAAACACCACTGCCAGTGTTGCGGTGATCATCCCGCCGATCACCCCGGTGCCAATGGCTTGCTGGCTGGCGGAGCTGGCGCCGGTGGCAATCGCCAGCGGCACCACGCCGAGGATAAACGCCAGCGACGTCATGATGATCGGCCGCAGGCGCAGGCGCGCGGCTTTCAAGGTGGCGTCGATCAGGTCCTCGCCTTGCTCATACAAATCCTTGGCAAATTCGATGATCAGGATGGCGTTCTTTGCCGACAAGCCGATGATGGTGATCAAGCCGACCTTGAAAAACACATCGTTAGGCATGCCGCGCAAACTGACCGCCAATACCGCGCCGAGCACGCCCAGCGGCACCACCAGCAACACCGAGGTCGGGATCGACCAACTTTCATACAGCGCCGCCAGGCACAGGAACACGATCAACAGCGACAGGCCCAACAGCAACGGCGCCTGGGAACCGGACAGACGCTCCTGCAGCGACAAACCGGTCCATTCCTGGCCCAGCCCTGCGGGCAATTGGCTGACCAGGCGCTGGATTTCTTCCATGGCCTCACCCGTGCTGTGCCCTGGCGCCGCTTCGCCGCTGATGGCGATGGCGGGGTAGCCGTTGTAGCGGGTCAGCTGCGCAGGGCCCTGGGTCCATTTGGCTTCGACAAATGCCGATAACGGCACCATCTTGCCGGCGTTGTTGCGCACATTGATCTTCAACAAATCCGCCACCTGGCTGCGCTGATCGCCTTCGGCCTGCACCACCACCCGTTGCATACGGCCCTGGTTGGGGAAGTCGTTGATGTAGGCCGAGCCGATGGCTGAAGACAACACATTACCGACGTCAGCGAAGGAAACCCCCAGTGCATTGGCCTGCTTGCGGTCTACTTCCAACTGCACTTGTGGCGCCTCGGCCAGGGCGCTTTCACGCACATTGGCCAGGATCGGGTTTTTCTCGGCGGCCGCCAGCAGCTCAGTACGCGCTGCCATCAAGGCGGCATGGCCGACACCGCCACGGTCCTGCAACCGGAACTCGAAACCGCTCGAGGTGCCCAGGCCGTCTACCGGCGGCGGCAGGATCGCATAGGCAATCGCATCCTTGAGCTCGCTGAACGCGGCGTTGGCGCGGTCGGCAATTGCCGCCGCCGAATCGTCGCTGCTGCGTTTGGACCAGTCCTTGAGCGTGGTAAATGCCAGCGCCGCGTTCTGCCCGGAGCCAGAGAAACTGAAGCCCATGATCATGGTGGTATCGCCCACCCCTGGCTCCTGGGCGTTATGCGCCTCGATCTGCTCGGCTACCTGCACCGTGCGGTTCTTGCTCGCGCCCGGTGGCAGCTGGATATCGGTGATGGTGTAACCCTGATCTTCCACCGGCAGGAACGAGGAGGGCAGGCGGCTGAACATCCAGCCCAGGCCCACCAGCAGCACCAGATAGATCAGCAGGTAACGACCACTGCGTTTGAGGGCGTAGGCCACCCAGCCTTCATAACGGTCGGTGAGGCGTTCAAAACGCGTGTTGAACCAACCAAAGAAACCGCCCTTGGCGTGGTGCTCGCCCTTGGCAATCGGCTTGAGCAAAGTGGCGCACAGGGCGGGGGTCAGGGTCAAAGCCAGAAACGCCGAGAACAGAATCGAGGTGGCCATCGACAGCGAAAACTGCTGGTAAATCACGCCCACCGAGCCCGGCATAAAGGCCATCGGCAGGAACACCGCGACCAGCACCAAAGTGATGCCGACGATGGCCCCGGTGATCTGGCCCATGGCTTTACGCGTGGCCTCCTTGGGCGACAGGCCCTCGGTGGCCATGATGCGCTCGACGTTTTCGACCACCACAATCGCATCGTCCACCAGAATGCCGATGGCCAACACCATGCCGAACATGGTCAGCACGTTGATCGAAAACCCCAGCAACAGCATGGTCGCGAAAGTGCCCATCAGCGCGATCGGCACCACCAGCGTCGGGATCAGCGTGTAGCGCACGTTCTGCAGGAACAGGAACATCACCGCAAACACCAGCGCCATGGCTTCGAGCAAGGTGTAAATCACTTTAGTGATCGAGACTTTGACGAAGGGCGAGGTGTCGTACGGAATCTTGTACTCCACATTGGCCGGGAAGTAGCGCGACAGCTCATCCATCTTCGCCCGTACCAGCGTCGCGGTGTTCAGCGCGTTGGCGCCCGGCGACAGCTGCACACTGACAGCGGTGGACGGCTTGCCGTTCAGGCGTGTGGAAAACTGATATTCCTGGCTGCCGATTTCCACCCGCGCCACATCGCCGATGCGCACGGTGGAGCCGTCCGGGTTGGCCTTGAGCACGATGTCGGCGAACTCCGCCGGCGTCGACAGCTGGCCTTTGACCAGAATGGCGGCGGTGATTTCCTGGGTGTGGGTGCCCGGCAAATCCCCGATGCTGCCCGCCGAGACCTGCGCGTTCTGCGCACTGATCGCGGCGTTGACGTCGGCCGGCGTAAGGTTGAAGCCAATCAGCTTCTGCGGGTCGATCCAGATACGCATCGCGCGCTCGGCGCCATACAGCTGCGCCTTGCCCACGCCCTCGATGCGCTTGAGCTCGTTCATCACGTTGCGCGCCAGGTAATCGCTGAGCGCCACGTCATCGAGCTTGCCGTCGCTGGAGGTCAATGTCACCAGCAGCAGGAAACCGGCGGAGACTTTCTCCACCTGCAACCCTTGCTGGGTCACGGCTTGCGGCAGGCGCGGTTCTACTGCCTTCAGACGGTTTTGCACATCGACCTGGGCCATTTCCGGGTCGGTGCCCGGCTGGAACGTCGCGGTGATAGTCGCCGAGCCCAGGCTGCTCTGGGATTCGAAATACAGCAGGTGATCGGCACCGTTGAGTTCCTGCTCGATCAGGCTGACCACGCTTTCGTCCAGGGTCTGGGCCGAGGCGCCCGGGTACACCGCATAGATTTCCACCTTCGGCGGCGCGACGTTGGGGTACTGGGCCACCGGCAACTGCGGAATGGCGAGCGCGCCGGCCAGCAGGATAAACAGGGCGACCACCCAGGCGAAGATCGGGCGGTCAATGAAGAACTGCGGCATTGTCAGGTATTCCTTTGCTTAGCGGACCGAGGCCTGGGCATTCGGCGCGGGGCCCTCGTCCACTTCGACTTTTTCACCGGGGCGTGCGTGTTGCAGGCCCTCGACGATGATGCGGTCACCGGGTTTGAGGCCGTTGCTGACGATCCAGCGATCCTCGATCACCGCGCCCAGCTCCACCGGTTGCTGGCTGACGACCTGTTCGGCGTCCAGCAAGAGCACCATCGGGATGCCGGCGCTGTCACGGGTAATGGCGCGCTGCGGCACGCTGATGCCCTGTTTGTCCACTGCCTGTTCCAGGCGCACGCGTACAAAGCTGCCGGGCAATAGGTCGAGGTCCGGGTTGGGGAACTCGCTGCGCAGGATGATCTGCCCGGTGCCGGGGTCGACGCTGATTTCGGCAAACAGCAATTTGCCCGGCAGCGGGTACAGGCTGCCGTCGTCCTCGATCAGCGTGGCCTTGGCCTGGTCCTGGCCGACCTGCTTCAAGCTGCCGGCACGGAAGGCCCGGCGCAGGTCGTTCAACTCGCGGGTGGACTGGGTCAGGTCAGCGTGGATCGGGTCCAGTTGCTGGATGATCGCCAGCGGCGTGGCTTCGTTTTGCCCGACCAGCGCGCCCTCGGTGACCAGCGCGCGGCCGATGCGCCCGGAGATCGGCGCGGTCACGGTGGCGTAGCCCAGGTTGAGTTTGGCGCGCTCGACGGCGGCTTTGTTGGCGGCGACTTCGGCATTGGTCTGGCGCACGGCGGCGCGGGCATTGTCGTAATCCTGGCCGCTGATGGCGTTGCCTTCGACCAACTGGCTGTAGCGCTGCTCCTGCAGACGCGCCTGGAAAGCGTTGGCCTGCGCCTTGCTCAGGTTGGCCTGGGCGCTGTCCAGGTCGGCTTTGAACGGGGCGGGGTCGATGCGAAACAACACGTCGCCCTGTTTCACGTCGTGACCTTCCTTGAACACGCGCTGCATGACCACACCGGCCACCCGTGCGCGCACTTCGGCAATGCGCGGCGCGGCGATCCGCCCGCTCAGTTCACTGCTGATCGAGAGAGGCTTGGCTTGCAGGGTCTCGATGCGGACTTTGGCCAGCGGCATTTGCGGCGCCTCGTCCGCCGACTGGCCACACGCGCTCAGGGCGAGCGCCAGGGCCAGCAGGCAAAACGGCGCAAACAGATTCTTCGACATGCTCATATCCCAATATTGACTGGCGCATCCTAAAGACACCTGCGCCGTGGTGCTGTGAAGCTGTGTAGCTCGTCTGTGAAGAAATGTAAGGCGCGACCCATAGTCGCCTGAGGGCGTATATCCTTGCACAATCCTGCAAACAGCAAAGATCAAATGTGGGAGGGGGCTTGCCCCCGATGGCGGTGGATTAGCCAATCAATCTAGCCACTGAACCACCGCTTTCGCGAGCAAACCCGCTCCCACATTGGGTTTCTGTACACCTGATGAACTGCATTATTTGGAAACACCATGCCCAACATCCTCCTGGTGGAAGACGACGCCGCACTCTCCGAGCTGATTGCCAGCTACCTGGAGCGCAATGGCTACCATGTCAGTGTGCTCAGCCGTGGCGACCACGTACGCGAACGCGCGCGCCTCAACCCGCCGGACCTGGTGATCCTCGACCTGATGTTGCCCGGCCTCGATGGCCTGCAGGTGTGCCGCTTGCTGCGCGCAGACTCGGCGGGCTTGCCGATCCTGATGCTGACTGCGCGCGACGACAGTCACGACCAGGTGCTGGGCCTGGAAATGGGCGCCGACGACTATGTCACCAAGCCGTGCGAGCCACGCGTGCTGCTCGCCCGTGTGCGCACTTTGCTGCGCCGCAGCAGCCTGTCCGAACCTCAGATGGCCAACGACCAGATCGTCATGGGCAACCTGTGCATCGACCTGTCGGAGCGCACCGTGACCTGGCGCGAGCAGGCCGTGGAACTGTCCAGCGGTGAATACAACCTGCTGGTGGTGCTGGCCCGGCACGCCGGTGAAGTGCTCAGCCGCGACCAGATCCTGCAGCGCCTGCGCGGTATCGAGTTCAACGGCACCGACCGCTCGGTGGACGTGGCCATCTCCAAGCTGCGCCGCAAGTTCGACGATCACGCGGGCGAGGCGCGCAAGATCAAGACTGTGTGGGGCAAGGGCTACCTGTTCAGCCGTTCCGAGTGGGAATGCTGATCCATGTTTCGTGTCCTGCTGCGCCTCTACCTGATCACCATCATCACCTTCAGTGCGGCAATCTTTCTGATTCCGCGGTTGGTGATCCAGCTGTTTGAACACCGCTACATGGACTACAACGTTGAGCAGACCCGTGGCCTGCAGACGCTCATCGTCAAACAATACCTGCGCGCGCCGGTCGAGCGCTGGTCCCAGGTGACCGAGCAATTGGGCCGCGACTTCGCGCCGCTGAAAGTCAAACTGCTGTTGCGCCAGGACGCCAGCTACACGCCTGCAGAAGAAAAGTTGCTGGAGCAGGGCAAGCCGGTGATCCGCCTCGGCGAATGGGGCTGGATGGAAGAAATCAGTTCGCCGGTCAACCAGCAGTTTGCGGTCAAGCTGACGATTCCCCCCGACCCGATGGACATGAACTTGCTGTACTGGTCGATGAACGTGCTGATCGGCGCCGCGCTGCTGGCTTGCCTGCTGTTTTGGCTGCGCCCGCACTGGCGTGACCTGGAGCGCCTGAAAAGCACCGCCGCACAACTGGGCAAAGGCAACCTGGGCGAGCGCACGCATATTCCGCCCAGTTCCAACATTGGCAGCCTGGCATCGGTGTTCGACACCATGGCCGACGATATCGAGCGCCTGCTCAATCAGCAGCGCGACCTGCTCAATGCGGTCTCCCATGAACTGCGCACGCCGCTGACCCGCCTGGATTTCGGCCTGGCGCTGGCGTTGTCCGAAGACTTGCCCCACGCCAGCCGCGAGCGCCTGCAAAGCCTGGTGGCGCACATTCGTGAGCTGGACGAGCTGGTGCTGGAATTGCTGTCGTACAGCCGCCTGCAAAACCCGGCGCAACTGCCGGAGCGAGTGGACGTGGTGCTCGACGAGTTTGTCGACAGCGTGCTGGGCAGCGTCGATGACGAATTGGAAAACCCCGAGATTGTCATCGATGTGGCGCTCGATTGCGCGGTGGAGCGCTTCCGCCTCGACCCGCGTCTCACCGCCCGCGCGCTGCAAAACTTGTTGCGCAATGCCACGCGCTATTGCGACAGGCGCATCCAGGTGGGCGTCAAGGTGTGTGCCAAAGGCTGTGAAATCTGCGTGGATGACGATGGCATCGGCATACCGGTAGACCAGCGCGAGCGGATCTTCGAACCCTTCTACCGCCTGGACCGCAGCCGCGACCGCGCCACGGGTGGCTTCGGCCTCGGCCTGGCCATCAGCCGGCGTGCGATGGAGGCCCAGGGCGGCACGTTGACGGCCCAGGCATCACCCTTGGGCGGGGCACGGTTTCGCCTGTGGTTGCCCAGCGTCAGCTGATCAGAGCACCTTGACGGCGCGGCCGATCGCCTGGATCGGCCCGGTGGGTTTGCCGGTCGGCGAGCCATTCGGGTCTTCCAGGGTCAACTCGAACAATTGGTTGGGCGCCAGTGGCGGCAGTTTGTCCAGCGGCACCGACAGCGTTTGCCCTGGCTCGACCAACCCCAGCGACACCGGGCCTTGCCAGCCATCCGCCTTGGTCCAGAATTGCAGCGCCTTGTCGGCAGGCACTTGCATCACACCCAATGGAATCAACTGGATCTGCTGAGTATTGCTGGCCTGGATCACCCACCCCGGAGCCTGGCTTTGCGGCGCCACCAACACCACCACAAAGGTGGGTTCAGCAGTGGGCGGGCGGGTCAGCAGCAGCGTCGCCAGGACCAACGTCGCCACCAGCCCCGCGCCGGCCAAACCACGCCAGAGCGCCAGCAGGTTCCACCACGGTGTTTGGCGGTCGGTGCGGGTGCCGGCAGGCGTGACGGTGCGCTCGATGCGCCGCCACAGCTGGGCAGAAGGGGGCACAGGTTCGGCCAATGCGGTCAGCGGCAAAAGGCGCTGCTCCCATGCGTCCACCGCCGCGCGCAACGCGGCATCCTCGGATAAACGCTGCTCAACCTCGGCGCGTTGCGCCGCGGGCAGGGTGCCCAGCACGTATTCGCCAGCCAGTTCGTCCAGAGGGTTGCTCATGCCATGCACTCCCGCAGCGTAGCGAGGCTGCGTTTGATCCAGGCTTTGACGGTCCCCAGCGGGGTGTCCAGTTTCTGTGCGATTTGGCTGTGGGAATAGCCGTCGACATAGGCATGCAGGATGCACGCGCGACGGGCCGGATCGAGCTGCTCCAGGCAGGCGTGGACCTGCCCCGAGCGCGAAGCGAATTCAAAGGTGTCGGGTGTGGCGATGTGCTCGTGCGCGTCGCCCAGGGGTAATTCCCGGTAGTGATTGCGCACGGCATTGAGCGCCAGGTGCCGGGTCACGCTGAACACCCAGCCGCGCGCCGCGCCACGGTTGGGGTCGAAACTGCCGGCGCCACGCCAGATCTTGATAAACGCGTCATGCACGATGTCTTCGGCCAGGGACTTGTCCCTGGCAATGCGAAAGGCCACGCCGAGCAAACGGCTGCTGTCCTGCTCATAGAGCTGGCGCAAGGCACGTTGATCCCCACGGGCGCAGGCCAGCAGACAGGCTTCGTAATCAAAATCGGCGTCAGGCAAGGCCACGTGTGTCCACCACTGTCATAACAATCGCCACCGCACTGCAGGGCGCCGGCGTGCCGGCGAAAAAGGGCACGGGCGCAGCGTATAACCCAGGTGCCCTGCGTCATCGTTGACGACCCTCGCCGGCAAGCCGGCCCTTACAGGGGCAGCGTAGCTGAGTTTGTTCTCAGTTGGCCGCCCAGAAGATGTAGTCGGCCTGGTACTTCACCACTGCCTGGGTGCCTTTGTTGGCCGCGCTGCACTCGGTGCTCGGCGCCACGCCACCCTTGAGGGCCACGCGCTGGATATAACTCACACCGCTCATTGCGCCTTTGCCTTCGGCCGGGTTGGCCTTGACCAGTTGATACGGCAGGTTGCCAGCACCGGAGGGCGCCACGGCCAACTGCGTGCCGGTGACTTTCGAACCGTCCTGGGCTTGCCATGTAGCGGGTGGGCCGAAATAGGTGCCCACTGGCTTGCCGCTGCGGTCATTCAACACCGCCTTGGGACCGACAAACGTCCACTCGGTCTGGCCCGCGGCGTTAGCTTTGTCGCGGCATTCGTAGGTGATTTCGCCGACGCCTGTGGTCTCCAGCGCCACCTTGTGCCCATCCGGCACCTTGATGCTGTCGGGCAAGCCGGTCTGGGCGAAAACCGTTGGCGCAGCGGCCAGCAGGGCGGTCAGGCAGAACAGTGCTTTAGCGTTCATGGGTGGTTCTCCATTGAGTAAAACAGCGGGGTCACTGTAAGCACTACCCAGGCCGCGCTCGATTGGATGCAGTGATTAGAAAATAAATGCGCAAGGGCGCACACTGTGCCCCCGTTTTACCCGAGGAGAGATTGGCAATGACTGGTGTTCACACGTCTGCTCAACAAGGTTTCTCTACCCAGGCCGTCACTTACGCCCAAGGCCGGCCCGACTATCCGCGACAACTCACCGGCTGGCTCACTGATGCGCTGCACATCGATGCGCAATCGACGGTAATCGACCTCGGCGCCGGTACCGGCAAGTTCACCCGTTTGCTCAGCACCCTGGCGCCCACGCTGGTGGCGGTCGAACCGGTCGAAGCGATGGGCGCGCAGCTCAATAAACTGTTGCCCGATGTGCGCCTGGTCAATGGCACGGCCGAATCCATTCCCCTGGAAACCGCCGTCGCCGATGCGGTGGTCTGTGCGCAGGCGTTCCATTGGTTTTCTACCGAAGCCGCGCTGGCAGAAATCCACCGCGTGCTCAAACCCGATGGGCGCCTGGGGTTGGTGTGGAATGTGCGCGATGAATCGGTGGATTGGGTCGCCGCCATCACCGACATCATCACCCCCTATGAAGGCGACACGCCGCGCTTTCATTCAGGCCGCTGGCGCGAAGCCTTCACCGGCGAATATTTTTCTGCGCCCCACATGACCTGCTTTGCCTATCAGCATGTCGGCAGCCCTGGGGAGGTGATCATGGATCGCTTCCTGTCGGTGAGCTTTATCGCGGCGCTGCCCGCCGCCGAAAAAGCCAGCGTGACTGCGCAATTGCAGGCGCTGATCGACACGCATCCTGCCTTGCGAGGGCGTGACACCGTGGCTTTTCCGTATCAGACGCAAGCTTACGTCTGTCATCGGCTGACACAAAAGGCATAAAGTCAGATCATATTGATATAAGTCGTTATAAGAAAAATCGCTATCCTGCGGCCAGAAATTTATAAGGCCGCGGGTAGCTGTATGGATGTGGGTAATTTTGGTTTTGTCATCGCTGGCCTGGTGGTTGGTTTTATCGTTGGCATGACCGGTGTCGGCGGAGGGTCTTTGATGACCCCGATCCTGTTGTGGTTCGGCATCAACCCGGCGACCGCCGTGGGCACTGACTTGTTGTACGCGGCCATCACCAAGTCAGGTGGCGTGCTGGTGCACAGCAAGAACAGGAATATCGACTGGACCATCACCGGTTGGCTGACCTTGGGCAGTGTGCCTGCGGTGCTGCTGACCCTGTGGTTCCTTGCCAGTTTGCATACCGACCCCAGCGCCATGAACGCGGTGATCAAGCAGGCGCTTGGTGGGGTGTTGCTGCTGACGGCGCTGGCGATTCTGTTCAAGAAAAGCCTGCTGGCTTTTGCGCAGCGTCATGCGGGTGATGACTATCACATGAGCCCGCGCAATTTGAACGTGTTGACGGTGGTGACCGGTGCGATCCTTGGCACCATGGTTGCTCTGACGTCCATCGGGGCGGGTGCGCTTGGTACCGTGGCGCTCTTTATTCTGTACCCGTTTCTGGCGACGCGTCGGTTGGTGGGTACCGAGATTGCCCATGCCGTGCCGCTGACCTTGGTCGCCGGGCTGGGGCACGCGAGCATGGGTAATATGGATTGGCATTTGCTGGGCTTTTTGCTGATGGGGTCGTTGCCGGGGATTTACCTGGGGAGTCACATGACCGGTAAGGTTCCTGATGGTGTGTTGCGGCCTTGTCTGGCGGTTATGTTGATGACTATTGGCTATAAGTTGGCGTTCTGATGTTTTCGGGGGGTTGGGTGGGTGAGTACATATCCGTTGCTGCGGTCACGGCGGCTGGCGGTTCCGCTCTTACAGCGGGTCACTTTTGGCAAACGCCCCAAAAGTAACCAAAAGGTCTTTGCCCCACCACTCGGCCCCTCGCTTGGGCTCGGTGTGCCCTCACTCCGGCTTGAATCCGTGGGCCGCCGCGACGGGCCATCCTTGGCCCAACGCGGCTAACCCGGCGTCCTGCCGGGTTACCCACGCATTCAAGCCTGCGTTCGGCCAGCGTGGTTGACGGGGCCTGTCAGATCAAGATCAAAAGCAGATCAAGATCAAAAGCAGATCAAGATCAAAAGCAGATCAAGATCAAAAGCAAAGCACGGCGGCCTGAAAGCCGACCTGAGTGGTTGAAGCAAAAGCGGATCAAGAGCACAGCAACACACTTCTATCTGATGCACAGAGATCCAAATGTGGGAGCGGGCTTGCTCGCGAATGCGGTGGGTCAGTTAGCTCATGTGTAGCTGACACACCGCCTTCGCGAGCAAGCCCGCTCCCACAGTTTGACCGAGTACAGACCGCCAGCACCGCACTGCTTTTGCTTTTCTGTGGGAGCTGGCTTGCCTGCGATGCAGGCACCTCGGTCTATCAGGCACAACCAGCCGATGCCATCGCAGGCAAGCCAGCTCCCACCTTTGATTGAGTTCAGCCTCCAAGATCAGGTCGGCTGTCAGGCCGCCTCGCTTGCGCTTTTGATCTAACCACTCAGGTCGGCTACTAGGCCGCCGTGCTTTGCTTTTGACTTTGATCTTAGGCGCCCCGTTAAACCACGCTGGCCGAACGCAGGTTTGAATCCGTGGGTAACCCGGCAGGACGCCGGGTTAGCCGTGTTGGGCCATGGATGGCCCGTCACGGCGGCCCACGGATTCAAGCCTTCGTTCGGGCACACCGAGCCTAAGCGAGGTGCCGAGTGGTGGGGCAAGAGCCCTTTGGTTACTTTGGGGCTTTTCCAAAGTGACCCGCCGTAAGGGCGGAACCCATACCCGCCATCACCCAAAAAACGGATATACACCCCAACCCTTAGCGATCAAAAAAGCCTACCCCCTGGCCGGCCCATTCCCGATCTGCCACACAAACGGGGGCTCAGTCCCGTTAATCACCCAGTCCCCGACAATCCGCGCCTTGTAGATCACCGGATTATGCGACGACACCGTCCGGGCATTCCGCCAGTGGCGATCGAGCGCTTTACCCTGGCGCACATCCGACGCCCCCAGCGCATTGAACAACTCCGTAGTGGCCCGCTGTACCAGCGCCGACACCACCACCTGCGCCGTCGCCGATTCAATCTCGGCTGCCACATTCGCCTCCCGCTCGGCCACCTCATCCCCCGCAAACCGCGCCAGGTACGCCTGTTGCGCCGGCACCGCCGCCTTCAACGCACTGGCCTCGGCGGCATACACCAGCGCCGCCACCTCACCCACCACTTGTTGAACCTGCGCATCCTGGCTGACATGCGCGGCATTGCCGTGGCTGTAGATACGCTTGCGACTGCGCACCTGATGAGCCACGTCGCTCAGTGCCGCACGACCAATCCCGGCCAGGCTCGCCAGCAACACCAACTGATAAAACGCGGTCTGGTACTTGAACCGAGTGGCAAAGTCGATGACGTTTTCCGCGTCCACCACGGCATCGGTAAAACGGCTGGTGCCGCTGCCGGTGGTGCGCTGGCCAAAGCCATCCCAGTCATCGCTTTGCACCACGCCAGGCTGGCGCGTGCGGGTGGCGGCGATCACATCGGCGCCGGTATCGCTGCGCTGGGCGTACACGTCGATCCAGTCGGAGAAAAGGCTGCCGGTGCTGTAGAACTTTTCACCGTTGAGTTTCCATTTATCGCCGTCGGGGCTCACTTGAGTGACCACCTCGCCAATGGCCACGTTGCCGATTTCGGTCCAGGCGCAGCCGACGATGTCGCCGTCGACAAAGCGCTTGAACCACAGGTCGCGGCCAGCGCTGGGTGGCGCATTCAGACGGTCCTCGGCGAAGGCGAAATGCCCGCGCAACGCCTGGGGCACATTCGAGTCGGCAGCGGCCAGCTCGATCAGCAACTCGAACAACTGCGGCAGCGACGCGCCACCGCCGCCGTATTCCGCCGGCACCCGCACTGCGCCAAAGCCGGCCTGCTTGAGCCATTGGATCGGTTCATAGGGCAGGGCGCGGGTCTGTTCGCGCGCTACCGCACCCGCGGCAATGCGCTCGAATATCGGCCGAAAACGCGCGGCCAACGTGGGGTAATCGGCACCCGTGGACAGCGGGTTGATGACGTGTTGCTCGGTCATGGGGGCAGCTCCTTGGCAGTATCAGTCCTTGGGGGATTGCACAGTTCGTGCCGATGGCGGCAGCCCGTGTTTGCGGGGAAGGCGGGCCATTCACTGTTGCTCCGGCAACAGCGGATCGACAAACCGGTGTGATCCATGACATTGACAGCTCAGCCCTGCGAGATTGGCATTTTTACCGCGACGCCCATGGCCAGGGCGTTTGCACCGGCCTGGCACGCTTGCTGCTCTAGCCCTGGAACATCCCTTCGTGCGAGGTACTGCCAGATGAGTCAGCAAGCCGTGAAATTTGCCTATTGGGTGCCCAACGTCAGCGGTGGGCTGGTGGTCAGCAAGATCGAGCAACGCACCCATTGGGGCATCGACTACAACCGCAAACTGGCGCAGTTGGCCGAAGCGGCCGGTTTTGAATACGGCCTCACGCAAATTCGCTTCACCGCCGGCTACGGCGCCGAAAACCAGCATGAATCCGTAGCCTTCAGCCATGCGCTGCTGGCGGCGACCACCACGCTCAAGGTGATCGCCGCCATCTTGCCCGGCCCGTGGCAACCGGCATTGGCGGCCAAGCAACTGGCGACGATCGACCAGCTCACCAATGGCCGTATCGCGGTGAACATCGTCAGTGGCTGGTTCAAGGGCGAGTTCCAGGCCATCGGCGAACACTGGCTGGAACACGATGAGCGTTATCGCCGTTCCGAAGAGTTCATCCGCGCGTTAAAAGGCATCTGGACCCAGGACGACTTCACCTTCAAGGGCGACTTCTACCGCTTCAACAATTACACCCTCAAGCCCAAGCCCCTTGGCCAACCGGAAGTGTTCCAGGGCGGCAGCTCGCGCGCCGCGCGGGACATGGCGGCGCGCGTGTCGGACTGGTATTTCACCAACGGCAACACCCCGCAAGGCATCAAGGCTCAGGTCGATGACATCCGCGCCAAGGCGGCGGCGAATAACCATTCGGTCAAAGTCGGCGTAAACGCCTTTGTGATCGCCCGCGACACCGAAGAAGAAGCCCGCGCGGTGCTCGCCGAAATCATCGACAAAGCCGACCCGGAGGCCGTGAATGCCTTTGGTGACGCGGCCAGGCAGGCCGGCAAAGCCTCACCGGAAGGCGAGGGCAACTGGGCCAAATCCAGTTTCGAAGACCTGGTGCAGTACAACGACGGCTTCAAGACAGACCTGATCGGCACGCCGCAGCAGATTGCCGAGCGCATCGTCGCGCTCAAGGCCGTGGGCGTGGACCTGGTGCTGGCCGGCTTCCTGCACTTCCAGGAGGAAGTCGAATACTTCGGCAAACGCGTGTTGCCGCTGGTGCGTGAGCTGGAAGCCAAGGCCGGGATCAAGCAAGTGGCTTGAAGAGCACCACCGCCGCGCGCAACTTGTTATTGCCAAAGCGGCACATGCGTTCGAACTCCCCATGACTGACCGGCAAGTGCTGGCAGTCCAGGGGCTGGCGGTGCTGGCTGTGGTCCACATCCGGGTCGTGCAGGTAGACAAAGTCGTCGTCGCAATCGGTGACCATCACCCAGTGCGGCGACTTGGAGCGGGTGAGGCGGTAGCTGCTGATCAACACCAGCGGCTGCCCGCCATCGCGCAATACCTGCGGCAAATCCAACGCGCCGCCGAGCACCTGCTCGACGTCGCTGCCGGCCAGTTCTTCTTCAAATGCTTCGTGCACCAGGCGCATGACGTCCTTTTTATGTTGGTCGCGCACGCCGTCCAGAAACAGCGGGCCGCGCACATTCACCTGCATGCGCACGCGAAAGCCCCGGCGCCACGCTGCCAGAGCCAAGCCTTGCGGGCTGCAGCCGCCGTGGCCGGCGGTCATGAACACGGTGGTCGCTTCACGCCAGATTTGCAGTTCTTCGCGCCGGCCGGCCACGCGCGTCGGCACCAGTGCGCCCATGGCCATCAGCAGGCACGCGGCGCCACAGGTGAAGTCGGTGGTTTGCTGGTAATACGGCACGTTTTGCGGGCGCGCGTCCTGGTGCTGGACGATGCGTTTTTCCAGGCGCAGGGCCGGTGCATGGTCTTCGTAATAGTCATTGATCAGCGCGAAGCGCCGGTAGCCATTGCGCTCGTACAAGGCGAGGGCGCCGGGGTTGTCGGTGCGCACTTCCAGGCGCAGGTAGGCGCAATCATGCGCCACGGCGCAGGCTTCGATGCGCGCCAGCAACTGCTTGCCCAGGCCCATGCCGCGCGCATGTTCGGCAATGGCGATGGAGTACAGGCGAGCCAGTGAGGTGCCGCGATGGAACAGCACCAAGGCGTAACCGAGCAAAACGCTGTCATTTTCGGCGACGAGCAACTGGCCATGAGCGCGGCTGATCATCCACTGGAAACTGCGCGGCGAAAGCCGGTCGGTGGTGAAACAGTGCTGTTCCAGTGCCACCAATTCGGGCACGTCAGCGGGGGTTGCAACGCGAAAGGAAAGAGCCATATGACCGCCGTAAAAGTTGCGTAACGAAACGGGACTTCTCTAAAAGATCGTGCTTAATAGAAAAGGTCGAGTTCTCTAAAGCGGATCAAATATTATGTCGGCGGTACAAAGTCATTGGCGTGAAGTATCCGAGCAAACCGTCGCGGCGACAATAACTTCCAACGGTTATTTTTCCGCACCTCTCAAGGGTTCCAGTCAAGTCGTGATCATTGTCGAACGCAAGGAAGATTGGGCTTCTTATTTCCCCAGCGAAGACATCGTCACCGCTCAGGAATACCTGGAGCAAACCCGCGAGAGCGAGACGGGCAAGCGCGTGCAGGTGATCAACCTGTGCCGCAGCTACAAGTACCTGGGGCATGGTTATTACTGCTCGCTGTTGGCCGAGGCGCGCGGGCACAAGGTGATTCCGTCGGTGCGCACCATCAGTGAACTGACGAAAAAGTCGCTGTATGGCCTGTCGCTGGATGACCTGGATAAAACCCTCGATAAAGCCTTGAGTCATCACCTCTACAGCAACACCGAAGGCTTTACCCTGACACTTTATTTTGGCCGGACCAATATAGAGCCGTTGCAGGAGTTGGCCCGTCAGTTGTTTGAAACCTTCCCGTGCCCGATTCTGTTAGTTGAGTTTCGCAAGAACAACGGCTGGCACATCGAAGGGGTCAAATCCGGCGTGTTGCACAAGTTGCGTGATGACCAGGAAGACCAGTTTGCCCACGCCCTCGACAACTTCAGCCGCAAGATCTGGCGCCAACCGCGTTCACGCAGGCTGGCCCGTTACGACCTGGCAATCCTGCACGATCCGCAGGAGCAATTGCCGCCCTCCAATGCCCGCGCCCTGGAAAACTTCGTGCGGGTCGGCAAGGGCCTGGGCATCGATGTGGAACTGATCGAGCGCAAGGATTACTCGCGCCTCGCCGAGTACGACGCCTTGCTGATCCGCGAGACCACCAGCGTCGATAATCACACCTACCGCTTCGCCAAGAAGGCCGAGAGCGAAGGCCTGGTGGTGATGGACGACCCGGCGTCGATTCTGCGCTGCACCAACAAGGTCTACCTCACCGACCTGCTCAACAGCCACCAACTGGGCATGCCGGCCACCGAGATTCTGTACAAGGAGCGACCGGAAGATTTCGAGCGGGTGGGCGAGCGCCTGGGCTTCCCGCTGGTGTTGAAGATCCCCGACGGCTGTTTTTCGCGCGGTGTGATCAAGGTGGAAAGCCAGGAGGCTTTGCTCAAGGCCACCGCTGAGTTGTTCGAGCATTCGGTGCTGTTGCTGGCCCAGGAATTTTTCTACACCGAGTACGACTGGCGCATCGGTGTACTCAACCGCAAGCCGATCTTTGCCTGCCAGTACTTCATGTCCAAGGGCCATTGGCAGATTTACAACCACAAGGCTATCGGCCAGGACATCAACGGCGAATGCCGCACACTGGCGGTCCACGAAGCACCCAAGGCGGTGGTAGAGCTGGCGGTGAAGACTGCCAACCTGATCGGCGACGGCCTTTACGGTGTTGACCTCAAGCAGTCCGGCGACAAGGTGGTGGTGATCGAGGTCAACGACAACCCCAACATGGATGCCGGTATCGAAGACGCCTACCTGCAAGACGACCTATACGCCCTGGTGCTGGAGGAGTTCGTGCGGCGCCTGGAGTTGAAGCGCCAGGGCCAGGTGTGGTGACGCGCGATGATCCAGCGCTTTGAATTGACCGGTGGGAAGTTGTGCGGCGCGGGAAGTGATGATGCGCCGATCATGTTGTTCAACAACCCGGACCTGGCCGAACGCGAATGGCTGCGCGACCACCACAAGCTGGATGAACATGCCCTGGCCTCGGCCCTTGACCCGGATGAAGTGTCACGCATCGAATTTCATCCCGACAACCTGTTCCTGATCTGGAAACGCCCGGAAAACTACTCCGGCGGCGGCAACCTGGTGTTTGAGGTGTCGTCGTGCGGCTTGTTGTTTTCGCAGGATCGCCTGCTGGTGATAGCCACCGATGAAACCCCGCTGTCCGGGCTCGGCGCGCGCCGGCCGCTGCACACGCCGTTGGATGTGCTGCTGGATTTGTTGCTCAACAACATCCACCACTACCTGGGCCACCTCAAGGTGATCAAGCTGGTTGCGCGCGAATTGCAGCAACAGTTCAACGCGTCGATGAGCAACCATCACCTGATGCAGATGTTCAGCCTCAGCGAAAGCCTGATCTACTACATCAATGCGCTGCACAGCAACGGCGCGGTGTTGTCGCGGTTGCGTAATCACGCTGAAAAAGAGCATTTCAGTGCTGAGATCCTGGGGTTGATCGATGACCTGATCATCGAGAACCACCAGTGCTACAAGCAGGCAGAGATCTACTCCAATGTGTTTTCCGGGCTGATCGATGCGCGCGGTAACCTGATGAACAACAGCATGAACAACCTGCTGCGCAAGTTGACCCTGATTAACGTGGTGTTCCTGCCGCTTAACCTGATTGCCAGTGTGGGTGGCATGTCGGAATTCAGCATGATGACGGCGGGTACACCGTGGTGGGTGTCGTACCCGCTGCTGATGGCCGCGATGGCGTTGGGGGCGGGCTTGATGGTGCTGGGGCTGAAGCGAATCGCGGGCGGGGCAAGTGTGGTGTGAGTACACAGCCGTTGCTGCGCTTAGGCCCGTTTGGTAGTGCGCCTTACCCACGCTCCGGGCCCGCGTTGCACGCCGAATCACCCTGGTGTAATCAGATCTAAAAATGTGGGAGCTGGCTTGCTCGCGAAGGCGGTGGGTCAGTTACAAATGAGCTGACTGTTCCACCGCCTTCGCGAGCAAGCCCGCTCCCACAAGTTGACCGAATTCAGCCTCCACCACCCGCAGTGCTTGGCTTTTCTGTGGGAGCTGGCTTAGCGGCGATGCAGGCACCTCGGGCCATCAGGTAAACAGGGTTGATGCCATCGCAGGCAAGCCAGCTCCCACATTTGATTGGGTTCAGCTTCCAAATCAGGCCGCCTTGGCTTTGCTTGTGATCTAACCACTTAACTGCTGTTACCCCAAAAATGGAGAGGCCCCAGCACCAGTCGCCACACCTACATCTACACTTCTCAATCAGGCACCTGCAAGGTAAGCACCTCAAACCCGTCGGCCGTCACCGCCACGGTGTGCTCCCACTGCGCCGACAGGCTGTTGTCCTTGGTCACCACCGTCCAGCCATCTTTCAAGTCGCGCACCTTGGCGCTGCCCTGGTTAAGCATCGGCTCGATGGTAAACACCATGCCTTCACGCAGTTCCAGGCCGGTGCCGGGGCGGCCGAAGTGGAGGATTTGCGGTTCTTCATGCATCTGGCGGCCGATACCATGGCCGCAGTATTCGCGCACCACGCTGTAGCCGTTAGCCTGCGCATGGCTCTGGATCGCATGGCCGATATCACCCAGGCGCGCACCCGGCCTGACTTGGCGAATGCCGGCCCACATGGCCTCAAAGGTCTGTTCCACCAGGCGCCGCGCCTTGGGCGCCACGGTGCCGATCATGTACATCTTGCTGGCGTCAGCGATAAAACCGCCTTTTTCCAAGGTGATGTCGATGTTGATGATGTCGCCGTCCTTGAGAATATCCTTGGCGCTGGGCATGCCATGGCACACCACCTCGTTGATCGAGGTGTTGATGCAGAAGGGATAGTCATATTGCCCAAGGCTTGCCGGGCGGGCGTTGAGGTCGTTACGAATGAACGCCTCGACGGCGCTGTCCAGCTCCAGGGTGGAGCGGCCGGCGGCGACAAAGCCGTCAAGCATGTCGAAAACCTTGGCCAGCAGGCGTCCGGATTCACGCATTACTGCCAGTTGGGCGGCCGTCTTGATCATCAGCTGCGCCCCCGGATCAGGTCGGGCTTGTCCAGCAACAGCTTGTTGATCAGCTCGTTGTAGGGCAGGTGCGGGTTGAGTTCGGCGAGCAGGCCGATCTTGATCCAGAACTCGGCCTGGGCGTTGATGGAGCGGTCCATGGCAGCGCTGGCCAGGCGGAGTTGTTCGTGCAATTGGTCGGTGATCTTGACGATGCCCATGACGTTCACTGTGTTGTATTGATATACAAAGCGTATACGTTTCGTATGCTTTCCGTAAACCCCTGCTGGATAATCGGTGGTTGGGCATTGACGTGGCCGGTGAGTGGCGGTTAATTTCGTGACATGACATTTCAAGCCTTCCGCAGCCAGCCAAGCATTATTACCGCCATTCCTCATTTGGCGGGATAGCACACGGCTGCACCCCAACCCGCCCTTGAGGCGGGTTTTGTTTTTCCGTCTCGGGGCCCTGTAAAAAAGCCAGGAGACACCCCATGAGCATGTGCCCCGCCCCCCACACCGCTGATACGGCATTGCTTGAACACTATGTGAAAAAGATTCTCGCCGCCCCGGTCTATGACCTGGCAGTGCGCACGCCCTTGCAAGCGGCACCGGCACTCTCGGCCTTGCTGGGCAATCAGGTGTTGCTCAAGCGCGAAGACCTGCAGCCGACTTTTTCTTTCAAAATCCGCGGGGCGTACAACAAGTTGGTGCAGCTGACGCAGGCGCAGAAGGCGCGGGGCGTGGTGACGGCGTCGGCGGGCAACCACGCCCAAGGTGTAGCGCTGGCGGCGCGCGAACTGGGGATCAAGGCAAGCATTGTGATGCCCTGCACCACGCCTGAGTTGAAGGTGCTCGGCGTTCGCTCCCGAGGCGCCGAGGCGGTGCTGCACGGCGAGAGCTTTCCGTTTGCCCTGGCGCATGCGCTGCAATTGGCCGAGACCTCGGGTTGCACCTTTGTTTCGCCATTCGATGACCCGGACGTGATCGCCGGCCAGGGCACCGTGGCGATGGAAATTCTGCGCCAGCAACAGGGCGCGCTGGACGCGATCTTCGTGCCGGTGGGCGGTGGCGGTCTGATCGCCGGGATCGCGGCGTATGTCAAATACCTGCGGCCTCAGGTGCGCATCGTCGGTGTCGAACCTGAAGGTTCCAGCTGCCTGTTGGCGGCGCTGCGCGCGGGCGAGCGTGTGGTGTTGCCCAGCGTTGACGGGTTTGCCGACGGCACGGCTGTGGCGCAGATCGGCGCGTATGGCTTTGAAATCTGCCGCGACTGGGTGGACGAAGTCATCACTGTCAGCAACGACCAGCTGTGCAGTGCGATCAAGTTGATCTATGACGATACGCGCTCCATCACCGAGCCATCCGGCGCGCTGGCGGTAGCGGGCATCCGCCAGTACGTGGCGCAAAACTCCGTGCGTGGGCAAACCCTGGTGGCGGTGAATTCCGGGGCAAATATCAACTTTGATAGTTTGCGACATGTTGCAGAAAGAGTCGCAGCGCAAGGTTCAACTTAGTGCATAACCGTTTAATCAACGCTGTTCGCCGAGGATTTGCGCTGAGTTTTCAGAGTTATATAAACCCGCGTGCCGCTTATGAGGAAAAGTTACAACGAGAACGGTTTTTGCCGAGTACGCTGGTGATTGTAAGCGTCTTCCAGGGTCGGTAAGACGTGGCAGGCACGCGCCTGCCGCACACATAACAATCTGTTGGCAGTCTCATGAAAGGAGAGGTTGGCCATGCTTTCGGAATTAGAACTTCGCAGTATTATTGAAGGAAGTTTCCTGCCTAAACGGTGCGAATGCACCAAAGCCGAAGATGCTTCGTTGACGATCAAAGTCTATGACGACCGTGACCGCGACCGGGTGGATTTGGAAGTAAAAGGTATCAACGCTGACAAACTCGACAGCAGTCGAGCCATTTGCAACCTGATCAGCGGCTTGCGCGAAGACCTCAAACACACCCATTCAACCGCTCTGCAAAGAGTGGGAGGGCGCGGCTAATCATCAGCCGTTGTTGCGAGGTTGAGTCACTGGGGAACTGCGGGCCTGGTAGATGCCAGGCCCAATACGGTTCTGCTGCCAGTGTGAAGGATCAATTCTGGAAATCGCAGGCTTCGGACATTTTCCGGTAGCCGACGTCTTCGACTTTGCCCGCAGTATCGACGAACTTGATATCGGCGTTGATGACTTTGCAAACGTTGGTGTCGGTTTCATGCATTGCAATCACCGTTTTAACGTTCATGGGCATGCCGTACTGGTAGGGCACCGGTTTGGTCGCAGTGGCTTGTGTGTCGGCCTGGGCCAGGCCCGAGACGGATGCCAGCGCCAATGCGCCGCCAAGCATCAAAGTGCGCAGTTTCATGGTAGTTCTCCGCAAGTGGGTACACCTTCACTCTCGGCTCGCGGGATTAACCATCGATTAATTTTGCCTTGGCTGACAAAACCTTCATCTATCAACCTTGAGGTGTTGGCTGACAAACAGCCCAACACATTAGATGTGCCCGCCACCCGTCTCGGCCAGCAGGCTTTGCTCGCGCTGCCGCTCTTGCAGGGGCGGCGTGCGTTCTGACAGCAGGCCACCAAAGACGTGGCCTGCTGTGATGGGTAATCAGCCCAACTGAGCGCGGTATGGCAGGTCCGGCCCGGTCTTGCCGCACGTCAGGGCGGCGGCGCGAATGGCGAAGCCGAGCATGCTGTCGATCTGCTCGCGCGAAAGCTGTTGCAGGCCCTCTACCGAATCAAGCTGCTGCTCGGTCAGCCAGGCAATCAATGCCGCCTGGAAGGTGTCACCGGCACCCACGGTATCGGCCATCACCACCTTGACCGCCGGTGCAGACCAACTGCCGTGCTGGCGACTGAACACCGTTGCGCCGTCGCCGCCTCGGGTGAGAAACACCAGTTGGCAGCGGTGCTGCAACCAGCCTTGCAGCACGCTTTCCGGCGACTGGTCGGGGTAGAGCAGGTGCAGGTCTTCGTCGCTGACTTTGATCAGGTCGGCATGCTTGACCAACTCGCCCACGCGATCACGCCACAATTGGATATCCGGCTGCGGGTTCAGCCGCACGTTGGGGTCCAGGCTGATCAGGCGTTTGCCGCTTTCGCGCTTGACCAGGTGCAGCAGCGTGTCGCCGATGGGTTGTACCACCAGCGAAAACGAACCGATGTGCAGCCCGCGAATTTCATGGCCCAGCGTGGGCAAGTGCACCACCCGCAACTGGCGATCGGCGCAGCCTTCGCCGCGAAAGCTGTACTGCGGTGAGCCATTGGCGCCCACAGCCACCATCGCCAGGGTGGTCGGCGCGGGAAATTCGACCAGAAATTGCTCGCTGACGCCCTCGTCCTTGAGCACGTGCAGCAAGCGCTGGCCGAGAAAATCATTGGACAACCCGCCGAACAACGCGGAGTCGATGCCCAGACGGCGCAAGCCCACGGCCACGTTGAACGGCGAGCCGCCGGCAATTGCCTTGTAATTGACCTTGGACGCCTGACCGCTGGCATCCTCCTCGCTGAAAAAATCAAACAGCGCTTCGCCACACACCAGATACATAGTCGTTCGCTCTTAAAGGGTTGCCACGAGTTGTTGATAGCGCTCGTAAGCGTGTTGGTAGGCACTGACACTGGTCGCCACCGGCAGCGTGCGGCTGGCCGGGTCGACGCTTACGCATTTGTCGCACAAGCTGGCCAGGGACTCGCCGGACTGGCTCCACGCCGCCTGGATCGCCGCGCCCAGGGCGGCGGCTTCGCTTTGTTCGGTGCAGACGACTTCGGTGTTCATGATATCGGCGACCATCTGGCGCCACACCGGGCTTTTTGAACCGCCGCCGATCAGGCGGATGCGCAGGCTTTGCAGGCCGGTCTGGCGCAGCAGGTCCAGGCCATAACGCAGGCCAAAGGTGGTGCCCTCGACCACCGCACGGCAGAGGTTGGCGCGCGTCAGGTTGGTCATGGTCAAGCCGTGCACGCTGCCGGTGGCGTGGGGCAGGGCGGGCACGCGTTCGCCATTCAGAAAGGGCAGCATGCTGACGCCGTCGGCGCCAATCGGTGCCTGGGCGACCAGGGCGTTGAAGGCGGCCAGGTCGAGGTCGAACAGTTCGCGAATCACGCCGGTGGCGTTGGTCAGGTTCATCGTGCAAATCAATGGCAACCAGCCGCCGCTGGAGGAGCAGAAAGTCGCCACCGACGCTTGGGGACTCACAGTCGGCTGATCGGCAAACGCATACACGGTGCCCGACGAACCCAGGCTCATAGTAATCACGCCCGGTGCGATGTTGCCGGTGCCGATGGCGCCCATCATGTTGTCGCCGCCGCCACTGGAGACGCGGGCGTTGGGGTTGATGCCCAGGCGTTCGGCGATGGCTGGCAGGATCGTGCCCACGCTTTGATGCGCCTCGATCAGTTCAGGCAAAGCAGCTTGCAGGCGGCCGCTGGGGTCGATGTGCTGAAGCAGCGCCACGTCCCATTCGCGCGTGCGCACGTTGAAATAGCCGGTGCCCGACGCATCGCCGAATTCTGCGACGGCGCGGCCGGTGAGCCAGAAGTTGAGGTAATCGTGGGGCAGCAAGATATGCGCGATGCGTGCGAACACGTCCGGGTGCTGCTCGCGGGTCCATAGCAGTTTGGACACGGTGTAACCCGGTGCAATCGCCACGCCGAGGCGTTCCAGGGAGCCGCTTTCGCCACCCAGGTGTTGCAACAGGCGGTCGTTTTCGGGTGTGGTTTCGGTGTCGCACCACAGTTTGGCCGGGCGCAGCACTTGGCCCTGGTCATC
This sequence comes from Pseudomonas sp. MF6747, assembly GCF_963890955.1. Classification (NCBI taxonomy): domain Bacteria; kingdom Pseudomonadati; phylum Pseudomonadota; class Gammaproteobacteria; order Pseudomonadales; family Pseudomonadaceae; genus Pseudomonas; species Pseudomonas sp. MF6747. Next base: position 156,792 of record NZ_CAWPSZ010000007.1, read on the forward strand.
CAGCAGCACCAGCCCGTGCTGCTGGCCGGAAACGCCGATGCCGAGGATGTCCTGGCCGTCCACGCCGGCCTGTTGCAAGGCGCGGTGCGTGGCTTCGGTAAAGGCGTCCAGCCATTCCTGGGTATGTTGTTCGCGCCGGCCATTGGCGCCGCTGATCAGCGTGTGCGCGGCGGCGCCCAGGCCCAGTACCTTGCCGCTGGTGGCGTCGAGGACGATGGCTTTGGTGCCTTGGGTGCCGCAGTCGATGCCAAGGTAAAGGTTTTGCTGGGTCATGGTGGAGTGCTCAGCAGTGTGGTTTTTTGGATTGAAAACCCGATCAAATGTGGGAGGGGGCTTGCCCCCGAAAGCAGTGGGTCAGTGAAGGGTATTTGACTGATACACCGCCATCGGGGGCAAGCCCCCTCTCACATTGTTAAGCCGATTTCTTCAAAAGGTTTTGCAGGGTTTGGGTAACGCCCTTGTCGCGCAGGCTTGCATAGCACCGCTCAAACGCTGCCACAAACTCGGGAGAATTGGGAATGGCCTTGCCAAAAATCTCCTCCACACCCAACAATCGCTGGCTGATCAACGCATCATCACTCACCAAATCCTGGCAAAACTGCGCACGTGGATCCGGGATCGTGTAGCTCACCCCATTCTCATCCACACCTTTCAAATACAGCGCCCAGGCCGCGACCACCAGCGCCGCGCGGTCAGTCTCACGCCCATCGGCAATCAAGCGATTGATCGTGGGCACGGTGAACTTGGGAAACTTCGACGAACCGTCCGAACACACCCGCTCCAACTGGTCGGCAATCGCCTGATTGGAGAAGCGATCCACCAGGGTCTGCTTGTATTCGGCGAGGTCGATGCCCGGCACCGGCGCCAGGTTTGGCGTGACGTCCAGGTCCATGTAGGCGCGCATGTAAGCGACAAACACCGGGTCGTTCATGGTCTCGTGCACAAACCGGTAACCCTTGAGAAAACCCAGGTACGTCAGGGCCAGGTGGCTGCCATTGAGCAGGCCAATCTTCATCTCTTCGTAGGGTGTGACGTCATCGGTGAACTGTACGCCGACCTTTTCCCAGGCCGGGCGTCCATTGACGAACTTGTCTTCCAGCACCCACTGCACAAAGGGTTCGCACACCACCGGCCAGGCATCGTCGATGCCATGCTCGTCATGCAGCTGCAAGCGGTGGGCGGTGCTGGTCATCGGCGTGATGCGGTCGACCATGGCGTTCGGGAAGCTCACGTTGGCCTTGATCCAATCGTGCAGCTCGGCGTTGTGCAGGGCAGCGAAAGCCAGCAGCGCTTTGCGCGTGACGGCGCCGTTGTGCGGCAGGTTATCGCAGGACATGACGGTAAACGCCGGCACACCGGCCGCGCGGCGTTGGGTAAGCGCCGCGCAGATAAAGCCGAACACGGTTTTCGGCGATTTGGGGTGCGCCAGGTCATGCTGGATCTGCGGCAGGTGGGCCATGAACTCGCCGTTGCTGTCGTCGATGCAGTAGCCGCCTTCGGTGATGGTCAACGAAACGATGCGAATCTGCGGGTCGGCGAGCTTGTCGATCAACGCCTGGGCGCCGTCTTCGGCCAGCAGCATGTCGCTGATCGAGCCGATCACGCGCACTTCGGTGTCGTCGGTGTCGCCCAGTTCATAGAGGGTGAACAGGTAATCCTGGCCAGCCAGGTCATCGCGAGCCTTGCGGTCTTCGGCGCGCAGGCCGACCCCGCAGATGCTCCAGTCAAGGCCCTCGCCCGTGTTCATCAGGGCATCGGTGTAATACGCCTGGTGCGCGCGGTGGAAACCGCCGACGCCGATATGCGCGATGCCCTGCGTGGTGCTGGCAATCGCATAGGACGGGATCTTCACTTGCGGCGCCAGTTGGGTCAGGTTCTGCTTATTCAGTTTCATCACAAATCTCGCGAAATCAGGCGGCAGCGCGCAGTGGACGGGCCACGGCCACGCCGTCGGTGTCGAACAGATGGCAGTGCGCCGGGTCCAGGTGCAGCTGCAGGGTCTCGCCATACTGGCTGGCCATGTCGCCACGAATCCGCATGGTCAGCGGCTCGCCGTTGGCGGTGATCACGTGGCAGAAGGTGTCGCTGCCCAGGCGTTCGCCGACATCGGCGGTGACGGTCAGCGTGGTTTGGCCGGGCGAGGCGATTTCCAGATGCTCCGGACGAATGCCCAAGGTCACCGCGCTGCCGACGCTCAGGGTGGCGCCGCTCAATGGCAGGCTGATGGTGGTGCCGGCGTCCAGTTGCACCTCGCAGCCCTGGCCTTCGACCCGGGTGACTTTGCCCTTGAGAAAGCCCATTTTCGGCGTGCCCAGAAAGCCTGCCACAAACAGGTTGGCCGGCTGGTGGTACAGCTCCAGCGGCGAGCCGACCTGTTCAATGCGGCCGCTGTTGAGCACCACCACTTTGTCGGCCAGGGTCATGGCTTCGACCTGGTCGTGGGTCACGTAAATCATGGTCGCCTGCAGCTCTTTATGCAGGCGCGCCAGTTCCAGGCGCATCTGCACGCGCAGGGCGGCGTCGAGGTTGGACAGCGGTTCATCGAACAGGAAGATCTTCGGGTTACGCACAATCGCGCGGCCGATGGCCACACGCTGACGCTGGCCGCCGGACAACTGTTTGGGCTTGCGCTCCAGCAGCGGGCCGAGCTCGAGAATGCGCGCCGCTTCGCTGACCTTGCTTTCCACCAGCTTCTTGTCGACGCCGGCCAGGTCCAGGGCAAACGACATGTTCTTGCGCACGCTCATGTGCGGGTACAGCGCGTAGGTCTGGAACACCATCGCCAGGTCGCGCTTGGCCGGGGTGACTTCGGTGATGTCGCGGCCATCCAGTTCGATGGTGCCTTCGGTGACTTCTTCAAGGCCGGCAATCAGGCGCAGCAGGGTGGATTTGCCGCAGCCCGACGGGCCAACGAACACCACGAATTCCTTGTCGTTCACTTCCAGGTCGATGCCCTTGATGATGGAAAAGCCTTCAAAGCCTTTTTGCAGATTCTTGATTTTCAGGTTGGCCATGGGATGGGCCTCCACTTGGAATTTTTATAAGAAACCGTTACTTGACGGCGCCGAAGGACAACCCGCGCACCAGCTGTTTCTGGCTGATCCAGCCGAAAATCAGGATCGGCGCACAGGCCAGGGTCGACACGGCGGACAATTTGGCCCAGAACAAGCCTTCGGGGCTGGAGTAGGAGGCGATCAGCGCGGTCAGCGGTGCGGCATTCGAGGAGGTCAGGTTCAACGACCAGAACGCCTCGTTCCAGCACAGGATCAGCGACAGCAATACCGTGGAAGCCAGGCCGCCCTTGGCAATCGGCAGCAGCACGCGGACCATTTCCTGCCACAGCGTGGCGCCATCCAGGCGCGCGGCTTCGAGGATGTCCTTGGGGATGTCTTTGAAGTAGGTGTAAACCATCCACACCACAATCGGCAGGTTGATCAGGGTGTAGATGATGATCAGCGCGATGCGCGTGTCCAGCAGGCCAAAGCTCTTGGCCAGCAGGTAGATCGGCATCAGCACGCCCACCGGCGGCAGCATCTTGGTGGACAGCATCCACAGCAGCGTGCCCTTGGTGCGCTGGGTTTCGTAGAACGCCATGGAGTAGGCGGCCGGTACCGAAATCAGCAGGCACAAGGCCGTGGCGCTGAACGAAATCACCACTGAGTTCCAGGCGTAGGCGAAGTAGTTGCTGCGCTCGTTGATGTGCAGGTAATTCTCCAGCGTCGGCGTGAAGATGAACTGCGGCGGGGTGGCGAACGCGTCGATTTCGGTCTTGAAGCTGGTCAGCACCATCCAGAAGATCGGGAAGAAAATCAGGATCGCGATGGCCCAGGCCAGGGTGCCGAGCAACAGGCTTTGCAGGCGGCGGGATTGTTGAAGCGTCATGGCGCGGCCCTCAAGGCTTGTCAGTCAGGTTTTTGCCGATCATCCGCACCAGGATGATCGCCGCGATGTTAGCGATGACCACGGCAATCAAGCCGCCGGCCGAGGCCATGCCCACGTCGAACTGCACCAGCGCCTGGTTGTAGATCAGGTAGGCGAGGTTGGTCGAGGCGTAACCCGGACCACCGTTGGTGGTGGTGAAGATTTCGGCAAACACCGAGAGCAGGAAGATGGTTTCGATCATCACCACCACGGCAATCGGGCGCGCCAGGTGGGGCAGGGTCAGGTGCCAGAAGATCGCGATGGCGCCGGCACCGTCCAGGCGTGCGGCTTCCTTTTGTTCCTGGTCCAGGGACTGCATGGCGGTCATCAGCAGCAGGATGGCGAAGGGCAGCCATTGCCACGACACGATGATGATGATCGACAGCAACGGGTAGTGTGCCAGCCAGTCCACGGGCTCGGCACCGAACAGCTTCCACACGGCGGCGAGAATCCCCGACACCGGGTGAAAAATCAGGTTCTTCCAGATCAGCGCACCGACGGTGGGCATGATGAAGAACGGTGAAATCAACATCACCCGCACCACGCCACGGCCGAAAAACTCACTGGCCTCGAGCAGGGCGCTGATCAACACGCCGAACACCACGCTGATCAACAGCACGCTGCCCACCAGCAGCAAGGTATTGGTGGCGCCGGGCAGGAAGCCCGAATCGGTGATGAAGTAGGTGAAGTTTTCCAGGCCCACGAATTGGTTTTCGCCGGGGTAGAGCAGGTTGTAGCGGATCAGCGAAAAGTACAGGGTCATGCCCAGCGGCACGATCATCCACAGCAGCAGCAAGGCCACCGAGGGGCTGACAAGGAACCAGCCGGGGTTGGCCAGGCGGCTTTTGCGCGGCTTTTCAGGCGCGGCGGTTTGCACTTTGGCAGTGGTGGTATTCATAGGATCAGAACCAGTCAGGTACATGCAAAACTAGAGTCGAAGCGCGGTCAATGTGGGCGCTGGCTTGTGTGGGAGCTGGCTTGCCTGCGATGGCATCAACTCGGTTTAAACACAAAGACCGAGGTGTCTGTATCGCAGGCAAGCCAGCTCCCACATGAAAGCAGCGCCTACATAAAGCCGTTCCCACATTGACAGGGATGAACCCGGCTTATTTGGGATAGCCCGCCCGCTTCATTTCACGCTCGGTGGTGGTCTGCGCGGCGGTCAAGGCTTGATCCACCGTTTGCTGACCGGTCAGCGCGCCCGAGAAGAACTTGCCGACCTGGGTACCAATGGCCTGGAATTCAGGAATGGTCACCAACTGGATGCCGATATACGGCACCGGCTTGAGGGTCGGTTTGGTCGGGTCGGCGACTTTCAGCGATTCCAGCGTTACCTTGGCAAACGGCGCGGCCTTCATGTATTCGTCGCTGTAGGTCGACTTGCGCGTGCCTGGCGGTACGTTGGCAATGCCGTCGGTCTTGGCCACGAGCTGGCTGTATTCCTTGGACGTTGCCCAACTGGTGAAGACCTTGGCCGCGTCCTTGGCTTTGGAGCTGGTGGGAATCGCCAGGCTCCAGGAGTACAGCCACGACGTGCCCTTGTCGGTCGTCTCGTGCGGGGCAAAGGTGAAGCCCACGTGATCGGAGACCTTGCTCTGAGTCTTGTCGGTGACAAACGAGCCGGCCACGCTGGCATCGACCCAAATCGCGCACTTGCCGCTGTTGAACAGCGCCAGGTTTTCGTTGAAACCGTTGCTGGATGCACCCGGCGGGCCGGATTTCTTCATGTTGTCGACGTAGAAGTTCAGCGCGTCCTTCCACTCGGGACCGTTGAATTCGGGTTGCCACTTCTCATCGAACCAGCGCGCGCCGTAGCCGTTGGCCAGGGTCGTGATCAGCGCCATGTTCTCACCCCAACCGGCTTTGCCGCGCAGGCACAGGCCGTACTGCTCTTTGGTCTTGTCGGTGAGTTTGGCCGCGAATTCGCCGATCTGGGTCCAGGTCGGGTGCTCGGGCATGGTCAGCCCGGCGTCCTTGAACAGGTCGGTGCGGTAGTAGGTGATTGAGCTTTCGGCGTAGAACGGCAGGGCGTACAGCGAGCCCTTGACGGACAAACCGTCACGCACTGAAGGGAAAACATCGTCGAGGTCGTAGGATGCCGGCAGATCTTTCATCGGCTCCAGCCAGCCCTTGGCGCCCCAGAGTGCGGCTTCGTACATGCCAATGGTCAACACGTCGAACTGTCCGCCCTGGGTGGCGATGTCGGTGGTCAGGCGTTGGCGCAGCACGTTTTCTTCGAGCACCACCCAGTTCAACTTGATGTCCGGATGCTCGGTCTCGAAGGTCTTCGAGAGTTTTTGCATGCGGATCATGTCGCTGTTGTTGACGGTGGCAATGGTCAGGGTTTGCGCGCCAAAACTGACGGCGCTGAGGGTCATGCATACAGTCATGCAAGAACAGGCAAGCAGCGTTTTTGCTGTGAACTTCATCGCGCACTCCATTTCTGCGCCCAGGGGCTACAGAAGGACAGTTATTGTTGTTGTGTCTTCCTACGAACAGTCAGGAAGAGTGTGCGTTGATTACAGCCTTCAAATGGGGTTATGACAAATCCTTGGGCGCACTTGGACTGATACTTTTTTGCACTCATCAGCCAGGTTGCTGAAACAGTTAAGCCAGGTTTTGTTCCGTCAGCCGCTGCACCGCCAGGCGCCGGTAGTGGGAGGGCGTCATGCCCTTGAGCTGCTGAAAGCGCCGATTGAAGTTGGAGATGTTGTTGAAACCCGACTCGAAGCACACGTCGGTCACGGCTTTATCGCCGTCTGCCAGCAATTCGCAGGACTTGCTGATGCGCAACCGGTTTACGAACTCGATAAACGTGCGCCCCGTGGCCTGTTTGAATACGCGGGAAAAATACGTCGGCTTCATCCCCAGGTATTCCGCGACTTCCTCCAGCGATAACTCGCGGGCGTAGTGGGCGAAAATGTAGTCCACCGCGCGGTTGGTGCGGTCGATGCTGTGCTCATCCGCCAGTTGCGGCGTGGTCACGCCAGACAATAATTGGTAGTGCTCACACGCACTCAGCACTTCCAGCAAGATAAAAAAGTGCCCCAGGCGCGCCATGCCCTGGGCGTCTTCGATGCGCTGCATCAACGTCATGGCCTGGGCGATGGTTTTTTTGCAGCGGAACTCGATGCCGTATTGCGCGCGCTCAAGCAACGGCGCGAGGCTCTTGAGCTCGGTAAAGATCTGACTGCCGCCCTCGAACAGCTCATCGGTAAAGTTGACCAGCATGTCGCGCTTGGGCACGACCTCGTCTTCCTCCACCTGGCTGATCCAGTTGTGGGGCAGGTTGGGGCCGGTGAGGAACAGGCTTTCCGGATAAAAATTGCCGATGTAATCGCCGATAAACACCTTGCCGGAGCTGGCGACAATCAAGTGCAGCTCGTATTCCTTGTGGAAATGCCAGCGCACCAGCGGGCACGGGAAGCCGTGCTGGCGATAGATGATGGACAGACCGTTGTGATCGTCCATCAGCTCGTAGGAAGGGTCGGTGATTCGCGTTGCTCGGGTCATGCTGCCGTCGCTTTATTGTGGTTGCTGCCAGGGATAATGCCCCCTTGCGCGCGACCTCGCCAGCCTCGATGGTTAGACGCTGCGGTTTTTGGCCTCGATCCACTGGGACATGTACTGCGTACTTTTATGCGCATGGTGGCGCAGCATGCTGCCGGTGAAGTTGTCCCGGCGATGGGCCGCGAGCCGGAGGCGGCACTGCTCCAGGCATTGCACCAGCGCCGGGCCGTGCAGGGCCTGGTCGTAGCGGCGGGCAAGCAGGCGGCGGCCATCCTCCTGGGCCTGGGTCCACCGTTCGCGGTCCTGGTACAGCGCCACGGCGGCGGCAGCCAGTGCCGGCGCGCTGTGTTCGATCGCACCCGGCCACGGTTGCTCATCACCCATGCCCTCGGCACCGATGGGCGTGGTGACATTCGGCGTGCCGCAGAGCATTGCGTCCATCAGCTTGCCCTTGATCCCGGCGCCGAAGCGCAGCGGTGCCAGGCAGATACGCGCGGCGCTCATGACTTGCAGGGCGTCTTCGGCCCAGTTCATCACATGAAACCCCTGCGCCGGGTTGTGCAATGCCGTGGCCTTGGGCGGGGTGTAGGAACCGTAGATATGTAACTGCGCGCCTGGTAATTGCTGACGGATCAGCGGCCACAGGCTGCTCTTCATCCATAACACCGCATCCCAGTTGGGCGCATGGCGGAAATTGCCAATGCTCAGGAAGTGCGCGCGGTCCTCGAACGGTGCGAAGGGTTCGGTCGGCGGTTCCAGCATCAACGGGCACCCGTGGAGCAGGGCGGCGGGCACTTTGAACTGTTCGGTGAGCAGGCGGATTTCCACGTCGGAGATCACCAGGCTGATATCACAGCGGTAAATCGCCGCGATTTCGCGCTTGGCCAGGTCGGTGTCGGCCATCCGCCGGAATTCTTCCTTTAACGCTGGATTGAACAGCGCACTGAAGTCATCGCTCTCGGGGTGGGCCTTGAGGTGGTCCTTGAAACGCTGGTGGCGAGCGTCACGCAGGCTTTGCAAATCGGACGTTTCCAGCACGCGCAGGGCGTTGGGGCAGCATTTCTCCACGCGCCAGCCGAATTGCTCTTCCATCATGAAACGGTCGAATACCACGATATCCGGGGCCAGCTCGCGAATAAAATCATCGAAACTGCTGTTATTGAGTTCGATGGCGCATTCGGTGATGCCCAGCGCCGGCAAGTCGGCCTTGTGCTCGCCCACGGTTGCCGGGCTGCTGAACGTGATGTCCCAGCCCTGGTCCAGGAAGCTCTGCAATATCTGCATCATGTGCCCGCCGGCGGCCGAGGAGCGTGGTTCCGGCCAGACATAACCAATGACCAGGACTTTGGTGGCGGGCTGATTCATCAACAACGGATTCCTTGAAGGGCGGGCGAAAAGCGCGCAATTAAACCATAGCCGTTGTTAAGCGGGCGCCCGCATGACAATTTACGCCCGGCCATAGGTAGCTTCGCCCGTTTGTGGTTAACTTCTGCGTCTCGAATTCGTTTCAATAAACCCAGCATAAGGATTCTCTTCATGGCTCAAGTCACCCATCGTGGTAACCCAATCAAGGTTGAAGGCGAGCTGCCGCAAACCGGTACCCAGGCCCCCGATTTCATCCTGACTGCCGGCGACCTGTCGGACGCATCCCTGGCCACATTCGCCGGCAAGCGCAAAGTACTCAACATCTTCCCAAGTGTTGACACCCCAACCTGCGCCACTTCGGTACGCAAGTTCAACGCTCAGGCCAACGACCTGAACAATGCCGTGGTGCTGTGCATTTCCAGCGATCTGCCGTTTGCCCAGGCCCGTTTCTGCGGCACTGAAGGCCTGGAAAACGTGAAGAACCTGTCGGATTTCCGCGACCCGGGCTTCGCCGTTGACTACGGTGTGTCGATTGTCGAAGGCGCGCTGCGCGGCCTGACCGCCCGTGCCGTTGTGGTACTGGACGAAAACAACAACGTGCTGCACAGCGAGTTGGTCAGCGAAATCGGCCAAGAGCCGAACTACGAAGCCGCCCTGGCTGTTTTGAAGTAACTGTTTCAGCGCATTACTGTCTTTTCGCAGTAACACGCTTGATAGATGATTGCGGCCTGGCCTAGTCCAGGCCGTTTTCATTTAGAGTCAGCGGCTTAGCTAAATAGCCCATAAACTAAGGCCAGAAGTTAAAAGTTGTAATCCAAGGTAAATAGCCGGTAAAGGCGCTTTTCTTAATGCGCCTCAGTGCTTATCTTTCAGCCTCCCAAAGTAGAAGCTCTCGCGCCCAATGGTTGATCACTCCATGCAATCCTCCCCCCGCAACTCCCGCCGCTGGCTGTTCGGCCTGCCCGTGCTGCTGGTTATCGCCGTCCTGTGCTGGAAGTTCTGGCCCGGCAGCCACAAGGATGCCGGCGAGAAAAAACCGGCCGGGCATGCCGGCAAGTCGGGGATGATGCGCCCGGGCTTCGGGGGTTCCACCGGCCCGATTCCCGTGCGCGTGGCGCCGGCGGTGCTGGGTGAGTTCCCGGTGTACTACAAGGCATTGGGCACGGTCACCGCGCTCAATACCATTAACGTACGCAGCCGGGTGGGCGGTGAGCTGGTGAAGATTGCCTTTGAAGAAGGGCAGATGGTCAAGGCTGGCGACCTGCTGGCGGAAATCGACCCGCGCAGCTACCAGAATGCCTTGCTGCAGGCCCAGGGCACGCTGTTGCAGAACCAGGCGCAGTTGAAAAACGCCCAGGTTGATGTCCAGCGTTACCGCGACCTGTATGCCCAGGACAGTATCGCCAAGCAGACCCTGGACACCGCCGAAGCGCTGGTCCTGCAATATCAGGGCACGGTCAAGACCAATCAGGGCGCAGTGGACGACGCCAAGCTCAACCTCGAATTCACCAAGATCCGCGCGCCTATCGGTGGCCGTGTGGGCTTGCGCCAGGTCGACGTGGGCAACCTGGTGGCGGCCAACGACACGACCTTCCTGGCGGTGATCACCCAGACGCAGCCGATCAGTGTGGTCTTCACCCTGCCGGAAAACACCCTGGACACCGTCCTTGCCCGTTACCACGCCGGCAACAAGCTGCCGGTGGAGGCCTGGGACCGTGGCGACGCCAAAAAACAGGCCGTGGGTGTGCTGCAAAGCCTGGACAACCAGATCGACGTGACCACCGGTACCCTGAAATTCAAGGGCCGTTTCGATAACAAGGACCAGGCGCTGTTCCCCAACCAGTTCGTCAACGTGCACCTGCTCGCCGACACCCTGCACAACGTGGTGCTGGCGCCGTCTGCCGCGATTCAGTTTGGCAACAACGGCACCTTCGTCTACAAGCTCGACGGCGACAAGAAGGTCAAGGTCCAGCCACTGGTGGTCGGCGATACCGATGGCGACAACACCGTGATCAAGGAAGGCCTGGCGGCCGGCGACCGTGTGGTGATGGAAGGCACCGACCGCTTGAAGGATGGCAGCGAAATCGAAGTGGTCAACGACAGCAGCGATGTGCCGACCACCCCGACCGAGCACCTGCAAGGCAAGCCTGCGGCAAAAGGGGAGACCGGCGCTAACGCCGGCAAGGCGCAAAAGGTCGGTTCATGAACCTGTCGCGGCTGTTTATCCTTCGCCCGGTTGCCACCACGCTGAGCATGCTGGCCATTGTCCTGGCCGGCATCATTTCCTATCGCTTGCTGCCGGTGTCGGCCTTGCCCCAGGTGGATTACCCGACCATCCGGGTGATGACCCTGTACCCCGGCGCCAGCCCCGATGTGATGACCAGCGCGGTCACCGCGCCGCTTGAGCGCCAGTTCGGGCAAATGCCCGGCCTGACCCAAATGGCGTCCACCAGCTCGGGCGGTGCGTCGGTGCTGACCTTGCGTTTCAACCTCGACATCAATATGGACGTCGCCGAGCAACAGGTGCAGGCCGCGATCAACGCCGCGACCAACCTGCTGCCCAAGGATTTGCCGGCACCGCCGGTGTACAACAAGGTCAACCCCGCGGACACCCCGGTGCTGACCCTGGCGATTACCTCCAAGACCATGCTGCTGCCCAAGCTCAACGACTTGGTGGATACGCGCATGGCGCAAAAGATTGCCCAGATCAGTGGCGTCGGCATGGTCAGCATCGCCGGCGGCCAACGCCAGGCCGTGCGCATCAAGGTCAACCCCGAGGCCCTGGCCGCCAATGGCTTGAACCTGTCGGACGTGCGCACGCTGATCGCCGCGTCCAACGTCAACCAGCCTAAAGGCAACTTCGACGGCCCGACGCGGGTGTCGATGCTGGACGCCAACGACCAGTTGGTCTCGCCCCAGCAATACGCCGAATTGATCCTGGCCTACAACAATGGCGCACCCCTGCGCCTCAAGGATGTGGCACAGATCGTCGACGGCGCCGAAAACGAGCGCCTTGCCGCCTGGGCCAACGAAAACCAGGCCGTGCTGCTGAATATCCAGCGCCAGCCGGGCGCCAACGTGATTGAGGTCGTCGACCGTATCAAGGCGTTGCTGCCGAGCATCACCGACAACCTGCCGGCCGGCCTGGACGTGACGGTGCTCACCGACCGTACCCAGACCATCCGCGCCTCGGTCACCGATGTGCAACATGAATTGCTGATCGCCATTGCCTTGGTGGTGATGGTGACGTTTCTGTTTTTACGCCGTGTCAGCGCCACGATCATTCCGTCCATCGCCGTGCCGCTGTCGCTGATCGGCACCTTTGGCGTGATGTACCTGGCGGGCTTCTCCGTCAACAACCTCACGCTGATGGCCCTGACCATCGCCACCGGTTTTGTGGTGGACGATGCCATCGTGATGCTGGAGAACATCTCGCGCTATATCGAGGAGGGCGAGACGCCGCTCAATGCTGCGCTCAAGGGCGCCAAGCAGATCGGCTTCACCCTGATTTCCCTGACCCTGTCGCTGATCGCGGTGTTGATCCCGCTGTTGTTCATGGCTGACGTGGTGGGGCGGCTGTTCCGCGAGTTCGCGATCACCCTGGCGGTGGCGATCCTGATTTCCCTGGTGGTCTCGCTGACGCTGACGCCGATGATGTGCGCGCGGCTGCTCAAGCGCGAACCCAAGGAAGAAGAACAGGGCCGTTTCTACAAGGCCAGCGGCGCCTGGATCGACTGGCTGATCGAAGCCTACGGGCGCAAGTTGCAGTGGGTGCTCAGGCACCAGCCGCTGACCTTGCTGGTGGCCATCGCCACCCTGGGCCTGACGGTGGTGCTGTACCTGGTGGTGCCCAAGGGCTTCTTCCCGGTGCAGGACACCGGGGTCATCCAGGGTATTTCCGAAGCACCACAGTCGATTTCGTTTGCCGCGATGAGCCAGCGCCAGCAAGAGCTGGCCAAGGTGATCCTGGCTGATCCAGCGGTGGAAAGCCTGTCGTCCTATATTGGTGTGGATGGCGATAACGCCACCCTCAACAGCGGGCGCCTGTTGATCAACCTCAAGGCGCACGGCCAGCGCGACTTGAGTGCGGCCCAGGTGATCACACGGCTGCAGCCGGAAATCGACAAACTGGTGGGCATTCGCCTGTTCATGCAGCCGGTGCAGGACCTGACGATCGAAGACCGCGTCAGCCGCACCCAGTACCAATTCAGCATGTCGTCGCCCGACGCCGACCTGCTGGCGCTGTGGAGCGACAAGCTGGTACACGCCCTCAGCCAGTTGCCGGAGCTTACCGACGTCGCCAGCGACCTGCAGGACAAAGGCCTGCAGGTGTTCCTGGTGATCGACCGCGACGCCGCTTCGCGCCTGGGCGTCAGCGTATCGACCATCACCGACGCACTGTACGACGCCTTCGGCCAGCGGCAGATTTCCACCATTTATACGCAGGCCAGCCAGTACCGCGTGGTCTTGCAGGCCCAATCCGGTGAAACCCTCGGCCCGGCGGCGCTGAACCAGATCCACGTGAAGACCGCCGACGGCGGCCAGGTGCGCCTGTCGAGCCTGGCCCACGTGGAGCAGCGCCAGGCGCAGTTGGCGATCGCGCACATCGGCCAGTTCCCGGCGGTGATGATGTCGTTCAACCTGGCCCCCGGCGTCGCGCTGGGCAAAGGTGTGGAGCTGATCAACCAGACCCAGAAAGACATTGGCATGCCAGTGGGGGTGCAGACCCAGTTCCAGGGCGCGGCCCAGGCCTTCGAAGCGTCGCTGTCGAGCACCTTGCTGCTGATCCTGGCGGCGGTGGTCACCATGTACATCGTGCTGGGCGTGCTCTACGAGAGCTACATCCACCCGATCACTATCCTCTCGACCTTGCCGTCGGCAGCGGTGGGGGCCTTGCTGGCATTGCTGCTCAGCGGCAATGACCTGGGCATGATCGCGATCATCGGCATCATCCTGCTGATCGGTATCGTGAAAAAGAACGCGATCATGATGATCGACTTCGCCCTCGACGCCGAGCGTAACCAGGGCCTGGACCCGCAGACCGCGATCTACCAGGCGGCGCTGCTGCGTTTCCGGCCGATCCTGATGACCACCCTGGCCGCCCTGTTCGGTGCGGTGCCGTTGATGCTCGCCACCGGCTCCGGCGCCGAGCTGCGCCAGCCCCTGGGCCTGGTGATGGTCGGCGGCTTGCTGGTGAGCCAGGTATTGACCCTGTTCACCACGCCGGTGATCTACCTGTACTTCGACCGCCTTGGCCGCCGCTGGCGCAAAGAGCCGCAAAGCCTGGAGCCGGTTGAGTCATGAACCTGTCCGGACCGTTCATTCGCCGGCCGGTAGCGACCATGCTGCTGAGCCTGGCGATCATGTTGCTCGGCGGCGTCAGCTTCAACTTGCTGCCGGTGTCGCCGTTGCCGCAGATCGACTTCCCGGTGATCGTGGTCTCGGCCAGTTTGCCCGGGGCCAGCCCCGAGGTGATGGCGTCCACCGTGGCCACGCCGCTGGAGCGCTCGTTCGGCGCGATTGCCGGCATCACCACCATGAGCAGTTCGTCGAGCCAGGGCTCGACGCGGGTGATCCTCGCCTTTGACTCCGACCGGGATATCAACGGCGCGGCGCGCGAAGTGCAGGCGGCCATCAACGCCTCGCGCAACCTGCTGCCCAGCGGTATGCGCAGCATGCCGACCTACAAGAAGATCAACCCCTCCCAGGCGCCGATCATGGTGCTGTCGCTGACCTCCGACGTGCTGCAAAAGGGCGAGTTGTACGACCTGGCCTCGACCATTCTTTCGCAAAGCCTGTCGCAGGTGCCGGGTGTGGGTGAAGTGCAGATCGGCGGCAGCTCCCTGCCGGCGGTGCGCATCGAGCTGGAACCCAAGGCCCTCGACCAGTACGGCGTGGCCCTGGACGACGTGCGCAACACCATCGCCAATGCCAACCAGCGCCGGCCCAAGGGCTCGCTGGAAGACAGCGAGCGCAACTGGCAGATCCAGGCCAACGACCAACTGGAAAAGGCCAAGGATTACGAGCCGCTGCTGATTCGCTACCAGAACGGCGCGGCCTTGCGCCTGGGCGACGTGGCAAAAATCAGCGACGGTGTGGAAGACCGCTACAACAGCGGCTTCTTCAACAATGATTCGGCGGTGCTGCTGGTGATCAACCGCCAGTCCGGCGCCAACATCATCGAGACGGTTCGGCAGATCAAGGCCCAGCTGCCGGCGTTGCAGGCGGTGTTGCCGTCCAGCGTCAAGCTCAACCTGGCCATGGACCGTTCCCCGGTGATCACCGCGACCCTGCATGAAGCCGAGATGACCTTGCTGATTGCCGTGGCCCTGGTGGTGCTGGTGGTGTACCTGTTCCTGGGCAATTTCCGTGCTTCGTTGATCCCGACCCTGGCGGTGCCGGTGTCGTTGGTGGGCACCTTTGCGGTGATGTACCTGTTCGGCTTCTCGCTGAACAACTTCTCGCTGATGGCGCTGATTCTGGCCACGGGCCTGGTGGTGGACGATGCCATCGTGGTGCTGGAGAACATTTCCCGGCACATCGACGACGGCGTGCCGCCGATGAAGGCGGCGTATCTGGGCGCGCAGGAAGTCGGCTTTACCTTGTTGTCGATGAACGTGTCGCTGGTGGCCGTGTTCCTGTCCATCCTGTTTATGGGCGGTATCGTCACCAACCTGTTCCGAGAGTTTTCCATCACCTTGTCGGCGGCGATCATCGTCTCGCTGATCGTCTCGCTGACCTTGACCCCGATGCTCTGCGCGCGTTGGCTCAAACCGCACATCAAAGGGCATATGAGCGGTTTGCAGCGCTGGAGCCACAGGATCAACGAGCGCATGGTGGCGGTGTATGCCACCAGCCTGGACTGGGTACTGCGTCACCGACGCCTGACCCTGCTGAGCCTGTTGCTCACCGTGGGCGTGAACATCGCGCTGTACGTGGTGGTGCCGAAAACCTTTATGCCGCAGCAGGACACCGGTCAGTTGATCGGCTTTGTGCGCGGCGACGACGGGCTGTCGTTCAACGTGATGCAGCCGAAGATGGAGACCTTTCGCAAGGCGGTCCTCAAGGACCCGGCAGTGCTCAGCGTGGCCGGCTTTATCGGCGGCAACAACGGCACCAACAACGCGGTGATGCTGGTGCGCCTCAAGCCTATCGCCGAGCGCAAGATCTCGGCCCAGGCGGTGATCGAGCGTATTCGCAAGGAAGTACCGCTGGTGCCGGGCGGGCGCTTGTTCCTGATGGCCGACCAGGACCTGCAATTTGGCGGCAGTCGCGACCAGACCAGCGCGCAGTATTCCTACATCCTGCAAAGTGGTGACCTGGCCGCGTTGCGCCTGTGGTACCCGAAAGTGGTCGCCGCGTTGCGCGAGCTGCCGGAGCTGACCGCCATCGACGCCCGTGAAGGCCGTGGTGCAGCGCAGGTAACGCTGGTGGTCGACCGTGACCAGGCCAAGCGCTTGGGCATCGACATGAGCATGGTCACGGCGGTGCTGAACAATGCCTACAGCCAACGGCAGATTTCCACCATCTACGACAGCCTCAACCAGTACCAGGTGGTGATGGAGGTCAACCCGAAATACGCCCAGGACCCGATCACCCTGAACCAGATGCAGGTGATCACCTCCACCGGTGCGCGGGTGCCGTTATCGACCATTGCCCACTACGAGAACAGCCTGGCCGACGACCGGGTCAGCCACGAAGGCCAGTTCGCCTCGGAAAACATCGCGTTTGATATGTCGCCCGGGGTAACGGTGGAGCAGGGCACCGCTGCCATCGAGCGCGCGATTGCCAAGGTCGGCTTGCCCGAAGACGTGATCGCCAAGATGGCCGGCACCGCCGACGCGTTTGCGGCGACCCAGAAGGGCCAGCCGTTCATGATCCTCGGCGCGCTGGTGGCGGTTTATCTGGTGTTGGGCATTCTGTATGAAAGCTACATTCACCCGCTCACCATCCTCTCGACCTTGCCGTCGGCCGGTGTCGGCGCGTTGCTCTCGATCTACTTGCTGGGCGGCGAGTTCAGCCTGATCTCATTGCTGGGGTTGTTCCTGTTGATCGGGGTGGTGAAGAAGAACGCGATCCTGATGATCGACCTGGCCCTGCAGTTGGAGCGCCATGACGGCATGAGCCCGTTGGAATCGATCCGCAGTGCCTGCCTGTTGCGCCTGCGCCCGATCCTGATGACCACGCTGGCCGCCATCCTCGGCGCCTTGCCATTGCTGCTCGGCTCCGGCGATGGCGCGGAAATGCGCCAGCCGCTGGGCCTGACGATTATCGGCGGCCTGGTGTTCAGCCAGATCCTGACCCTTTACACCACCCCGGTGGTTTACCTCTATCTTGACCGCGCGCGCCATCGCTTCAACGCCTGGCGCGGCGTGCGTACCGATGCTGCCTTGGACACTGCGCTATGAGCGATTCAACCTTGACCCAATTGGCCATGAGCATGCCCCGTGGTTTGCGCGTTGCCAGCCTCCTGCTGTGCGGCGCATTGCTCAGCGCTTGCGCCATCGGGCCTGACTACAAACGCCCGGATGTCATCGAGCCGGTGCAGTTCAAAGAAGCCCAGGGCTGGAGCCAGGCCACGCCCAGCGATTCGCTGGCGCGGGGCGCCTGGTGGGAGCTGTACGGCGACCCCCAACTGAATGACCTGGTGACGCGCCTGAACAACGCCAACCAGACCGTGGCCCAGGCCGAAGCACGTTTCCGTCAGGCCCAGGCCCAGGTGCGCAGCGCGCGCGGTGCGTTCTTTCCAACGGTAGACCTGAGTGCCGGAAAAACCCGCGCGAGCCAGGGTACCGGCAGCAGTAACGCCAGCCTGAGCAGTTCCAGCAGCGGTATCCGCGACACCCTCAACGCGCAACTGGGCGTGAGTTGGGAAGCGGATGTGTGGGGCAAATTGCGCCGCGGTCTGGAAGCCAATGAAGCCACGGCCGAGGCCAGCTCGGCGGATTTGGCGGCGATGCGCTTGAGCCAGCAATCGGAGCTGGTGCAGGACTACTTGCAACTGCGTGTCATGGATGAACAGACGCGGTTGTTGCAAGCCACGCTGGACACGTATCAGCGTTCGCTGCAAATGACCGAAAACCAATACCGCGCCGGTGTGTCCGGCAAGGATGCGATCGCTCAGGCGCAAACTCAGCTCAAGACCACCCAGGCCAGCCTGATCGACTTGATCTGGCAGCGGGCCCAGTTGGAAAACGCCATCGCGGTGTTGATCGGCGAGGCACCGGCCAACTTCAACCTGGCGGTGAGCAAAGATATTCCAGCGTTGCCGCAGATTCCCGTGAGCCTGCCGTCGCAACTGTTGGAGCGCCGTCCGGACATTGCCTCGGCTGAGCGCGCGGTGATCGCTGCAAACGCAAATATCGGTGTGGCCAAGGCGGCTTATTATCCGGATTTGACCTTGAGTCTGGCGGGCGGCTATTCCAGCAGCACCTACGCCGACTGGATCAGCTTGCCGAACCGCTTCTGGTCGGTGGGGCCGAAGTTGGCGATGACGTTGTTCGACGGTGGGCAGCGTTCGGCGGAGGTTGATCGCAGCGTGGCCTCGTATGACGAGACGGTAGCCAAGTATCGCCAGACGGTGCTGGATGGTTTTCGCGAGGTGGAAAACTACATGGTGCAGTTGAAGGTGCTGGAGGACGAGGCGGTCGTCAGCAATGAAGCGCTGGAAGCTGCGCGCGAATCGCTGCGGTTGACGCAGAATCAGTACAAGGCCGGGTTGATTGCGTATCTGGATGTCGTCACGGTGCAGGCTACGGCCCTGAGCAATGAGCGGACTGTACTGACGTTGTTGCAGACGCGGTTGGTGGCCAGTGTGCAGTTGATTGCGGCGCTGGGCGGTGGATGGGATGGGCAGGTAGCGTTCAAGGAGTGATTGAGCAACTGTCCGTTGCTGCCATCTGCAGGTGGGAGGCGGCAAGCCCCTCCCGGAGCCGAAGACGTCGATACAGACGCAACTTCAACCCCCGAGCACCGCAATGTTAAGCCAGTAGATTGACGTCAAAACGCCACTAGTGGCCCCATGATAATTAATCAACGCGCCCCTAATTATTCTCGCTACAATCGCCCGCTTTGCCACTTGGCACGGGCGCTCCAGGCCCGTCAGTTCTGAGAAATTCCATGCTGATCGGTAGCTATTCCCCCTCCCTGGTCGTGATTTCCCTGTTCGTCGCGATCCTGGCGTCCTACACCGCGCTGGACCTTGCCGGCCGTCTTGCGACCGCCCGGGGCCGCGCCGTGTATGTGTGGATGACGGGCGGCGCATTGGCGATGGGCGTAGGCGTGTGGTCCATGCACTTCATCGGCATGTTGGCCTTGCGCCTTCCGTTTGCCCTCGGGTTTGAACTGGGCATCACCGCGCTGTCCCTGCTGATCGCCGTGTTGTCCAGCGGCTTTGCCTTATGGCTGGTCAGCCAGCCACGCCTGCCTGCGTGGCAACTGGCGTTCGGTGCGCTGATCATGGGCGCGGGCATCAGCAGCATGCACTACACCGGCATGGCCGCGATGCGCATGACGCCGGGCATCGACTACGACCCAACCCTGTTCGGCGCCTCATTGTTGATCGCGGTCGTCGCGTCCGGCGCTGCGCTGTGGATCGCCTTCAACTTGCGTCGCAGCACGCCTTACGTACGCCTGGCACGCGGTGGCGCAGCCGTGGTGATGGGCATTGCAATCGTGGGCATGCACTACACCGGCATGGCCGCCGCGCGCTTTGATGACAACAGCTTCTGCGGCGCCGCACTGACGGGCCTGAGTGGCACGGGCCTGGACAACCTGGTGCTGGTGACCACGCTGGCGGTGTTGATCATCGCGTTGCTGACTTCGTTGCTTGACGCTCGCCTGGAGGCGCGCACCGCCGTACTTGCCGACTCCCTCACCCTGGCCAACCAGGAACTGACGCACCTTGCCCTGCACGACATGCTCACCGGCCTGCCCAATCGCACGTTGCTCGCCGACCGTATTCAGCAAGCCATTCAGGCGGTGAAGGAGCAGGGCGGTTGCTTTGCCCTGATGTTTATCGACCTGGATGGGTTCAAACCGGTCAACGATGCGTTTGGTCACCACATGGGTGACCAGTTGTTGCGCGAGGTGGGCCTGCGCTTGCGCGAAGACCTGCGCGGCCATGACACGTTGGCCCGTATCGGCGGGGATGAGTTTGTGTTGCTGGTGCAATTGACGCAGCCGGACGACGCCGTCGGCCTCGCCGAACGTCAGGTCGGGCTGATCAACCGTGCCTTCAAGGTTGCCGAGCATGAACTGCAAATCTCCGCCAGCATCGGTATCGCGCTGTTTCCGGGCAATGGCAGTAACCCGCAGGAGTTGTTGATGAACGCCGACGCCGCCATGTACCACGCCAAGGGCATGGGCAAGAACGGCTACAGTTTCTTCGATGTGTCGATGAACACCAACGCGCGCAAGCAGTTGCAGTTATTGCAGGACCTGCGCAACGCCCTCGAGCACGAGCAATTTTGTCTGTATTACCAGCCCAAGTTCGATGCGGTGAGCGGCATCCCGGTCGGCGCCGAAGCCTTGCTGCGCTGGGAGCATCCGCAGCAGGGGCTGTTGTTGCCTGCGACGTTTATCGACCTGGCGGAAAAGACCGGCTTGATTATTCCTATCGGCGAGTGGGTATTGAACGAAGCCTGTCGTCAGATGCGTCTGTGGTATGCGCAGGGCTATGAAGACTGGCGCATTGCGGTAAACCTGTCGGCCTTGCAGTTTTGCCATGCCGGGCTGGTCAAGAGTGTTGCCGCAGCCCTCGACCGTCACCAGTTGCCGGCCAATAGCCTGACCCTGGAAATTACCGAAACCACTGCCATGAGTGACGCCGACGCGAGCATGACGGTGTTGCAGCAGTTGTCGGACATGGGCGTTGACCTGTCCATCGATGACTTCGGCACCGGCTATTCGAGCCTGATGTACCTCAAGCGTCTGCCCGCCAATGAGCTGAAGATCGATCGCGGGTTTGTCCGCGACCTGGAACACGACAGCGACGATGCCGCCATCGTTTCGGCCATCGTCGCCCTCGGTCAGGCCCTGGGGCTGCGGATTGTCGCCGAGGGCGTGGAGACCGATGTGCAGCAGAGTTTCCTCACCCGCCTGGGGTGCAACTCGCTGCAAGGCTATCTGCTGGGGCATCCCTTGCCGGCTGACGGTTTCATGGCCGATATCCAGCGTGCCGAATAGGCGGTAGCGCCTGACAAAAGCCGTGCGTGACGAGTATTCTTGGCCCCAACCCTAAACATCAGGTTGAGTCAGGAGACCGCACGCATGGACAAAGTCGTCATCATCACTGGGGGCAGCCGCGGCATCGGTGCCGAGACGGCATTGCTGGCCGCTCGCGAGGGTTACCGCATCTGCATCAACTATCAGTCCGACGAAAACGCCGCCCATAGCGTGCTCGAACAGGTTCGCGCCCTCGGCGCCCAGGCGATTGCAGTGCGTGCGGACGTCAGCATCGAAGATGAAGTGGTTGCGCTGTTCGGTCGCGTGGATGCCGAGCTGGGCCGCGTCACCGCACTGGTGAACAACGCCGGCACCGTGGGGCATAAGTCGCGGGTCGACGAGATATCCGAATTCCGCATCCTCAAGATCATGAAAACCAACGTGCTCGGGCCGATCCTGTGCGCCAAGCATGCGGTGCTGCGCATGTCGCCAAGGCATGGCGGGCAGGGTGGCAGTATCGTCAACGTGTCGTCAGTGGCGGCGCGCCTGGGTTCGCCGGGTGAATACGTCGACTATGCCGCCTCCAAGGGAGCGCTGGACACCTTCACACTGGGGCTGTCGAAAGAAGTTGCCGGTGAAGGGATCCGCGTTAACGCCGTGCGGCCCGGCTATATCTTTACCGACTTCCACGCCCTGAGTGGCGACCCGGACCGGGTCAGCAAACTTGAATCCGGCATTCCGATGGCCCGTGGCGGGCGCCCGGACGAAGTGGCCGAGGCGATTATCTGGTTGCTGTCGGACAAGGCCTCGTACACCACCGGCACCTTCCTGGACCTGGGCGGCGGTCGCTGATCACCGCTGTTGGCCGGCTGTTGAGTGAGGCACCCAAGGGGCGCCTCACGGTGACGTTCAGGGCAGCTTGATCTGATACGCCGCCAACTGGGCCTTGTGTTGCGCCTCCACCGAGCTTGGGTCGACGCGTTTGGCGAACTGGGTCAAGTCGCGTCGAGCGTTTTCCTTGTCGCCCAGTCGGTCGTAAGCCAGCGCTCGCTGGTAGTAGGCCCACGCGTAGTCAGGCTGTTTGATCAGTCCGGCGCTGTAGGCTTCGGCGGCTTCGCGGTACTGGCCGAGGTCGTAGAGCGCCAGGCCCAAATGATAGAACGTCGGCATGTTGAACCCGGCGCCTTTGCCATTCTCACCCAGGCCGGCATCCAGATTGGACTGCACCAGTTCGAGGGCTTTTTGCGGGTTGCCATTGAGGCGGTACAGGTAGCTCAGTTCCAGGGTCGCGCGCGGTTCGGGGTGCGGGTTGGTGGCGATGGATTTTTCGCGTGCGCTGATGGCTTGCGGATACTGCTTGAGGTTTGTGTAGGCCACTGACTGCAACAGGTACACGGTGCTCTTGATTTTGGGCGGCAGGGTGTTCTTCGTCAGGCACAGCTCTAACTCTTGAATCACCTGCTGATTTTGCTCGGCTCTCATGGCCTTGCTGGTGTTGACGCAATGCTGCAGGTTGAGTTCGGCGGGGGTTGGCTGGTGCGCGCAACCGGTGACAACTGCGGCAATGGCCAGCAGGGCGAAACCACGAATAGAGGCGTTAGGCATGCTTGGTCAGTCCAGCAGATTGGCGTTGAGGTCGGGGCGATAGACTTGCAGCAGGGCAGGCGTGACGGTGCCTTGCAAGGAGCAGAAGATCTTCGTACGCCCCTCGGTCGGACCTTTTTCCAGGCTCAGCGTACGCTCTACAAAGCCAAAGGGCGTGGCCACGCCCGGTCCCGCCAAACCTTCGGTGCGCCATTGGCCGATCGGGTCGCCTACCCGGCGAATATCGGCGCGGCTGACACTGCCTCGTTCTGCTACCAGGCGTGCGTGGTCGGCGATCAAAGGCTTGAGGCGCTCGGCAACATCGCTCACCGAACCTTCGGCGACGAATCCCCAGAACAGCAAATTGCCGACATTGGGCAGCGACATGGCTTCATTGTGATACCCCACAAGGCGCACGCCGTTGACCACCAGCGGTTGCTCAAAGGCCTGATAGCGACCACCTTCCTGCAGTGGGTTCATGACCACTGGAGCGCTGACATTGCCCTGTTTGGCCACGCGCAGGGTGCCGGCGGGCAGGGAAGCGGTGTTGAGGGTTTCGAAAAAGCGTGCGTCACAGCGGGAGAAATCGCTGAACAGCTGATCAGAGGTGGCGGCAGTGGTTTGGCCCTGGGCCTGGCTGGCAAGCGCCAGCAAGCAAAGGGCGGATAACAGTGGGCGAAGCATCGGCGTCATCCATGAGCGTTGAGGGGCGGCGAGTGTAACAAGGCTGAAACGTCTTCGCTAACCGGAGGGGCGTTGCCCGACGGTCTGGCTGCGGCGAGCCTGTTCAAAACGAGCGCACGATCCGCCCCAGCGTTTCCATCGCTTTCTCCGACGCCTCGGTCCACGGGCTGCCGTAATTCAAGCGGATGCAATTTCTGAAGCGCTGGGTCGCCGAGAAAATCGGCCCCGGCGCAATGCTGATGCCTTGGGCCAGGGCCATCTGGAATAACTTCAGCGAGTCGGTTTGCTCCGGCAGTTCGAGCCACAAAAAATACCCGCCAGCCGGCTGGCTGACCCGTGTCTGGGCCGGGAAATAGCGGGCGATGGCCGCCAGCATCGCGCTTTGCTGTTCTTCCAGGGCATAGCGCAACTTGCGCAAATGGCGGTCATAACCGCCGTGTTGCAGGTAGTCGGCAATCGCCGCCTGCGCCGGCATTGATGGGCACAACGAGGTCATCAGCTTCAAGCGCTCGACCTTCTGCGCATAGCGTCCGGCGGCCACCCAGCCAACGCGGTAACCCGGGGCCAGGCTTTTGGCAAAGGAGCCGCAGTGCATCACCAGGCCTTCAGTGTCGAAGGCCTTGGCCGGTTTGGGCGCTTGTTGCCCGTAATACAACTCGGCGTACACGTCGTCTTCGATCAGCGGCACCTGGTGACTACGCAGCAGTTCCACCAACGCCTGCTTTTTGGCCTCCGGCAGCGTTGCGCCCATCGGGTTCTGGAAGCTGGTCATGGTCCAGCAGGCCTTGATCGGGCAGCGCTCAAGGCTTTGCGCCAAGGCGTTGAGGTCGATGCCGTCGCGTGGGTGCACCGGAATTTCCACGGCCTTGAGCTTCAGACGTTCGAGCACCTGCAGGCAGGCATAAAACGCCGGCGCTTCGATGGCTACCAGATCGCCCGGCTCGGTCACGGCCTGCAGGCACAGGTTCAGGGCTTCGAGTGCGCCGTTGGTGATCAGCAACTCTTCCATCGGCAGCATCAGGCCGCCGACCATGTAACGCAGGGCAATTTGCCTGCGCAGCTGCGGGTTGCCCGGTGACATGTCGGTCACGACCAGGCGTGGGTCCATTTCGCGGCTGGCACTGGCCAGCGAACGTGCCAGGCGTGGCAAAGGGAACAGCATCGGGCTGGGAAAGGCCGAACCGAAGGGGACGGTATTGGGGTCTTTGATGGAGTCCAGTACCGAAAACACCAGTTCACTCACATCGACTTCGGTGGATTCGTGCACATGTTCGCTCACCACCGGCTCGGAAAACGGGCTCGGTGCATGGGTGTTGACGAAGTAACCGGAACGCGGCCGCGCGCGGATCAGCCCACGGCGTTCGAGCAGGTAATACGCCTGGAACACCGTGGACGGGCTGACGCCGTAGGTCTGGCTAGCATAGCGCACCGACGGCACGCGCTGGCCGGGCCCGAGCACGCCGGAGCGGATCAGTTCTGCGATGTCATCGGCGAATTTTTCGTAGCGTTTCATGAAGACCTTAAAAACAGTTTTCTCATTATGAACACAGGGCAAACAGTGGCTGCGGGCCTGTGTCGGTTAGACCTTAGCGGTTCATCGGCGCCACAAAGCGGCTGTCGGCCGCACTGTAGATCCACGGCTCATCCACGTCTGTCACCTTGAACCGCAGGGTCTGTGAACTGCTCGCCGGCTTGTCGGCCAACAATGCCACCGACACCGGCACATCGCTGATTTCCCCCGGCGCCAGGCTGAGCTCGGTCTTGCCTTGCAGCACGAAACCCTCGGCGTCCACCAACGCCAGGCGATAGTCCTGGCGCTGCTGGGTTTTGTTGATGACCTTGAGGCTGTAAATGTTTTCGATCAAACCCTGGCTGTTTTCGCGAAACATGCCGCGGTCCTTGGTGACGTCGAGCGACACCATCGGCCGTCCTACCAGGGCCACCACCAGTGCGGCGATCATCACCAGCAGCACGGCACTGTAGCCGATCAGTCGCGGCCGAAGCAGGTGGGTTTTGCCGCCCTGCAGTTGATGCTCGGAGGTATAGCTCACCAGGCCGCGGGCATAGCCCATTTTGTCCATGATTGAATCGCAGGCGTCGATGCAGGCCGCGCAGCCGATGCACTCCATCTGCAAGCCGTCGCGGATATCAATGCCGGTGGGGCACACCTGCACGCACAGCTGGCAGTCGATGCAGTCACCCAGGCCGACGTCGGCGGGCGTCACGTCTCGTTTGCGCGGGCCGCGGTGTTCTCCACGCGCCGCATCGTATGAAATGGTCAGGGTGTCCTTGTCGAACATCACGCTCTGGAAGCGCGCATAGGGGCACATGTGCATGCACACCGCTTCACGCAGCCAGCCGGCATTGATGTACGTGGCCGCGGTGAAAAACAGCACCCAGAACAGGCTGACGCCGCCCATTTGCCACGTCAGCAGCTCCAAGGCCAAAGGGCGGATGGGCGTGAAGTAGCCGACAAACGTCAGCCCGGTCAACACGCTGATGCCCAGCCACAAGGTATGTTTGGCCGAGCGCCGCGCCAGCTTGTTCAGGCTCCATGGCGCTGCGTGGAGCTTGATGCGCTGGTTACGTTCGCCTTCGGTGACCTTTTCACACCACATGAACAGCCAGGTAAACGAGCTTTGCGGGCAGGTGTAGCCGCACCACACCCGGCCTGCGAACACGGTGATGGCAAACAGGCCAAAGGCGCAGATGATCAGCAGCGCCGACAACAGGATGAAGTCCTGGGGCCAGAAGGTTGCGCCGAAGATGTGGAATTTGCTCTCGGCCAGGTCCCACAGCACGGCCTGGCGCCCACCCCAGTTCAGCCATACGGTGCCGAAAAAGGCCAGGAACAGCACCGCGGCGCCGACTATGCGCAAGGTACGAAACAGGCCGGTAAAGCTGCGGGTATGGATCAGGTTGTCGCTGGATTTGGCCTTCACCTTCTTTGGGTGTATGGGCTCAAAGGTTTCCACGGTTGGGATTCTTTCGCTCATGGTCGTTCGCTCATCAGCCTCCATCAGGCGGATGAACTATGGACTCCGCTCTGTGTGCATAACAGACTCAGCTAGAGCGATAAAAAGCGGATCAGATGGGGTTTTTCTACAAGGCTGTGGCCGGTCGCTGCACTCCGTGGCGCTAGGAGTGCAGCGCCAATCAGCGCACATTGATACAGATCAATCAAATCACCGAATCACTGTCGGTCGCCTTCAAGTGTTTGCGTCCATCCACGGCGCCGGCGACGGTCAAGGCATCGGCTTCGGCCTCGGTGATGTAGATCCTGTCGTTATCCAGCGTCACAAAAGACATGGCTTTGAGGCTGTCGGTACTGACCGTCACCTCGGGCGCAGGCAGGCTGCGCTCCTGGCCGTTTTCATCGACCTTGAAGTAGCACGTCTGGTTATCGATACGTACAGGCATGGTGATCTCCTTTTCCATTGGCGGGTGATCATTAGGGTTCACCCGGTTGCCCGGCGTTCCAGGCAACTGACTGGCGGTCGCCGTTGTCCATGCTAAACCCATAATCACAAAGGACCGCTTTCCATGGATGCCTGGTGGAGCGAAGTGTGGCAAACCCTGCAAGCCGAATTTGCCGACATCGGCGATGCGAAACAACTCACCCAGATCACCGTGCGCTTGCTGATCGCCGCGCTGCTGGGCGGTATTCTCGGGTTCGAACGGGAACAGAAGGGCAAGGCGGCCGGTGTACGCACCCACATGCTGGTGGCGTTGGGCGCCGCGCTGTTTGTATTGGTGCCGCAGACGTCCGGCAGCCAGGCGGATGCGATGAGCCGGGTGCTTCAGGGCGTGATTGCCGGCATCGGATTTCTCGGCGCCGGTACCATTCTCAAAGGCAAGGAAGATGAGCAGGGCCAGCACGTCAAAGGCCTGACCACCGCTGCCGGCCTGTGGATGACTGCGGCTATCGGGGTTGCCGCCGGCATGGGCCGCGAATCGACAGCGGTGCTCAGTACCTTGCTGGCCTTGGCGGTATTCAGCGTGATGCCCCGGATCGTCAGGGCGTTCGAGAATGACGATGACCGCCGATCAGGTGAGTAGATCGTTTTCTTTGACCTGGCCAAATATCTTTGCAACCAGCGCAGGCTCCCCCTGGTTGCCGGCAATCACCAGCACGCTGGCGTTGTGCGCACGCGAGTATTTCAACTGCATCTCACCACTGGCGCCGGATAACTGGTTGACCCAGTGCAGCGGTTTATTCAGTTGCCGGCGAATGCCGGTGACGTCCAGCTTGTCCCGGTCGGTGACAAAGTGCCTGATTTCACACGGGTGCTCGAGCGTGGACTCAAGCGTGTTAGTAAAACTGTAGGTCTTGGGGTGGTTTTTACAGTCGGACTCGTAGTGGTCCCGTCGCTGCCAATCTTCAAGATGCGCATATTGCAGCGGCTCGGTCACCTTCCGGACCTGAGTGGCAATGTCGCAGAGGTGTTTGCTCTTGACCTGCAGGCTACGCATATAGTCCTGAATGCTTGTCAGGGGCGCGTGTTCCTGGCGGGAGAACGCGCGGACCATATCAAAGCGACTGCTCGGTGAGGCTTTCATCAAACTGGCTTTCAACGCGAACAGCGCCGCCTCCACATAGCTGCGATAGGCGCCGACCTGCTCGGTTTCAATGGGGCTCAAGACCGTGTCAAGCGAACCTTTGTTGAGTTGGGTTTCGATCCTGGCGAGGATCTTGATGCAGGACGTTGCGTTGGGGCCGCTCAACAGGCACTTGAGGTTGTCGGGGGTCAACAGCCTGTCGATGGTGTTGAAGGTGTCTTTTGACTCGCTGGACTCAGGGTCGCGCATCAGGCGCTCAACGGTTTTGCGGTCCAGCTGGTCGCAGAGTTGCTTGAGTTGTTTTTCCAGCGCCGCCTGGTCGGCGGGTGCGGCACCATCTGCACGCATCGGCTCGCGGGTGGTGTTTGGCGCCGACCGGAGCAGGGCGTCCAGCGCTTGAGCAGACACGCTCACGGGTGATGGCGGCATGGGGTGAGAATGAAGGTGGCCTGAGATGAGTTCGGCGCGGGCGCGAGACGGCTGCTGGATGGTCGACATGATGAATCCTCAAAAACCAATCGGACGAGCGCTGGGGCCAGGGGCCTGGAAATGAAGTCAGCGCAAAATCAGTATGAGAACGATCACATCAGTTGGAATTAGGGCTTTGCCTTTCAAGTGAGTGGGAATTTTCTGCATCAACGCCTGCTCGCGAGTCACGGTTCAACGGCCAGTACTGCGTCGGCAGTACCCGCCGTGCCTTGCGAGCGGACGCTGAACCTATAAGGACCTCGTCACAGAATGGCCGGCGGCTCGCTCGTTGGCGGTTCCTGCACCGGCGGTGGATCGTTTTCAGGGGGTTCCTGTTCAGGGATCGGCTTCGGCTCAGCGGGCGGTAACGTTGGGTCGTCGATGTTCGGATCGGGTGTTTCAGCCGGAATTGGGATATTCATCGGTGTGGCCTCCTTTGTGCTTTGCTCTTGCGGTGGACATCCGCCTGGGGGAATTGATTCCCCGCCCAATGGCGACATATCCACCTGAACTTTTCACCTGACGCCAGGCTCGGACCTATTACGGCCCTGCTCAGGGAGAGCGTTGCCATATCAGAATTCGGATCAAGCAAAGAGCGTCCACAGGGCGTAAGGGGAAGATGCTCGATGACTGCTGAAACACTGGCTCCAGACGATTCCATTTTGCCGCTGTCCCAGGCGTTGTTATTGCCCAGGATCGCTATCGAAAGTACCGCGCCCGTGATCGACGGCGGCGAGTTTGCCGTGAAGGCCGTGGTCGGCCAGCGCATCAATGTCACCAGCAAGGTCTTTGCTGATGGCCACGACAAGCTTGCCGTACTGATCCGCTGGCGCCCGTTGCAGGACGAAAGCTGGCACAGCGTAGTAATGACCGACGTCGGCAACAATGGCTGGGAAGGCGCGTTCACCGTGACGCAGCAAGGCCCCCACCAATATTGCATCGAAGCCTGGATCGATACCTTTGCCAGCTTCTGTTATGAGCTGCGCAAAAAGCACGAGGCCGGCGTGCCAGTCAGCCTTGAGCTGCAGGAAGGTCGCAGCCTGGTGTTGCAGGCCGCCGAGCGCAGTGACAACGAGCTGCGCGATCGCTTGATGCTGTTGCACCACGAACTGTCCGGTTTGCTGGAAACCGAGCAGGTCGCGCAGTTTCTGCACGAAGACAGTGCACACCTGATGACCCAGGCCGACCACCGTGCCTATTTGAGCGTCAGCCCAGTCTATCCGGTGGATGTCGAGCGCACAGCGGCGCAGTTTGCCAGCTGGTACGAGCTGTTTCCGCGCTCGATCACCGACGATCCTGCCCGCCACGGCACGTTCAACGACGTGCACTCTCGGCTGTCGATGATCCATGACATGGGCTTTGACGTGCTGTACTTCCCGCCGATCCATCCCATCGGGCGCAGCCATCGCAAAGGCAAGAACAACTCCCTGACCGCCGGCCCCGATGATCCCGGCAGCCCGTACGCGATTGGCAGCGAGGAGGGCGGCCATGAAGCCATCCACCCGCAACTGGGCAGCCGCGATGACTTTCGTCGGTTGGTCAAGGCCGCCGCCGACCATGGCCTGGAAATCGCTCTGGACTTCGCCATCCAGTGTTCCCAGGACCACCCGTGGCTCAAGCAGCACCCGGGCTGGTTCAACTGGCGCCCGGACGGCACGATCAAATACGCCGAGAACCCGCCGAAGAAATACCAGGACATCGTCAACGTCGACTTCTATGCCGCCGATGCGATTCCGAGCCTGTGGACTGAGTTGCGTGACGTCGTGCTGGGCTGGGTGGAAGAGGGCGTGAAGACCTTTCGGGTCGACAACCCTCACACCAAACCGCTGCCCTTCTGGCAATGGCTGATCAGCGACGTGCGCGGCAAACACCCTGACGTGATCTTCCTCGCCGAAGCGTTCACCACGCCTGCAATGATGGCGCGCCTGGGCAAGGTCGGTTATTCGCAGAGTTACACCTACTTTACCTGGCGCAATACCAAGGCCGAGTTGAGCGAGTACTTCGCGCAATTGAACGAATCGCCCTGGCGCGAGTGCTACCGACCGAATTTCTTCGTCAACACGCCGGACATCAACCCCGGCTTCCTGCACGAATCCGGGCGGCCGGGTTTCTTGATCCGCGCCGCACTGGCCACCATGGGCTCGGGCCTGTGGGGCATGTATTCGGGGTTCGAGTTGTGCGAAGCCGCGCCGGTGCCGGGCAAGGAAGAGTACCTGGATTCAGAGAAGTACGAGATCCGCCCGCGCGATTTCACGGCGCCCGGCAACATCATTGCCGAGATCGCGCAGCTCAATCGTATCCGCCGGCAGAACCCCGCGTTGCAAACGCACCTGGGGTTGAAGCTCTACAACGCCTGGAACGACAACATCCTGTACTTCGGCAAGCGCAGTGAAGACGGCAGCAATTTCATCCTCGTCGCGGTGAACCTCGACCCGTTCAATGCCCAGGAAGCCCATTTCGAGTTGCCACTTTGGGAGCTGGGCTTGCCGGACGACGCCCAGACCCAAGGCGAAGACTTGATGAACGGGCACCGCTGGACCTGGTATGGCAAGACTCAGTGGACGCGGCTGGAGCCGCAAATGCCGTTTGGAATTTGGAGAATCACCACCTCCTGAAACCAGCCAGTCACCTGCAGGCGTCGACACACGGCGCCTGCAGGGAGCGTGTTCCACCAGTTGGTTTTTTCAGAATTTTCAGGAGTTTCCAATGGCGAAGAAACCCAAGGCTGCCACCTTTATCAAAGACCCGCTCTGGTACAAGGACGCGGTGATTTATCAGGTTCACGTCAAATCCTATTTCGACTCCAACAACGACGGCATCGGTGATTTTCCCGGGCTGATCGCCAAGCTCGATTACATCGCCGACCTGGGCGTGAACACCATCTGGCTCTTGCCGTTCTACCCCTCGCCACGCCGCGACGACGGCTATGACATTGCCGAGTACCGTGGCGTGCACAGCGACTACGGGACCATGGCCGACGCCAAGCGGTTTATTGCCGAAGCCCACCAACGCGGCCTGCGGGTCATCACCGAACTGGTGATCAACCACACCTCGGACCAGCATCCCTGGTTCCAGCGTGCGCGCAAGGCCAAGCCGGGTTCGGCCGCGCGCGACTTTTACGTGTGGTCCGATGACGACCAGAAATACGACGGCACCCGCATCATCTTTCTCGACACCGAAAAATCCAACTGGACTTGGGACCCGGTCGCCGGACAGTACTTCTGGCACCGTTTCTATTCCCACCAGCCGGACCTCAACTTCGACAACCCGCAGGTGATGAAGGCGGTGCTGTCGGTGATGCGTTATTGGCTGGACATGGGCATCGACGGCCTGCGCCTGGACGCCATTCCGTACCTGATCGAACGCGACGGTACCAATAACGAAAACCTCCCGGAAACCCACGACGTCCTCAAGCAGATCCGTGCCGAGATCGACGCGCATTATCCCGACCGCATGCTGCTCGCTGAAGCCAACCAATGGCCGGAAGACACGCAGTTGTACTTCGGTGACAAGAAGGGTGACGACGGCGATGAATGCCACATGGCATTCCACTTCCCGTTGATGCCGCGCATGTACATGGCGCTGGCCCAGGAAGATCGCTTCCCCATTACCGATATTTTGCGCCAGACCCCGGAGATTCCCGCCAACTGCCAGTGGGCGATCTTCTTGCGCAACCACGATGAATTGACCCTGGAAATGGTCACCGACAAAGAACGCGACTACCTGTGGAATTACTACGCCGCCGACCGTCGCGCGCGGATCAACCTGGGTATTCGTCGACGCCTGGCGCCGCTGATGGAGCGTGATCGCCGCCGTGTCGAACTGCTCAATAGCCTGCTGTTGTCGATGCCGGGCACGCCGACCCTGTATTACGGCGATGAGATCGGCATGGGCGATAACATCTACCTGGGCGACCGCGACGGCGTGCGTACGCCGATGCAGTGGTCCATCGACCGTAACGGCGGCTTTTCCCGCGCCGACCCGGCAAGCCTGGTGCTGCCGCCGATCATGGACCCGCTTTACGGCTACCAGTCGGTCAACGTCGAAACCCAGGCTCAGGACCCGCACTCGTTGCTGAACTGGACCCGGCGCATGCTTGCGGTGCGTAAGCAATCCAAGGCCTTCGGCCGTGGCAGCCTGAAAATGCTCTCGCCGAGCAACCGCCGCATCCTGGCCTACACCCGTGAATTCACCGGCGAAGACGGCCGCACGGAAATCATCCTGTGCGTGGCTAACGTGTCACGCAGTGCCCAGGCCGCCGAACTGGACTTGTCGGCGTTCGCCGGCATGGTGCCGGTGGAGATGCTCGGCGGGAATGCCTTCCCACCCATTGGCCAGCTCAATTTCCTGCTGACCCTGGCGCCTTACGGTTTCTACTGGTTTGTGCTGGCGGCGGAAAACCAGATGCCGAGCTGGCATGTGGAACCGGCGCAGAGCATCCCGGACTTCACCACCCTGGTATTGAAAAAACGCATGGAAGAACTGCTCGAAGAACCGTGCCGCAGCACGCTGGAACAAACCTCGTTGCCCACCTGGTTGCCCAAGCGGCGCTGGTTTGCCGGCAAGGACACGGCCATCGACAGTGTGCGCATTGCCTACGGCGTGCGCTTTGGCGACCCGCAGCACCCGGTGCTGCTCAGCGAAATCGAGGTGAGCAGCGCCGGCCAGGTCAGCCGCTATCAACTGCCATTCGGCTTTCTGGGCGAAGACCAGTTCACCAGCGCGTTGCCGCAGCAATTGGCACTCGCCCGTGTACGCCGTGCGCGTCAGGTCGGCCTGGTAACCGACGCCTTCAGCCTTGAGCATTTTATTCGCGCGGTGATCCATGGCCTGCAAGCCGGCACCGTGCTGAACACCGGCGAAGGTGACTTGCGCTTTGAGGCCACGCCGCATCTGGCCAAGCTGCAACTGGGCGACGAATCGCAGGTGCGCTACCTGTCCGCCGAACAGTCCAACAGTTCGGTGGTCGTGGGCGAGAGCCTGGTGCTCAAGCTCATCCGCAAAGTCAGCGCCGGCGTGCACCCGGAGCTGGAAATGAGCGCTTACCTGACCGAAGCCGGTTACCCCAACATCTCGCCGTTGTTGGGCTCGATGGTGCGTCGTGACGGTGAAGGGCAAGACAACCTGTTGATGATTGCCCAGGGTTACCTCAGCAACCAGGGCGATGCGTGGGCCTGGACGCAAAACAGCCTGGAGCGGGCGATTCGTGACGAGCTGGCCGAAGCCATGTCCGAACAGGAACAGCACTACAACGCCCTTGGCGAACTGCAAGACTTTGCCGGTTTGCTCGGCCAGCGCCTGGGTGAGATGCACGCGGTCTTGGCGGCGACAACCACCAACAAAGACTTCAAACCCGAAGTCACGAGCGTCAAGGACACCCAGGCCTGGGCCAAGGACGTTGGCGCGCAGATCGACCGCGCGCTGCACTTGCTCAAGCTTCATCAAAGTCAATTGAACCCTGCCGATCAGGCGCTGGTCAGTGAATTGCTGACGCAGAAAAAAGCCATCGGCGCGCACGTTCAGGCCCTGGCGAAAGCCACTGTCGGCGGGTTGCGGATTCGGGTTCATGGTGACTTGCACCTGGGCCAGGTACTGGTGGTCAAGGGCGATGCTTACTTGATCGACTTTGAAGGCGAACCGGCGCGTGCGCTGCATGAGCGACGCGGCAAGCACAGCCCTTATAAAGATGTCAGTGGCGTGCTGCGCTCGTTCGATTACGCCGCCGCCATGGCCTTGAATGTGCAAGGTGTGGATCACTCGCCGGAAGCGGACATTGCCCGCAAGCGCGTGACCGACCGGTACTTGAGTGAAGCACGTCAGGCATTTACCCAGGCTTATCATCAGGCGACGTCTACACTGGCGCATGACTGGCAGGATGCCAAAGGCCAAAGCGCTGCGCTGACGTTGTTCAGCCTGGAAAAGGCCGCGTATGAAGTGGCCTACGAAGCGGAAAATCGCCCGACCTGGTTGCCGGTGCCGTTGCAAGGTTTGCACGGTCTGCTCAGCGGGCTAACACCTATATCGAAAACTGCACGCGGTGGGGAGACGTCATGAGCTTTACAAATAAAGAACCGCTGCAACCGAAACTGACTGCAATGCCGGCGTCCAAGGACGTCGAAGCACTGGTACGCGCCGAACACCATGACCCGTTCTCGATTCTCGGGCCACACGATGACGAGCAAGGCGGCCAGTTCATCCGCGCGTTTCTGCCCGAAGCCCTGAGTGTTCAGGTGCTGGCCCGAGACAGCGGTGAGACACTCGGCAACCTGGACGCCAGCCCGGTGCCAGGTTTGTTTGTCGGCCACTTCAAGACGCGCCAGAGCTACCTGCTGAAAATCCAGTGGGCCGGCGGCGAGCAGATCACAGAAGACCCTTACAGTTTCAGCCAGTTGCTGCTCGGTGAAATGGACTTGTACCTGTTTGCCGAAGGCAATCACCGTGACCTGAGCAGTTGCCTCGGCGCGCAAGTGACCAGCGTCGATGGCGTGCAAGGTGTGCGCTTTGCCGTGTGGGCGCCAAACGCCCGGCGCGTGTCGGTAGTGGGTGATTTCAATATCTGGGATGGCCGCCGCCATCCGATGCGGTTGCGTCACCCCTCGGGCGTCTGGGAAATCTTCATCCCGCGCCTGCAACCGGGCGCGGCCTATAAGTACGAGATTCTCGGTGCCCATGGCATTCTGCCGCTCAAGGCCGACCCGATGGCGCTGGCGACCCAGCTGCCGCCTGACACCGCCTCGAAAGTCGCCGCGCCGTTGCAGGTGGACTGGCAAGACCATGAGTGGATGCAGTCGCGCGCCGACAAGCAGAAGCCCTCGGCGCCGCTGTCGATTTACGAGCTGCATGTCGGTTCCTGGCAATGCGAGCTCGACGAGGCCGGTGAAGTCTCTCGCCAGTACGGTTGGCGCGAGCTGGCCGAGCGCTTGGTTCCATATGTGCAGCAATTGGGCTTCACCCACGTTGAGCTGATGCCGATCATGGAGCACCCATTCGGCGGTTCCTGGGGTTATCAGGCGCTGTCGCAGTTTGCCCCGAGTGCGCGCTTTGGCTCGCCGGAAGATTTCGGCTTCTTCGTCAACGCCCTCCATCAGGCCAATATCGGTGTGATCCTTGACTGGGTTCCGGCGCATTTTCCGACCGATACCCACGGTTTGGCCCAGTTCGACGGCACCGCGCTGTACGAATATGCCAACCCGCTGGAAGGCTTCCATCAGGATTGGGACACGCTGATCTACAACCTGGGCCGCACCGAAGTGCACGGGTTCATGCTGGCCTCGGCGCTGCACTGGCTCAAACACTTCCATATCGACGGCCTGCGGGTGGATGCCGTGGCCTCGATGCTGTATCGCGATTATTCGCGCAAAGCCGGCGAGTGGGTGCCTAACCGCCATGGCGGTCGCGAGAACCTGGAAGCCATCGACTTCCTGCGTCATTTGAACGACGTGGTGGCGCTGGAAGCGCCGGGCGCACTGGTGATCGCCGAAGAATCCACCGCGTGGCCGGGTGTGAGCCAAAGCACCCAGCAGGGCGGATTGGGCTTCAACTACAAGTGGAACATGGGCTGGATGCACGATTCGCTGCATTACATCCAGCAAGACCCGGTGTACCGCGCTCACCATCACAACGAGCTGAGTTTTGGCCTGGTGTATGCCTGGTCCGAGCGCTTTATCCTGCCGATCTCCCACGATGAAGTGGTGCACGGCAAGCATTCGCTGATCGACAAGATGCCCGGTGACCGCTGGCAGAAGTTTGCCAACCTGCGTGCTTACCTGAGTTTCATGTGGATGCACCCCGGCAAGAAGCTGCTGTTCATGGGCTGCGAGTTTGGGCAGTGGCGCGAGTGGAACCACGACCAGCAATTGGATTGGTACCTGCTGCAATACCCTGAACACCAGGGCGTGCAGAAACTGGTGGGCGATTTGAACCGCCTGTACCGTGAGGAACCGGCGCTGCATGAGCAGGATGATGCGCCCCAGGGCTTCCAGTGGCTGATCGGCGACGATGCGATCAACAGCGTCTATGCCTGGCTGCGCTGGAGCAAGGACGGCAAAGCGGTGCTGGTCGTCGCTAACTTCACCCCGGTGCCGCGGGAAGCCTACGCCGTCGGCGTGCCGTTTGCCGGGCGCTGGAGCGAGGTGATCAACAGCGATGCCGACATGTACGCCGGTTCCAACTACGGCAACGGCGGGGAAGTATTTACGCAGGATGAGCCACGTCATGGGCAGCCGGTGTCGCTGTCGTTGAATTTGCCGCCATTGGGTGTGCTGATTCTGCGGCCGGAATCGCTTTAAGGTCGCCAAGGTGCCGGATTCGGTTGTCCGCGCTGCTGGCAGGGTGCCACAATGGCGCCTTTGTCGCGGCAGTCGAAGCAGGCGTATTGAATGAACGGCCTAGGGCGTGGGCAGGACCAGGATGGTTTGATAGAAGAGTTGGTGCGAACCGACCGCTTGCATCAACTGTTTCGTCAATCCTTCGCCGCCATTTTTGGCAGTTACCTGGCCGCCGTCATGCTTTGCTGGTTGTGCTGGGACCGCTTTGACCACACCGTCATGCTGGTCTGGTTATCGGTGTTGGCAGTGACCTCGCTGCTGCGCGTGCAGATGTTCATGCAATGGTTTCGCTGCCCGAACAGCGAACGTACACCCGACCGCTGGGAGCGTCGCTACTGGGTGACATTGATGCTGTCGGCGGGTGTGTGGGGCATTGGCGCGCTGGCGGTGATGCCCACCGACGACCGCGTCTCCCAGGTGCTGGTGATGTTGTTCACCGTGGGCATGTCGGTCAGCGCCGTCTCGTGTTATTCCGCCTACCGTTACATGACGCTGGGCTCCATGGTCCTGGTGCTGTTCCCCTGTACGCTGTGGCTGCTGTTCCAGCCTTCCTCGATGCAAGTGGGTGTGGGCGTGGCAGTGCTGGTGTTTTCGACCTTTGTGGCGAGCGCCACGCGCAAATTGGCGGATGCCCTGGAAAAAGCCTTTCGCCTGACCCGGCAGATGGAACGTGCGCACACGATTTCCACGCGCGCCGCCCAGACTGACGAACTGACCGGATTGATGAACCGCCGCGCATTCTTCGAGCATGCCCAAGTGCTGTACGCGCAATGTCGCCATAACCAGCAGCCGCTGTGCGCGCTGATGATGGACATGGATCACTTCAAAGCCATCAATGACACCTACGGTCACCAGGCTGGCGACCAGGTCTTGCGCCAGATTGGCGGGGTGATCAGTGCATCGTTTCGCCAGGCCGATGTGTATGGGCGGCTCGGCGGCGAGGAGTTTGCGGTGTTGTTGCCCAATACTTCGCTGGAAACCGCACGGGCTATCGCCGAGCAACTGATCAAGGCCATCTCTGGCCTCGCCGCCGAACCGGTGCAAGGCTTGACTGCCAGCCTCGGTGTGGCGACGACCCGCAGCCTCGATCAGGACCTGCACAGCCTGATGAACACGGCCGACAAGGCGTTGTATCGCGCCAAGGCCATGGGCCGTAACCAGGTGGCGATCGCGGAGTAGGCGTCAGGCGCGCTGCATCGACTTGGCCAGCACGCGTGCCACTTGGTCCGCGGAGTAGGGCTTGGCCAGGAACTCGACCCCTTCATACCCACTGTCGGCCAATTCTTCGCTGTAGCCGGAGGTCAGCACCACCGGCAGGTCCGGCCGACGCTGGCGCAGCAGTTTGGTCATCGCCACGCCGGTCATGCCCGGCATCACCACATCGGAAAAAATCGCGTCGAAGGCCATCACATCCGGGCCGGCCAGCGCGAGTGCCTGTTCGGCATCGGTGGCCCAAGTGGTCTGGTAACCGAGGTCCTGCAGAATCTGGTTGGCAAAGCGGCCCACTTCGAGGTTGTCTTCGACGATCAGGATATGCCGCTGCGCGGTGTCGTGGACCAGCGAGCGGTCCTGGTGTGGCAGGCTGGCCTGCACCGTCTCGGCTTCTGCTTCGGGCAAGTACAGGGTAAACACGCTGCCTTGGCCAAGGGTGCTGGCGACGTCGACGTTACCGCTCGATTGCTTGGCGAACCCGAACACCTGCGACAGGCCAAGGCCTGTGCCTTTGCCCACCGCCTTAGTGGTAAAGAACGGTTCGAAAATGCGCTCGACGGTGTCGTCGGCAATGCCGCTGCCGGTGTCGGCCAGGGCAATCGCCACAAACGGCTGCTGTACTTGCGCATCGCCACGGATCAGCGGCAACGCTGCCACCGTGGCGACGCTCAGTGTCAGGGTGCCGCGCCCGTCCATGGCGTCGCGGGCATTGAGCGCGATATTGATCAGCGCGGTTTCAAACTGGCTCGGGTCGACGCGCACATAGCAGGGCAGGCGGGGCAGTTCGATCTGCACAGTGATACGCGCGCCGGTCACGCTTTCAAGCATCTCGCCGATGTTCTTGACCCGCTCGCACACATCGAAGACTTCCGGGTTCAATGGTTGGCGGCGGGCGAAGGCGAGCAACTGGCTGGTGAGCTTGCTGGCGCGCTCGACGGTGTCTGAAACCGCGCTCATGTAGCGTGTGCGTCGCTCTTCGGACAGCCCCGGCTGGCGCAGAAAATCCACCGAGGAGCGAATGATCGTCAGCAGGTTGTTGAAGTCATGGGCCACGCCGCCGGTCAACTGGCCGATCGCCTCAAGCTTTTGCGACTGGTGCAACGCCGCTTCAGCCTGGGTCAACGCGGCGGTGCGTTCTTCCACGCGTTGTTCCAGGGTGGCATTCAGTTCGGTGATCGCGGCCAGGCCCTCGCGTACGGCGGCGTCGGCGCGCACACGTTCTATGTGTGCCCAGGAGCGCTCGGTGACTTCGCCCACCAGCGCCAGGTCGTACGGTGACCACAGGCGCGCGAATTTATGGTGCACGGCCATCAATGCAGTCAGGCGCCCATCCTTGATCAACGGAAAGCACACCGTCGCCGTCACGCCCAGCGACTGGTAGGCGGCGGCTTCCTCGGGGCTGAACTCCACGCGGTTGTCATTCACCACAAACGGTTCGCCTGCACGCAGGCACTTTACGGCCTGCTCGCCGAAATCCGCGAGGCTGTAGCGCCCGACAATACTCGGCGAGCCAGGTGCGGCCCAGTTGTCGCGGATGGTAAAGCCGTCTTCGTCGGCTTCCATGTCGGCGTAGGCGCAGATGGACACGCCCATGTGCTCGGCGAGCAGGCGCGTGGTGAGGGTCATGATGGCTTCGGCGTCGGTGGCGTTGGCCACCGCGCTGCCAATCGCATCCAATACGGCCAGGCGTCGGCTGAGGAATACCG
The DNA here is from genome assembly GCF_963890955.1 of Pseudomonas sp. MF6747. Lineage (NCBI taxonomy): Bacteria > Pseudomonadati > Pseudomonadota > Gammaproteobacteria > Pseudomonadales > Pseudomonadaceae > Pseudomonas > Pseudomonas sp. MF6747. The sequence goes on from NZ_CAWPSZ010000007.1 coordinate 196,294, forward strand.
TTGCGGTGGTTTCGGTGACGGTATTGAGCATGCCCACGACTGCGCCCAACGGGTCGCGCACAGGGCTGTAGCAAAACGTGAAATACGATTGCTCCGGGCCGTTGCCACGTTCAATCACCAGCGGGAAATTCTCGATATAGGTCGCGTGCCCCTCAAAGGCCGCGTGGGCGATGGGGCTTACTTCATCCCAGACTTCACGCCAGGTTTCACTGAACGGGCGGCCCAACGAGTAGGGTTTATCGCCAAGAATGGGGACAAACGCATCGTTGTAGAGCGTGATCAGGTGTGGCCCCCAACTGATGGACTGGGGGAAGCTTGAGGCAAAGCACAGCGCGACCGTCGTTTTGAGTACGTCGGGCCAGTCTTCCAGCGGACCCAATGGCGTACTCGCCCAATCATGCTGACGCACGCGTTCGGCCATGTCGCTGCTGCCTTGCAGCCAATTCATCATTGGGAGAACACCTTGTTTGCCAGAGTCTTCAGCGCGCCTGAACATTCATGGCACCCAGCTACAGACACGGTTGATCGTTAGCAGTTCAGCGCAATTATCAACGAGATGGCACTTTGATGTCTTATCCATTTGAACAGGTGTGCTTGGGCCGGGTTGGGCGCTTGCCCAACCGCTATTGCGTGCCGAATAAACCGGTCCAGTAGATGCCCGCATCACTCTTGGGGTCCATTGCATAAGCGGCGCCCAACTCGCGAAATTGCGGGTTCATCAGGTTGGCGCAGTGCCCTGGGCTGGCGAGCCAGCCATCCACCACCTTGCGCGGCGTGTCGAGGCCGGCGGCAATGTTCTCGCCGATATTTTTCGCGATATAGCCTGCCAGTTCAGCGCGATCGCCCGGGGTGCGGCCGTCGTGGTCCAGGTGATCGAAGAAGTTGCCGTTGGCCATATTGCGGGTGTGGCTGTTGGCGGCGCTGGCCAGGTCGTCGTTCCACGACACGGGCGTGGTCGCGGCAAATGCCTGGGTGCCGCACTGGCGCGGCTGTTCACGGGCGGCGTTGATCAGGTTGAGCAGCTGCCGGCCTTCGGTCTGCCAATCACCCAAACCACTGGAGAGCAGGGGGCGGGCAAGCACAATGCGCCAGTCCTCGCCGCTGTTGCTCACGCCGATGTCGACAAATTGCGGGTCCAGCACTACGCGGCAGAAACTTTCCCGCACCGCCTTCATGGCCGCCTGGGCATCCTTGGGCCCCGACAGGCTAATGGCTTGCACGTTGACCATCGGGTACGCAGCCCGCGCGAGCGCTTGCTGCAAATCGCCGACATTGGTGGCCGGCAGCACCAGCCGGGTGTCGCTGGCCAGCGGTGGCAGTTCCTGTGAACCCTGGTCACCGCAGCGCTGCACCTGGCTGCGGTACTGGTTGATCTGTTGCACCAACTGACTTTCTTCATTCGCCATCGCGCTGGCGCAGAACGCCAGACTGGCGGCCAGCGTCGTAAAACCCATCATCAATGACAGAACGCGCATGGACGTTACCCTTGAGCTTGAAAGTGCCCATGATGCGCGATGTAACCCGGTCTGGCGCAACGCCTTTTTTGTTTTTTTGCCTCAACGGGTGTTCTGCGCGCCGTTCACGGCGTTGTGGCGGCGCCAGGCGAAGCGGCGTGCGAGGATGATCGGCGCCAGTGCCACGGCAAAGGTCATGTGCAGGCCATTCGCCACGCTTTGCGCGGTTGCGTGGGTTATATCGGGCTGGCCCAGACAAATACTGCGCCCAGGGCCGGGGTGCCGGCTGATCGCCCGCGTGCCCGGACGCTACACCGCCCACCAGCGCGATGGGCTGTACCGCGTTGCGCTGCCGCTGACGCGTGCGTCGTTTACCGTGGCCATGCGCTGGCACCCGCGGCCGGATGCCGACCTGGCCCACCGCGGGTTGCGCGGTTGTTTACGCGAGCTGTGCGGGCAATAAACGCGCAGCAGCAGGTACAATCGCCGCTGCCTTGACGCGAAACCCCAGGAATTTGCATGTTCAGCCTTACCCGCTACACCACGCCGTGCCCCGAGCCGATCACCAGCCAGATCCTGCAGATGGTGGTGGATAACCTCACCGATATCAGCAGCGTCGCGCTGCCGCCCAGCAACCTGCTCTACAACATTTACCAGTACACCACCGGCTTTGAGGTGCACTTGTACCTGCAAGCGCTGGATGGCTCGAAGGGCATCGCCGTTGAGCTGGTGGTGGCGATGGAGGAGGACACGCTGGTCGGCTTTTGCCTCTATCTGCCGGTCAAAGACGACCCTCAAGCCTGCGGTATCGCGTTCATGGCAGTGCAGGCGGGTAGGCGGCGCCAGGGCGTGGCGCGCGCAATGATGCAGGACGTGCTGGCGCGTTATCCCCACGCCGAGTTGGCGTGTGCCGTGGAAAAGGTCCCGGCGTTCACGGCCATGGGCTTTCAGGTACGCGGCGCGCGCGACACGCAGGTGCTGATGAACACGCGCGATTACGGCACTGACGGCCTGATGGGCGTGCTGGACGTGGCGGCGATCTATCGCTCGCTGGAAGTGCGGCAGATTCATACCTACCTGCTGCAAAAACACGGCAAGCGCGCCATGGTGGATGCCGAGAAGCAACGCGACCGCCATCTGGATCAGCTGGCGCGCAAGGTGCGGCTATATGTGGATGAGCACTTGGCGTGAATAGGCCAACCGGTGGCGAGGTCGGTTTCCCTCGCCACCGGTACGCTGCATTGGCCTCACACCTTATGGCTTGGCCAGGTTCCAGTTACCGCCAACGCCGTCACCGGTGATGTCGCCCGGTTTGCTGTCCTTGACCCAGGTGTACAGCGCCTGGCCTTTGTAGGCCCATTGCTTGCTGCCGTCATCGCGGGTAATCACGCTGTAGCCGTCGGCATCTTTCGCCGTGGCCTGGGCAGTAAAAGCGGGCCAGTTGGCCAGGCATTGGCCGTTGCACGCCGATTTGCCGGCGCTGTCTTTGGCGAAGGTGTAAAGGGTCATCCCCTTGCTGTCCACCAGCACTTTGCCCTTGGCGCTGTCGGCCACGTTGGCTGGAGCGGCGAAGGCCGTGGAAGCCGCACAGGCAAACAGGACGGCAGCAGCGAGGGAGAGTTTTTTCAGCATGACGAGCTCCTGGGTGTTTTTGGATTTAGGTACTGGCCTTGTGCTGTATTCACAAGCCGTACTCAGGTAAACACCCGTCGCGACGCTTTATTCCTGCGGCGTGAATAATTATTTACCCGCGGCTGCGATTGACCATGCCCAGGATCGTCGCGAGCAGCTCCTGCTGCGCCTCATCACGGCTGATCTCGCCGCTGGCTGCCGCCTGTGACAACGCCTCCGCCGCGCCGAGCATCGCCCGCAAGCCGGCTTGCGACACGGTGGCGCCGGGTGCAAACGGCGCCAGGGCGTCGCGGCATTTGTCGAGAAAGATCGCCTCGTATTTGCGCTTGAGGGTTTCCAGTTCCGGCGAACTGCTCAACGCGGCAATGACCCCCGGAATTTCCCGCCCCTGCAGCAACACACAATCGACATAGCACGTGGCGATCACCTGCGCGCGATCATCGAGTGTCGCGCCACTGCTGTCGAGGGCTTGGGCAAACAGCTGGTTCTGACGCCCGTCGAAATCTTCGTACAGCGCGGCGAGCAAGCCTGCGCGGGTGACGAAATGGTCATAGACCACCGGCTTGGTGACGCCCGCCAGTTCCGCGAGACGGCCCAGGGTCAGCGCTTCGGTGCCTTCCTCGCGTACCAGTTGCCAGGCCACATCGAGCAATTGGCGGCAGGCTTGACTGCCGCTGGCCACACGTTCGAGATTGCCGACCTCGCCGCCGCCCGTGCCACGCCACCGGCCGACATCCTCGCTGAACAAGCACGCATCGACCGCGCCGACGCGCTGGTTATCGCCTTCCCGATTTATTGGTGGTCGCTGCCAGCCCTGCTCAAAGGCTGGATCGACCGCGTGTTCGTCAACGGCTGGGCCATCGACTACGGTCCCGATACGCCGGTGGTGAAGAAACTGCGGCACTTGCAGGTGCACCTGCTGGCCCTCGGCGCGGCGGATCACAGTGCGTTCGACCGCCACGGGTACACCCAGGCGATGCGCACGCAAATTGACTACGGGATTTTTGATTATTGCGGTGCTCAGGTGGTGACGTCCGCGCTGCTGTTGGAATCCGAGAGCGGGGGTGCGCAAGCGCATTTACAGGCGGCGAAGGTCGTGGGGCAGGGCCTGTTTGAGGACGAAGCCGTGGCCGGGTGATTCAGCCTTCGCGAAACAGGTCGTGGGCATCGAGCAAGCGGTAGGCAATCTCCGGGCGTTTTTCCATGCCGCGACGAATCGCTGCGGGAATTGATTGCCGGGTCTTGCGACACATGCCCGGCAGGTCGTCGATGACGATCTGAATCCCGCGCATGCTCTTAACCTCGGTGTGGCCCGGTGCGACGTGTACGCGGATGCCCAATTGCTCGTACATCCGCTGTTGCATGTGCTCCAGGTCTTGCAGGCTTTTGAGGTCTTCGAGGCGCTCGAGCAGGCGTTTTTCTTCCTGGCGTGTCAGGTGAAGAATGCGCACGTCGGCGTCGGGCGCTTGCAGCAGTTGCTCGCGGTTGCAGACGCAGGCGCCGGGTGGGCAGGGC